>NZ_JBMVFW010000003.1:0-410592 GCF_049538275.1 Rhodococcus sp. AB351
GACCCCCAACATTGTTGGGGGTCTTCGGCTTTGAGGAGGGGACCCGCTTTCGCGGGTCCCCTTTTCTCGTATGCGGACATCCGTCCGACCTATGCTCGGAGTTGTGGGACGGATCGAACCGGCGACAAGTGTGTTCGGTGATTTCGAACTCACCATGGACGAATTGCGGGCGGTCGCCCGATACGTGACGGAGAGCGCCCAGGCCGTGCTCCCCGTCTTCGAAGAATCTGTGCCCGACGACCGTCGTCCACGTGCAGCACTCGACGCGGCTCGGGAATTCGTCGACGGTGCGCGACGAACGAGACTCCAGCGCGTCACCGCTCTGGATGCCCACCGGGCTGCAAAGGACGCACCGACCGAGGCGGCGTCCCTTGCCGCACGGTGCGCCGGTGATGCCGCGGCGGCTGCCTATCTGCACCCCATCGCGAAGGCCACTCAGGTCGGGCACATCCTGCGTGCTGCAGCGAGTGCCGCTCGCATCGCCGAACTCCGCGCTGACGGCGACCCGGGAGCCGCGGAGGACGCGCTCGACGACGCCCGGCGACGCGCGACTTCCGTGGTGGTCGACGTCCTCTCCAGATATCCGCTCGCGCCCACGTCGAGAAGTCGGGTCGGAGAGTTGATGAGCGCACTGGATACGTCTCTACGTCGTCGGACCTAGACGACATCCGGGAGGGGGACCCGATGCTCGGATCCCCCTCCGGATTCCCATCCCCCGCGACCGGTGCCCATCCCAGATGTACGCCGAGTCGAGCGCACAACTCGAACAGGTGCTGATCGACAACCAGGCACGTTCGGAGGGTGTCGTGGTGGAGTCGGGCATGAGGTACGCGACGACGACGAAGGTCGAGGTCCTGTTGTTCGTCGACCAGAGCGTCACGAACACCCTCGTCCCCGAACCGCGACTCGACCGCAGCCGTGTGGTCATGACGATGGAACTCGTCGACGGCCGGTGGCTCGCGTCGCAGGTGGATCTGCCCTGAGCCGGCGTCGCGTCAGGCTGTCGGTGCCGGAGGGAGCTCTCGTGTGCTCAACCACGCCTCCCACAGCGGCCGGAGCGAGACGTCCGAGAAACGCGCGGCGAGATCCTTGAACTGTGCCGTCGTCACGTTGCCGTGCCGGTGTTCCGCGGTCCACGTCCGCAGGAGGGTGAAGAACGGCTCGTCGCCGAGTTGCGTGCGCAGGGCGTGCAGGGTCAGTGCCCCGCGCTTGTAGATTCGGTCGTCGAACATGTCCTTCGGGCCCGGATCCTCGAGCAGGATGTCCTGCGGCTTGCGGGCCAGTCCCCGGTGGGCGTCGAGTGCGTGCGCGTGCGCCGACCTGCCACCCGAGTTCTCCGACCACAACCATTCCGCGTAGCACGCGAATCCTTCGTGGAGCCAGATGTCGCACCAGCGGTTCAACGTGAGGCTGTTGCCGAACCACTGGTGCGCCAATTCGTGTGCGACGAGCCGTTCCTCGCGGCCGGTGCCGTCACAGAAGTTCGCGCCGAAGATCGACAATCCCTGCGCCTCGAGGGGGATCTCGAGGTCGTCGTCGGTCACCAGAGCGGTGTAGTGCGCGAACGGATACGGGCCGAACAGGCGCGTGAACAACTCGAGCATCTCGGTCTGGCGAGCGAAGTCCCGATCGAACTCCGCGCGCAGGCGAGGCGGGTGGATGCCGTATTGCGGTACGGGTTCCGTTGCGAGGGTGCGTATCTCGTAGTGGCCGGTCTGGACCGTGGCGAGATAGGTCGCCATCGGTTCGGGTTGCTCGTACACCCGGGTGGTGCGGCTCGCCTTCGTGGTCTTGTGCACGAGCGTGCCGTTCGCGATCGCGACGAACGGAGCGTCGGTGGTGACGGCGATACGGTAGGTGGCCTTCGAACCGGGATGGTCGTCGCAGGGGAACCAGGTGGGTGCGCCGTTGGGCTGGCTCGCGACGAGCGACCCCTCGTCGAGTTCCTCCCAGCCGACCTCACCCCACATCGTGCGCAGCGGGGTGGGCGTGCCCGAGTACTGCACACCGAAGACGAGGACCGCCCCGGCGGGGAGTTTCTCGGCGGGGGTGACGGTGAGCTTGCCACCGCGATGCGCGAACTTGGCGGGACGTCGCCCGTTGACGGTCACCTTCGCGACCCGCATCGACTGCGCGAGATCGAGTGAGTACTTGGCGCGCACGTCCGTCGTCGTGGCGATGATCTTCGCTCGGCCGTCGAGCCGGTTGGACACGACCTTGTAGGTGAGTTCGAGTTCGTAGCGGGAGACCCGGTAGCCGCGGTTCCCGCTCTCGGGCAGATAGGGGTCGAGCGGGCGGTCGGCGGCGACCGGCGCGACGGGCTTGGCGGCCTTGATGGGCTTCACCGCGGCGACCAGTCGTTCGGTGTGGTCCACGGCGTGATCGGATTGCCCTGCCAGCGAGTGGACGGCGGGACGACGTCGCCGCGCATCACCAGTGAGGCGGGGCCGACGGTGGCACCGTCGCCGATGCCCGAGGCGGGCAACGCGACGCATTGGGGGCCGAGCGTGGCGCCGGCGCCGAGGGTCACGGTGTCCATGGACATGATCCGATCATGGAACAGGTGGGTCTGTACAACGCAACCGCGTTCGACGGTCGCACCGTCGCCCAGCGACACCAGGTCGGCCTCGGGCAACCAGTAGCTCTCGCACCACACACCGCGGCCGATCCGCGACCCCAGCGCGCGCAGCCACAGGTTCATCACGGCGGTGCCCGCCGCGGCCCGGGCGAACCACGGTGCCGCCACGGTTTCGACGAAGGTGTCGGAGACCTCGTTGCGCCACACGAACGAACTCCACAGCGGATGCTCGACGCGGCCGATCCGACCGACGACGAGCCATTTCGCGATCACGGTCACGAGGCACGCCACGGCTCCGGCCACCATGAGCACGAGACCGCCCAGCAGCGCAGCGGCGAGATAACCCAGGTGCGCGGCGAGGGTGTTGAGGGCGAAGAGCACACCGAGCCCGATGCCGTAGGTGACGACCATGGGCACGAGCCGGAAGGTCTCGACCGCGCCCCGTGCGATCTTCAGTTTCAGCGGCGGTTCGAAGGTGCGACTCGCGTCGCTGTCGCCGCTCGCGCGCCGCAGGCGCACCGGGGGACTGCCCAGCCACGACGAACCGGACTTCGCCTTCTCCGGGGCGGCGGAGAGCACCGCGACGAGTCCGTGCTTCGGGACCCGCCGACCCGGCGCCGCCATGCCCGAGTTGCCGAGGAAGGCACGCTTGCCGACCTTCGCATGCGAGATGTACAGCCACCCGCCGCCGAGTTCGTAGGAGGCGACCATCGTGTCGTCGGCGAGGAACGCTCCGTCGGCGACCTTCGTGAACTTGGGAACCATCAGCACGGTCGACGCCTCGACGTCCTTGCCGATGTCGGCGCCGAGCAACCGGAGCCAGATCGGGGTGAGCATCGACGCGTAGAGCGGGAACAGGAAGGTGCGCGAGGAGTCCATGAGGCGCTCGGTGAACCACACCTGCCAGCCCACGCGGCTGCGCACGGGATGCCAGCCCTCCGTCATCCCGACGGCGAGCAACCGCACCGCCGTCAGGGTGAGCAGGGCGAAGACGAACATCGTCAGCAGCGCCGCGACGGGCAGCATCGCCAGCGAGTGCACCACGGCATCGGAGACGGTGGGGGTGTCGTGCACCCACCACACGAGAAGCGCGACCCCGGCGGCGATCGAGACGACGGGCAGGCCGCCGAGCAGGATCGACGACAGGGCGTAGACCGGCACCCACCTGCTGCCCCGCGGCGGTGTCGCGGCGGGCCACGGCCGGTCGGCCTTGCCGGCCTTGCGGGCGGGGGAGCCGGACCAGTTCTGCCCGGCCTTCACGCGGCCGAACACCGCGGATCCGGCCTCCACTTCGGCGTTCTTGCCGATCCGTGCGCCGGGGGCCAGGAACGATCGGGCGCCCACCGTGGCGCCGGCACCGATCCGGATGCTTCCGATGTGGACGACGTCGCCGTCCACCCAGTAGCCGCCGAGGTCCACCTCCGGCTCGACGGCACACCCGTCGCCGAGTTCGAGGAGACCGGTGACGGGCGGAAGACTGTGCAGGTCGACGTCGCGGCCCACCTTCGCTCCCAGCGCCCGCGCGTACTGCCGCATCCAGGGAGCGCTCGAGATGTTCACGGCGCCCACGGCCTCGGACAGTCGCAGGGCCGTCCACAGCCGGAGGTGGACGCTCCCACCGCGGGGGTAGCTTCCGGGCTTCATGCCGCGCAGCAGCAGACGTGAACCCGCGACGGAGATCGCCATGCGCCCGACGGGCGTGAGGAACAGCAGGACACCGAGCGTGACCCACCACCACGACAGGGTGACGGTCCACGGCACGTCCACGACGAGCGCGACGAGGTTGTTCAGGATCGCCAGCCAGGTCACCCACTGCAGTCCGGTGAGGGTGGTGACGACGGCGGTCACCGCGATCTGACCGAGCTGCGCGAGTCGCGGCACCGGGGTCACCTCGCGCGGGGTCGCCGCTTCCGTCGGCGCGAGTTCGTCGAGATAGACGGCGAGCGATCCGAGCCTCGGGTGGTCGTACAGTTCCGCGACCGTCATCTCCGGATACCGGCTCCGCAGCGCCGTGACGAGTTGCGCCGCCGCGAGGGAACCACCGCCGAGTTCGAAGAAGTCGTCGTCGACGCCCTCGATCCGGGCGCCGAGGATGTCGGTCCACAGTTCGGCGACCCATTCGGCGGTGGGATCGAGACCGAGTGCTTCCACCGAGTCGGCATCGGCGCCCGGCAGCGGCCACGGCAGAGCGTTGCGGTCGACCTTGCCGGACGTGCGGGTGGGGAGTTCGTCGACGAGCGCGAGGCGCGGGACGAGCGCGGCGGGGAGCTGTTCGGACAGCAGGTCGTGGGCCGAGGCGATGTCGAAGTCCGGATCGGTGGAGGCGATGTATCCCACGAGGATCGAATGCCCCGCGGCCGTCCTGCGGACCGCGCACGCACCGCCTGCCACGCCGGGCAGGTTCTGCAGTGCGTTGTCGACCTCGCCGAGCTCGATGCGGCGGCCACCGATCTTGACCTGGTCGTCGGCGCGCCCCTGGAACAGCAGGCCGGCGCGGTCGAGCGTCACGAGATCACCGCTGCGGTAGGCGCGGTCCCAGCCCAGAGTGGGCATGGGAGCGTACTTCTCGGCGTCCTTCGCCGAATCGAGGTAGCGAGCGAGACCGACACCGCCGATGACGAGTTCACCGGACGCGCCCTCCTCGACGGGGTTGCCGTCGGCGTCCACGACGGCGAGATCCCATCCGTCGAGGGGCAGGCCGATGCGGACCGGTCCGGTGCCGTCCATCAGCGACGCGCAGGCCACGACCGTCGCCTCGGTGGGGCCGTAGGTGTTCCACACCTCGCGTCCCGGAACGGCGAGACGTTCGACGAGATCGGGTGGGCAGGCCTCGCCGCCGAAGATGAGCAGACGCACCGCTTCGAGGGCTTCGGCCGGCCACATCGCCGCGAGGGTGGGCACCGTGGAGACGACGTTGATGTTGCGGGAGACGAGCCACGGCCCGAGGTCCATGCCGGAGCGGACGAGCGCGCGGGGCGCCGGAACCAGGCAGGCGCCGTGCCGCCACGCGAGCCACATCTCCTCGCACGAGGCGTCGAACGCCACGGACAGTCCGGCCAGGACGCGGTCGCCGGGGCCGAGCGGCGCCCCCTGGCAGAACATCCGCGCTTCCGCGTCGACGAAGGCCGCCGCGTTGCGGTGGGTGACGGCGACACCCTTCGGTGTTCCGGTCGAACCGGAGGTGAAGATGATCCACGCGTCGTCGTCGACGTTCGGGCCCCGCACGGCCGGGGTGCCCGACGGCGGTGCCGTGCCCGGTCCGATGCCCTCGTCGGTGACGATGGCGGTGACCTGCGCTTCCGAGAACACGAGTTCGGCCCGCTCGTCGGGATCGTCGGCGTCGACGGGGACGTACGCGGCGCCTGCGGCGAGAATGGAGAGAATCGTCACATACAGGTCGCTGCGCCCGGAGGTCATGCGCACCCCGACCCGGTCGCCGGCCCCGACGCCGGCGTCGTTCAGCGCATACGCACCGGCGATCACCGCCTCGACCAGTTCGGCGTATTCGAGGACCGTCGAGCCGTCGTCGATCGCGGGGGCGTCGGGATGTGCTTCGGCGGTGCTCCGCAGCAGGTCGACGAGGGTGCGGGCGGGTGGGGCGTGCGACGCGCGGAGGAACTCGTCCGGGATGGGGGACCGGCCGACGGGGGTCGAGGATATGGCTGGCAACTCCGCGGGTCCTTCTGCTCGATGGATCTTCCGGTTATCTCACGTCCGGGTGGACGACAGGTGAACGTTCGGCGCGCAGAACGCGTGTCGTCCTCGTGCGGAGCCGGGCGACACGGGGCGGCGGGGTTGACACGGCACGGTCGTCCTGCCATTCTCTTCGCCAGGTCATGAGTACCAGCGTCAAGCCCCGGCTAGCTGGTCGGCAACCCTCCAACCGCGGTGGGGTGCTCCGGGTGACGACCGGGCCGTGAATCCACTACCGGACACGGCAAGCGCGGACTCCGTCGGCGACGAGAATTCTCCGTCGTAGGCGTCACCGGCGGGTCCCCGAGTACACGAGGGATTTGTCATGACTGCTGTAGCCACCGCCACCTGCGTCGCTCCGTTGGCCACCGTTTCCGGCTGTGACGTGCAGGTTCCGCTCGTCCAGGGTGGTACCTGCACCTACGCGAACTTCGACTACGCGGCGAGCGCACCGGCGCTGTCCGCCGTCACCGACCGCATCACCGAGCTGCTGCCCTTCTACGCGAGCGTGCACCGCGGCGCCGGCTACGCCTCGCGGATCAGCACCACCGCCTACGAGGACGCCCGCACCTCCGTGTCGCGCTTCGTCGGCGCGGCCGACGACCAGGTCGTCGTCTTCACGCGCAACACCACCGATTCGCTGAACCTGCTCGCGAGCGCGGTGCCCGGCGATGTCGTGGTGCTCGACATCGAGCACCACGCGAATCTGCTGCCCTGGAAGAACTCTCGCATCGTCGAGGCCGCAGACACTGTGTCGGAGACGGTGTGGCGCCTCGCGGTCGAACTCCAGCGCGCCCCCGCGGCCCTGCTCGCCGTCACCGGTGCTTCCAACGTCACCGGTGAGGTCCTGCCGATCGCCGAACTCGCCGAGCTCGCACACGCTTCCGGTGCCCGGATCCTCGTCGACGGTGCGCAGCTCGTGCCCCACCGCCGTGTCGATCTCGCCGAGCTCGGCGTGGACTACCTAGCCTTCTCCGGCCACAAGCTGTACGCGCCGTTCGGTGCGGGAGCGCTCGTCGGCCGCCGCGACTGGCTCGACGCCGCCGAGCCGTATCTCGCCGGTGGCGGCGCGGTGCGCGAGGTGCGCCTCGATCACACCGAATGGGCCTGCGCCCCTGCGCGTCACGAGGCCGGCACCCCCAACGTGCTCGGTGTCGCTGCTCTTGCCGCCGCGTGCGATGCGCTCGCCGGTTTCGACTCCGACGCGGTGACCCGTCACGAGGAGGCCCTGTGCGCCCAGCTCGTCGACGGTCTGCAGACCATCGACGGTGTGGAAGTGCTTCGGCTGTGGAACGATTCGGCCGACAGCGTGGGGATCGTCACCTTCACGGTCGACGGCTACGAGCCCGGCCACGTCGCCTCCTATCTGTCCGCCGAGCACGGCATCGGCGTCCGTGACGGACGTTTCTGCGCCCACCCGCTGCTCGCACGGGTCGGTCGCGCCGGCGGAGCCGTCCGGGCGTCGCTCGGACTCGGCAGCTCGTCCGACGACGTCGAGCGGCTCCTCGGAGCGCTCCGGTCGCTGGTCGAGAACGGACCGACGTGGGTGCACGCGAAGAACGACGGTGTGTGGAACCCCTCGCCGGAGACGCGCCCCGGTCTCGGAGCGACCGACGGCGACGCATCTCCGTGCGTCTAGCGGTCGACAATTCCCCATAGGATCAGTAGGGTAATTCGCATGGAACGGACGAGGACGATCGCCGCGGCACGCTGGTGCCGTCGCCATGTCGACCTCTGCCGTACGGCATCGGGAATCTGTCCGGACTGAAGGTCTTCTCCCTCACAGTCTTCCGGCTCACAGGCCGATCCCTCCGTGCCGCTCCGCGGCCCGTACCGAGAGGCATCCCATGTCCGTCGCATCCACCGTCACCCCTGTATCCGCAGATCCGGCCACCGCAGACCCGGCCGTCGTCGAGTCCGCCGCGATCCGGCCGTTGCGTGTCGCCGTCGAACTCACCGGTCACTCCGGGCCCGACTACTGGGCCGACCTGACCCTGGGACGTGCCGGCGACCCGCCGCTCGACCTCAGCGCCGATGTATCCAACGTCGTGCGGGTGCGTGCCGCCGACCTGCGTGAGGCCGGGAAACTGCGCGACCGCATCCGTGCGGAGGCCGCCGAGGAGGGCCGCGATCCCGATTCGGTCACGGTGCTCGTCGACGTCGAGGTCATCCTCGCGTCCGATGCCCGCACCGCGCGCACTCGGCGTACCCGTCCGGAATCCACTCGCGGGGAGGCCGCCACGCTGTCCTACGTCGGAACGCCCCACGGTCTCGCCGGGCTGATCGCCGACATCCACGCCGTGCAGGTCGCCGACGGCGTCACGCTGATCCCGCTCGCCGCGCCGTTCACCGTCGAGCATCTCGTCGACGGAACGCTGCCGTGGCTGGAGTCGCGCGGCCTCATCGAGGTCTCGCCGACCGTCGTCGAGGTCCTGCGCCGGTTCGGTGAGGGCGCCCAGGCATCCGTGCGCGCTTCCTGACACATATCCGTATCACGAAGGAGGGGCAGGAGTTTCGACTCCTGCCCCTCCTTCGCGTGCGTTCACGCCGTACGGCGGTCGAGTGATTCGACGACGTGCACGCGCGGATCGGGATCGAACCGGTAGCCCGACCCGCGGACAGTGGTGATGATGTTGCCGAAACGTCCCAGCTTGGAACGGATCCGGGAGACATGGACGTCGACACTGCGGTTGCCCCGGTCGGTGTCGAAGTCGTCGTTCTCGGAATAGCCGGCGCCGAGCGGCCTCAGTGCCGCGCGGGACACCACGACGCGGGGCCGGCGAACCAGGTGCGCAAGAATCTCGAATTCGCTGTGACTCAACTCGACCCGCTGATTGTCGAGCACCAGCCCGCGGGCCGGCAGATCGATCACCAGAGGGGTCGGGCCGGGGCTGAGGAGGGTGTGGGTGCGCGCACCCGGGAGCAGATCGAGCGCGGTCTCCCGCAGGGCGTCGGCGAGGGCGGCGAGGTCGCCCGCCGACCCGGCGTTCGTGTCCGAGATCTGCACGATGAGAACGAGTTCGGGTGCATCGACCGAGCTGCCGGGCGGGTTCTCGATGGAGGACGTGGTCATGGAAGGGCTCCGCTGGTCGGAAGGTGAACGGCGCCGGACAGGCGACTACCCGCAGTAGTGCGGCGCCGGGAAAGAGGAAGGGATGGTGCGGATCTCAGAACGCACAGAGGCACGAGCGGGTACGGCACAGGTCGACATGCCTGCGGCTCCACGCTCGGACTGTCACGACGGAGAGTGTACCCGGGTGGAGATGCCGGCGGTACCGGTAGGTGGGCGGTCTCAGTCGACGTCGACGTCGATCGCCGCGGTGATGCGCATGAGCTCCGAATAGACGGTCCGGAACAGTGTGTTCGGGCATCCGCCCGACGCCCACAGATCCGGGTAGTGCTGCAGCGCACGGTCGATGTAGGTGGGCAGGTTCGTGGGATGACCGAGTGGTGCGACGCCACCGAGCGGCTGGCCGGTGACCTCCGTGACCAGATCGGGGGAGGCCGGCACGAGCTCGCCGCCGAGCCGCTCGCCGGTCCGTTCGACCGACACGCGGTGCGCGCCGGACACCAGCAGCAGGATCGGGTCGTCGTCGAGTAGGAAGACGAGCGACTTCACGATCGCGCCCACCTCCACACCCACCGCGGCGGCGGCCTGCTCGGCGGTGTGCACGGTCTCCGGCTGCTGGACGATCAGACCGTGATGGCCGCGGGCGATGAGCGTGTCCGAGACGCGGTGGGCATTCGGATGCAGCGACCTGGTCATGGATCAAGAGTAGGAAAATCGCCGCGCTATGGGCGCGGTTCCGAGGACGCATCGTCGTCGTGTCGTGGGGTGCGGTCGGTGCGAAACGAAGATCCACAAGTTACTCTTCAGTAATGTCCGATCACTCGCCCTGGAAAGCGTTCACCGTCGAACGCAAGGATCACGTCGCACAGGTCACGCTCATCGGCCCCGGCAAGGGCAACGCCATGGGTCCCGACTTCTGGGCGGAACTGCCCGTCCTCTTCGGTGAGCTCGACGCCGACCCCGAGGTCCGCGCCGTCGTCCTCGCCGGTTCCGGCCGGAACTTCTCCTACGGCCTCGACCTCGTCGCCATGGGCGGCAGCCTCGGCGCCGTCGTCTCCGGCAAGGCGCTCGCGAAGCCGCGCACGGACTTCCACACGCTGATCAAGAGCATGCAGGCGGCCATCACGGCCGTCGCCGACTGCCGCAAGCCGGTCGTCGCCGCGGTCCAGGGCTGGTGCATCGGCGGAGCGGTCGACCTCATCTCCGCCGCCGACATCCGCTACGCGAGCGCCGATGCGAAGTTCAGCGTCCGCGAGGTCAAGGTCGGAATGGTCGCCGATGTCGGCACCCTCGCCCGGCTCCCGCTCATCATCGGCGACGGTCACGTCCGCGAGCTCGCGCTCACGGGCAAGGACATCGACGCCGCCCGCGCCGAGAAGATCGGTCTCGTCAACGACGTCCACGCCGACGCCGACGCGGTGCTGGCCGCGGCCCACGCGACCGCCGCGGAGATCGCCGCCAACCCGCCGCTCGTCGTCCAGGGCATCAAGAACGTCCTCGACCACACGCGCTCGCCGCAGGTCGACGACAGCCTCCGCTACGTCGCGGCGTGGAACGCGGCGTTCCTGCCGTCGGAGGACCTCACCGAGGCGATCACCGCCGTCTTCGAGAAGCGCCCGCCGCAGTTCAAGGGCGAGTAGGCCCGCATACGACGGATCCCCCGGACGATCGCATCGTCCGGGGGATCCGTATTTGCAGGCTCTGTGTCAGTGCCCGCCGTTGTTCTTCAGGCGCTCGACCGACGCGGTCACCTCGGCCTCGGCCTCGGCGCGACCGACCCAGTCGGCGGCCTCGACGTGCTTGCCCGGCTCGAGGTCCTTGTAGTGCACGAAGAAGTGCTTGATGGCGTCGAGTTCGAACTGCGAGACGTCGCTGATGTCCTGGACGTGATCCCACCGCGGGTCGCCGGCCGGGACGGCCAGGATCTTGTCGTCGCCACCGGCCTCGTCGACCATCTTGAACATGCCGACGGGGCGGGCCTCGACGATCACGCCGGGGAAGACCGACTCGGGCAGCAGGACCATGCAGTCGAGCGGATCGCCGTCCTCACCGAGGGTGTTCTCGATGTAGCCGTAATCGGCCGGGTAGCCGAACGAGGTGTACAGGTAACGATCGAGCTTGACGCGTCCGGTCTCGTGATCGACCTCGTACTTGTTCCGCTGTCCCTTGGGGATCTCGATGGTGACCTCGAACTCCACGCCTTGCCTCACTTCGTCGGTGTTTTTCCGGCGGATACGACATCCGTATCTGCGGTGATGGTCCGCAGAGAGGATAACGGTCGCGGCGCTAGGCTGGAGGTGCAGGTACCGGGGCCCCGAGTGCGTCACAGCAGTATGCGGCCGGCAGCGGGAAGTGCGGGTAGCTGGTCGACCAGTGTGTGCAGGATGCAGCGGAGGCGTGTTGACGGGGCAGGGCGGCAACAAGAAGCAGGGTTCACTGGCAACCAGGCGACGACGGAACATGAAGATCCTCTTCGGGATCTGGGGAGCGGGTTTCCTCGCTCTCGTCGTCGGCGGGGCCTTCGCGATCTACGACGTGCGGGCGTCCGCCGGCGCGGTCGTGCTCCCCGCACCGGCACCGGTGATCGCGACCCCCGCGGTCGCCGCGGTCTCGCCCGACGCTCCGACGCCCGACCCGACCTCGCTGGCGGCGGCACTCGATCCGGTTGTGAACAATCCCGGCCTCGGTGACTTCGCCGGGTCGATCACCGACCCCACGACCGGCACTGTGCTGTGGTCGAAGGACGCCGATCGCGCGCTGATCCCGGCCTCCACGACGAAGATCCTCACCGCCGCGGCCGCCATGCTCGTGCTGCCCTCCGACCATCGGATCACCACGCGCGTCGTCGAGGGTTCGAAGCCGGGGGAGATCGTCCTCATCGCCGGCGGCGACCCCACCCTCTCGGCGATGCCGCCCGGACAGGAGAGCTTCTACCCGGGCGGCCCTCGCATCGCCGACCTCGCCGAACAGATCCGGCGCAGCGGCGCGACGGTCGAGACCGTCCTCGTCGACACGAGCCTGTACAGCGGAGATCCGCTCGCCCCGGGCTGGTTCCCGCAGGACGTCGGCGACGGCTACGTCGCGCCCATCGAACCCGTGATGCTCGACGGCGGCCGGTTGCGGCCGCTCGAGGACGAATCGCCCCGCAGCGCGACGCCCGCTCTGGACGCCGGTCGTGCACTGGCGACGGCGCTCGGTGCCGACCCGGCGCGGGTCGCGCCCGGGTCGGCCTCGCCGGGCGCGGCGCCCATGGCATCGGTGCAGTCGGCGCCGCTCACCGTCCGCCTCGGCCAGATGCTGCGCCGATCCGACAACGTCCTCGCGGAGACCGTCGGACGGGAGGTCGCGGTCGCGACCGGCAACGAGCACTCGTTCGAGGGCACGACGAAGGCTGTGACCGGTACCCTGCAGCAAGCGGGTCTGGACGTCACCGGAGTGACGTTGCGCGACGTCAGCGGGCTCTCGGTCGAGAACCGGATCCCCGCTCGCACGCTCGATCGCGTGATCTCGGAGGCGGCCGGACCGAACAGGACGGAGCTGCGGCCCATGCTCGACTATCTTCCCGTCGCCGGAGCGACCGGCACGCTCGCCGATCGCTACGGCACCACGACCCGTGCCGGCGCCGGATGGGTGCGGGCGAAGACCGGCACGCTGACCGAGGTCAACGGACTCACCGGATACGTCGTCGACTCCGACGGCCGCGTGCTGTCGTTCGCGTTGCTCTCCAACGGCAGGTCCCCGAGCGAGGCCCGGCCCGCCCTCGACGCCGTGGCGTCGGTACTCCGCGAGTGCGGTTGCCGATGACCGGCAAGGAGCGGGCACTCGGCGACGCGATCGACTGGTCGTTCGCGGCCGGGGTCGGCGTGCGCCTCACCCGCTCCGAGCCCGCGATGTCGCGGTACACCCGCGACGCGGTGCAGGACGAGTTGTTCTCGGCCGCCGCGCGCGCCGAGGGACCGGTGCGCGAGCACACGCGTCTCGACGACGGAACCGAGCCGCCGCCCGCGCAGGTCGTCGACCGGCCGGGCTGGGTGCGTGCGGCCGCGGCGTCGATGGCCGACCTCACCGCGACCTCGGGCGAGGATCCGGCCGGCTCCTCCCGCCGCTGGGTGGGTAAACCGGCGGGTGCGCAGGCCGGCGCCATGCTCGCCTACCTGTCGTCCGCGGTGCTCGGCCAGTACGACCCGTTCTCCCGTTCGCTGCTGCTCGTCGCGCCCAACGTCGTCGCGGTCGAACGCGCGCTGAAGGTGCCGCCCGCCGACTTCCGGCTGTGGGTGTGCCTGCACGAGGTGACCCACCGCGTGCAGTTCGCGCAGGCACCGTGGATGGCCGAGCTGATGCGCGAGGCCGCCGCCGACCTCGCCACCGCGGTCGAGGAACCGATGGGCGACGTCGCGACCCGCGTGGTGTCGGCGGTGAAGGACCTGCGCACTCCCGGCGACAAGCCGATGTCGGAGCGCGGCATGCTCGGAGTCGTACGGGCGCTGCAGGCACAATCGCAGCGCGAGTCGTTCGACCGGATCCTCGCCCTCGGAACACTCCTCGAAGGGCACGCCGATCACGTGATGGACGGTGTCGGCCCCGCCGTGGTCCCGTCGGTCGCGCGGATCCGGCGGGCGTTCGACAACCGGCGGCACCGCAACAGCAGCCCGGTGCATCGCCTCATCCGGCTCGTCCTCGGCATGGACGCCAAGATGGCCCAGTACGTGCACGGCAAGAAGTTCGTCGACGCCGTCGTCGCGAAGGTCGGCATGGACGACTTCAACGCGGTGTGGTCCGGTCCGGACGCCCTGCCCACCCTGACGGAGATCGACCATCCCGACGCGTGGATCGCGCGGGTGCTGAGCTGATCGTGGCTTCACCGTCGACCGATCGTCCGCTGCTGCCCGAGGCCCCGGCGATCCACGAGGTGCGCCTCGCCGTGCGGGCCTGGCTGGGCGCGCACCCGGCCGACGCGGTGACCGTCGCGTTGTCGGGCGGGGCCGATTCCGCCGCCCTGACCGCCGCCGCCGTCGCGGAGACCGAGGCGGTGCACGCCGTCGTCGTCGATCATCGCCTCCAGTCCGGTTCCGAGGTCGTCGCCGCGCGGGCCGCGGAGTTCGCCCGGGCCCGCGGCTGCGCGACCGTCACGGTGGTCGGTGTGGACGTCACCGGTGGGGGAGGCCTCGAGGCCGCCGCGCGCGCGGCCCGCTACCGGGCTCTCGACGAGAACCGCGACGGACGGCCCGTGCTGCTCGGGCACACCCTCGACGACCAGGCCGAGACGGTGCTGCTCGGTCTCGGCCGCGGCTCGGGTCTGCGTTCGATCCGGGGGATGGCACCCTTCGACCCGCCGTGGGGCCGTCCGCTGCTCGGCGTGCGCCGCGACACGACCCGCCGGGCGTGCGACGAACTCGGCTACCGCCCGTACGAGGATCCGCACAACACCGACGACCGGTTCACGCGCGTGCGTCTGCGCCGCGAGGTACTGCCGCTGCTCGAGGACGTGCTCGGTGGGGGCGTCGCCGAAGCCCTCGCACGCACGGCCGGGCAACTGCAGGACGACGGCCACGCCCTCGATGTCTGGGCCGGCGACCTGCTCGCGACAGCGCGGCGCGAGGACGACCTGCTCGACACCGACACGCTCGCGGCGGCTCCCGCCGCGGTGCGACGCAGAGCCCTCCGATCGTGGCTGATCGATCACACCGTCACGCCGAACGAGACGATGCTGCGGGCGGTCGACGACCTGGTAGTGGCGTGGCGCGGACAGGGGCCGGTCGCGGTCGGGCGGGGCCCGCGGACGGGGACGAGGTTGGTGGTGTCGCGTCGGCGTGGCACGCTTGCCGTGGAGTACGTCGACCGGGCGAAGGTCCGGGCGACCGGCAGCAGAAGGTAGGGAAGGACCCCGGTGTACGAGAACGACATAGCGTCGGTGCTGATCTCCGAAGAGCAGATCAAGGAGCGGACCGCAGAGCTGGCGCAGTCGATCGCCGAGCGTTACCCGGTGGGTGCGCCGGAAGGCGATCTGCTGCTCATCGGGGTGCTCAAGGGCGCCATCTTCTTCATGACCGACTTCGCGCGCGCTCTGCCGATCCCGACGCAGATGGAGTTCATGGCCGTCAGCTCGTACGGGTCGTCGACCTCGTCCTCGGGTGTCGTGCGCATCCTCAAGGACCTCGACAAGGACATCGCCGGCCGCCACGTCCTCATCGTCGAGGACATCATCGACTCGGGTCTGACGCTGTCGTGGCTGCTCAAGAACCTCTCGACGCGCAACCCCGCGTCGCTCGAGGTCGTCACGCTGCTGCGCAAGCCGGAGGCCGTGAAGATCGACGTCGAGGTCAAGGACGTCGGATTCGACATCCCGGACGAGTTCGTCGTCGGCTACGGACTCGACTACGACGAGCGCTACCGCGACCTGCCCTACATCGGCACGCTGGATCCCAAGGTCTACAGCAGCTGACCTCCGGGCGAGCCGGGTCGTGAGGTCCCCCGGCCCGGGGAACTCCGGTTCCGTCCCGATCGTTGTCGATTACGACGTCTTCCCGGTGTCGGCTCCGGCCGGTGCCGGGGCGACCGCTCGTTGCTACGCGGTAACCTTGCGTTGCCTGGTCAGTGACCGTCGCGGCATGCGGCCACCCCGGGCGCGAAGCGCCGCGACTGCGAGACCCCGACGAACTCGATCGAAAGGACCGGCCGCTCGGGCCGAACCTGTATGAACCGCAAGACAGTGTTCCGTAATCTGGCGATCGTCGCCGGCATTCTGCTGGTGATCTACGCCTTCAGTTACTTCGGCGACGACACGCGCGGTTTCACCCAGGTGGACACGTCCGTCGCGGTGGCTCAACTCGAATCGCAGAACGTCAGTGAAGCCCGCATCGACGACCGCGAGCAGCAGGTGCGCTTGTGGCTCGAGAACGGCAACGACGCGACCGAGGGCAGCACCGAGATCATCGCGAAGTACCCCGCGTCGGCCTCCGAGCAGATCTTCGACCTCGTCGCCGCGTCGGGCGCGCAGAAGTACGACACGAACGTCACCCAGGAGAGCTGGCTGACGTCGATCCTTCTGTTCGTCCTGCCGATGATCATCCTGCTCGGCGTGTTCTTCTTCGTGATGAGCCGCATGCAGGGCGGTGGCCGCGGCGGCATGATGGGCTTCGGCAAGTCGAAGGCCAAGCAGCTGTCGAAGGACATGCCCAAGACGACCTTCGCCGATGTCGCCGGCGCCAACGAGGCCGTCGAGGAGCTCTACGAGATCAAGGACTTCCTGCAGAACCCGGCGCGCTACCAGGCGCTCGGCGCGAAGATCCCCAAGGGCGTGCTGCTCTACGGCCCTCCCGGCACCGGTAAGACCCTCCTCGCACGCGCCGTCGCCGGCGAGGCGGGCGTCCCGTTCTTCACGATCTCCGGTTCGGACTTCGTCGAGATGTTCGTCGGTGTCGGTGCCTCCCGCGTGCGCGACCTGTTCGAACAGGCCAAGCAGAACGCCCCCTGCATCATCTTCGTCGACGAGATCGACGCGGTCGGCCGCCAGCGCGGCGCCGGCCTCGGTGGTGGGCACGACGAGCGCGAACAGACCCTCAACCAGCTGCTCGTCGAGATGGACGGCTTCGGCGACCGCTCCGGCATCATCGTGATGGCCGCGACGAACCGCCCCGACATCCTCGACCCGGCCCTGCTGCGTCCCGGCCGTTTCGACCGTCAGATCCCGGTCACGAACCCCGACCTCGCCGGTCGCCGGGCAATCCTCGCCGTGCACTCGAAGGGCAAGCCGATCGATCCCAACGCGGATCTCGGTGCGCTCGCCAAGCGCACGGTGGGCATGTCCGGCGCCGACCTCGCGAACGTCGTCAACGAGGCCGCTCTGCTCACCGCCCGTGAGAACGGCACGGTGATCACCGAGGCGATCCTCGAGGAATCGGTCGACCGCGTCATCGGCGGTCCCCGCCGCAAGAGCCGCATCATCAGCGAGCACGAGAAGAAGATCACGGCCTACCACGAGGGTGGTCACACCCTCGCCGCGTGGGCGATGCCCGACATCGAGCCGGTTTACAAGGTCACCATCCTCGCCCGCGGCCGCACCGGTGGTCACGCGATGACGGTGCCCGAGGACGACAAGGGCCTGATGACGCGTTCGGAGATGATCGCGCGCCTCGTCATGGCGATGGGTGGTCGTGCCGCAGAGGAGCTCGTTTTCCGCGAGCCCACCACCGGCGCCTCGTCCGACATCGACCAGGCCACGAAGATCGCGCGCGCGATGGTCACCGAGTACGGCATGAGCGCGAGGCTCGGCGCCGTCCGCTACGGCCAGGAGCAGGGTGATCCCTTCCTCGGCCGGTCGATGGGCGTGCAGTCCGACTACTCGCACGAGGTGGCACGCGAGATCGACGAAGAGGTCCGCAACCTCATCGAGGCCGCGCACACCGAGGCGTGGGCGATCCTCAACGAGTACCGCGACGCCCTCGACGTGCTGGCGGGCGAGCTGCTCGAGCACGAGACGCTGACCCGCAAGGACCTCGACAGGATCCTGGCCGACGTGAAGAAGCGTCCGCGGATCACGACCTTCAACGATTTCGGTGACCGGGTCCCGTCCGACAAGCCGCCGATCAAGACGCCCGCCGAGCTCGCGGCCGAGCGCGGCGAACCGTGGCCGCCGGAACCGCCGTCGCTGACGAAGCCGGCACATCAGCACCCGCAGTATCCGGGTCAGGGTGAGGTGCCCGCTCCCGCCGGTTACCAGCCCGGCGCGCAGCCGCAGTACCAGCCGGCGAACGGCTACCCCCAGCCCCAGACGCAGGCACAGCCCCACACGCAGGCACAGCCCCAGCCGCAGTCGCAGCCGGTCCCGGCCTCCGAGCCGCTTCCGGGCTTCCAGCCGGCGGCTCCGTACCCCGGTGGTCCGCGGCACGCGACGCGGCCCGACTACGGCGCTCCCGCCGGATGGTCGGCTCCCGGCTGGCCGCCGCGCGAGCAGACCCCGCAGGAACAGCAGGGTCACGGGCAGCAGGGCTCGGGACAACCGCAGGGTTACGGGTATCCGCAGGGCCAGAACCCCCAGGGCTACGGACAGCCCGGCTACGGACAGCCTCAGGAAACGCAGAGTTTCGGGCGTCCGCAGGAGTCGCAGGACGCCGACCGTCCGTCGGACTCCGGCGACAACGGTGCGGGAGATGCGCACCGCGGTGACAACCACGTGGGAGACTCGCAACCGCGCGATGGTTACGGCGCTCCCGAGCCCCCTCCCACACAGCGGTGGGAAGGCCCGGCCGGCCGGCACTGATCCGTGTCGGTGAGTCGGTACCGGGCGCGCATCGGGACCGTCGGTTCCGATGGAGACGAGTGAGCGAAGAGTGGAGGGCGAGCGGGTGTCGGTGAACCACCTGAAGTCGGATACGGGTTCCGACCCGGAGGATGTGACGACCCACGAGTTGAGCGTGGACGCGGGACGCACGTTCGATCAGGCCCGAGCCGAAGCGGCCGTGCGCGAACTGCTGATCGCGGTGGGTGAGGATCCGGACCGCGAGGGCCTGCGCGACACCCCCGCCCGGGTGGCCCGTGCCTACCGTGAGGTGTTCGGGGGACTGTTCACGGACCCGGACGAGGTCCTCGACACGACCTTCGACGAAGGCCATCAGGAACTCGTCCTCGTGCGCGACATCCCGATGTACTCGACGTGCGAGCACCACCTCGTGTCGTTCCACGGTGTCGCCCACGTCGGATACATCCCGGGCCCGACGGGCCGCGTGACGGGTCTGTCGAAACTGGCGCGTGTCGTCGACCTCTACGCCAAGCGTCCGCAGGTCCAGGAGCGCCTCACCAGCCAGATCGCCGATGCCATGATGCGCAAGCTGCAGCCGCGCGGCGTGATCGTCGTGGTCGAGGCCGAGCACCTGTGCATGGCGATGCGTGGCATCCGCAAGCCCGGCGCCAGCACCACCACCTCCGCCGTGCGCGGGTTGTTCCAGACCAGTTCGGCGTCGCGTGCCGAGGCCCTGGACCTGATCCTGCGCCGGTGACCGTCTTTCCTGCCGAACAGTGGCCCGTCGTGATGGGCGTACTGAACGTCACGAGTGATTCCTTCTCCGACGGCGGTCGCTATCTGGACCGCGAGACCGCGATAGCCCGCGGCTTCGAGCTGCGCGAGCTCGGCGTCGACATCGTCGACGTGGGTGGCGAGTCCACCCGGCCCGGGGCCGTGCGCGTCGACCCGGAGGTCGAGGCGTCCCGCGTGGCGCCGGTCATCGCGGCCCTGTCGGAGGCGGGCATCCCCACGAGTGTCGACACGATGCGCGCCTCGGTCGCCGAAGCGGCCGTGGAGGCCGGAGTGACGATGATCAACGACGTCTCGGGTGGGCGGGCCGACGCCGACATGGCCGCGGTGGTCGCCGAGGCCGGGGTGCCGTGGATCCTCATGCACTGGCGTCCCCTCGGCGAGTTCGTCCACGCGGGCGGTTCGACGCACTACGACGACGTCGTCCGCGAGGTCCGCGACGAGCTGCTCACGCAGGTCGACATCGCGGTGGCCGCAGGCGTGGACTCCGAGAAGATCGTGCTCGATCCCGGTCTGGGATTCGTGAAGGAACCCGACCACAACTGGCAGTTGCTGCAGCGTCTGCCCGAGCTCACCGAACTGGGTTTCCCGGTGCTCATCGGGGCGTCCCGGAAGCGTTTCCTCGGTGCGTTGCTCGCGGCGCCGGACGGCACGGTCCGGTCGCCCGCGGGCCGCGAGGTCGCCACGGCGGTCGTCTCGGCGCTCGCCGCCACCCACGGCGCGTGGGGCGTACGCGTCCACGATGTGCAGGCATCCCGCGACGCGCTCGCGGTGGTGCGTGCCTGGCAGCGCGGCAGCGCGGAAGGAGTGCACGCGTGAGCGACCGCATCGAACTCCGGGGACTGACGGTCCGCGGCAACCACGGCGTCTTCGAGCACGAGAAGCGGGACGGCCAGGACTTCGTCGTCGACATCGTCGTGTGGCTCGATCTCGCGCCGGCCGCGGCGTCCGACGAGCTGACCGACACGCTGCACTACGGCGAACTCGCCGAGCGTGCTGCGGCGATCATCGCCGGTCCGGGTCGCGATCTCATCGAGACGGTCGCCGGGGAGATCGCCGACGAGGTGCTCACCGACCCGCGTGTCTCCCGGGTGGAGGTCACGCTCCACAAGCCGTCGGCACCGATCCCGCTGACCTTCGGCGACGTCGCCGTGGTGATCGACCGCTCCCGCAGCGACGCGACCGGGAGCGCCTCATGAGCCGTGCCGTGCTGTCCATCGGATCGAACATCGGCGACCGGCTCGCGCATCTGCGGTCGGTCGTCGACGCATTGGGTGAGCGGGCCGTCGCCGTCTCGGCGGTGTACTCGACGGCACCGTGGGGCGGCGTCGAGCAGGAGGACTTCCTCAACGCCGTCGTCGTCGCGGAGGACGCCGCCTTCGGTCCGCGCGACTGGCTGCGGTTCGGTCAGGAGCTCGAGGAGGCCGCCGAACGCGTCCGGATCCGGCGCTGGGGTCCGCGCAGCCTCGACGTCGACGTCGTGACCTGCGACAACGGCGAGGGTGAGGTGCGCAGCGACGATCCGGAGTTGATCCTGCCGCATCCGCGCGCACACCAGCGGGCGTTCGTGCTCGTCCCGTGGCTCGACGTCGAACCCGAAGCGGTCCTCTCCGCCGACGGCCGGCGGCTGGGCATCGGCGAGTGGCTCGGCGAACTCGACGCCGCCGAACGCGAGGGTGTGCATCGCACCGACCTGACGCTGACCGGGCCGACGACCTAGGGACGCAGCGAGTGCTGAAACAGACCCGGATCCGAGATCTGCTGGCGCTGGCCGTGCTGGCAGCGATCGTCGCGTGGCTGCTCGTCCGCACGATGTACGGCTCGCTGCCGCCCATCCCCGTCTACGCGGGAGCCTCGCTGTATCCCGTCGCGATCATCGAGGTGATCCTGGCGTTCATGATCCGGTCGCGGGTCGGCAAGCACGAGATCGGTGAGGGCCCAGGCAGGCTCCATCCCATCACCGCGGCCCGGGCGGTCGCGCTCGCCAAGGCGTCCGCACTGGTGGGTGCCGCGAGCGCCGGAGTGTGGGCCGGCTTCCTGCTGTATCTCGTGCCGCAGCGCGGAGTCGTGCAGGCCGCCACCGACGACACCTCGGGTGTGCTCGTCGGAGCCCTCGCCGGCATCGCGCTGGCGGCGGCCGCGCTGTGGCTCGAATACTGTTGCCGGACACCGGAAGACCCCGACGAACCGAACGAACCGGCGCTCTGACCTCGGATTTCGCGGTGGGGCAGGGCGTGTCGTCCGGCACCGATCGGCGGACCCACCCAAGTACCCTGATGGTCATGGCAACCTCGGCGCGACCAGACAGGAATCGCCGTCCGTGGCGCAGTACCGGCTCGATGATCGTGGCCGGTCTGCTCGCTCTGGCGATGATCGCCTCGCTGTTGTTGATCTTCAGTGAGAGCGTGCAGTTGCTGCGTGTCGCGGTGGTCGTCGCCCTGTGGGCCGCGACCGTCGGAGCCATCGCGATGAACAAGTACCGCCGCGAATCGGCGCTCGACCGGGCGAAGGCCGACGACCTGAAGACGGTCTACGAACTGCAGTTGCAGAGGGAGATCGCGGCGCGACGCGAGTACGAGCTGAGCGTCGAGGAGAAGGTCCGCGCCGATCTGAAGCTCGACGCCGGTGAGATGGCGGCCCTGCGCACCGAGCTGGCCACCCTGCGCCGCACGCTCGAGATGTTGTTCGACGGCCGGTTGCCCGACGACGTCGTCGCCCTCGAAGGCCAGGCGGAGAAGCTGCGTGAACTGAGCGAGGCGGCGCGAGTGTCCGCTCCGCGTCCGTCGGGGCCGGCCTTCGCGTCTCCCGACGACGAGCCGGTCACCGCGGAGACCGAATCGGTCGAGGCGGCCATGCGCGCGGCGAAGGCGTCGGAGAAGACACCCACGAAGGGTGACGGCGCAGAACCGCAAACCGAGAAGCAGGCGAAGGTCGAGGCTGCGTCCGGGAAGACGGCTACCGGGAAGACGGCTACCGGGAAGACGGCTACCGGAAAGACGGCGACCGGAAAGACCGCGACCGGGAAGGGCACGTCCGAGAAAGCTGCGACCGGGAAGGTAACGGCTGGAAAGGCGACCGCAGGACCGGACGTCGAGGACGCCGAGATCGAGGACGCGGAAGTCGAGGAGCCGAAAACCGAGAAGCCGGAGACCGAGAAGCCGAAGACTCCGGACCCGAAGACCGGGGCCACGAAGGCCGCCGGCGCCGAGAAGACGGCGGACGGGAAGCCGGAGCCGCAGAAACCCGGCAAGCACGAGTCCGGATCCGATCCCGACCCGCAGACGGGCGCAGACGAGGCCGGAGCGGCGTCGCAGGGCGATGACCCCGCCGAGGGGGCGAACACCACCGAGAAGGCCGCTGGAGCTGCGGAAACGGCCGAGGGGGACGACGAGGACGACGACGAATCGTCCGGACGTCGCTCCCGGCGCCGTCGTGCCGACGGTGAGGGCCGGACGGTCGCGGAGATCCTCGCATCGTTGTCGGCCGAGCGCTGATCACGGGACGGTCGCGCGGCAGCTCGCGCCTGCCCCACCTCGATCGATGAGGCGCAGATCACTCGGCTCGACCGTGGCGAGCCCCGGAAAGCGCGCGCTATTGTCGAGCGGAACGTCCGGTACCCGCTGAGCGGGACTGGAACGAACGAGAGGACTCCCGTGAATTCCTTCGGGATCACCAACGCACCCGCGCCTGCGCGCCTGTCGGTAGGAATCGTGTCCGCCGGACGGGTCGGCACTGCACTCGGCGCAGCTTTCGAACGCGTCGGTCATGTCGTCGTGGCCTGCTCGGCCGTCTCCGACGTCTCGCGGCACCGCGCCGCCACCCGCCTGCCCGATTCGCAGATCCTGCCGGTCGACGAGGTCGCCGGCCGCTGCAACCTCCTCCTTCTCGCCGTTCCCGACACCGAACTGTCGTCCCTGGTCAAGGGCCTCGCGGCCACCGGTTCGGTCGCTGCCGGCACGATCGTCGTCCACGTCTCCGGAGCCCACGGCACCGCGATCCTCGAGCCGCTGACCGAGCAGGGCGCCGTGCCGCTCGCGATCCATCCCGCGATGACCTTCACCGGCCACGACGAGGACATCGACCGGCTCTCCTCCGCGTGCTTCGGCATCACGGCCGCCGACGAGATCGGCTACGCCATCGCGCAGTCCCTCGTCCTCGAGATCGGCGGCGAGCCGGTCCGCGTCCCCGAGGACATGCGCACGACCTACCACGCCGCGCTCGCCCACGGCAGCAACCACCTGGTCACGCTGGTCGCCGACGCCGTCGAGGCGCTGCGCAGCGCCCTGCAGGGGGAGGAGCTGCTCGGCCAGCAACTCGTCGACGACGCCCCCGGTGGAGTCGCCGAACGGGTTCTGCAGCCGTTGCTCTCGGCGGCGCTCGACAACGTGCTGCGACGCGGGCCCTCGGCCCTCACCGGGCCGGTCGCGCGCGGCGATGCCGACGCCGTCGCCGCGCACCTGCGCGCGCTCGAGGCCGTCGACCCGCAGATCGCCGCCGGGTACCGCGCGCTGTCGCTGCGATCGGCGCAACGGACCGGGTCGAAGCCCGAACTGATGGCAATTCTCGAAGGAGCTGAATACGGTGAGTGAAGCAGGACAGCGCGGATACGTGCGAGGTGAACTGACCGTTCACCACGATCCCGCAGGCCTGACCAAGGTCACCCGCGCTCTGCGCGGCGTCGGCCGCACCGTCGCACTCGTGCCGACGATGGGTGCGCTGCACACCGGTCACCTCGAACTCGTGCGCCAGGCCAAGCTCACCGGTGCCGTCGTGGTCGTGTCGATCTTCGTCAACCCGCTGCAGTTCGGGAAGAACGAGGACCTCGACGCCTACCCGCGCACTCTCGACGCCGACCTCGAACTGCTCCGCGAAGCGGGTGTCGAACTCGTGTTCGCGCCGACGGTCTCGGCGATGTACCCGCAGGGTCCGCGCACCACGATCCACCCGGGACCGCTCGGGTCGGAGCTCGAAGGTGCTTCGCGCCCCGGCCATTTCGCGGGTATGCTGACGGTCGTCGCGAAGCTGTTCAACATCGTCGGCCCCAACAGTGCGTTCTTCGGTGAGAAGGACTACCAGCAGCTCACCCTGATCCGTCAGATGGTCGCCGACCTGAATCTCGACATCCGCATCCTCGGCGTTCCCACCGTGCGCGAGCAGGACGGGCTCGCACTGTCCTCCCGCAACCGCTATCTCGATCCCGAGCAGCGCGAGATCGCGACCACGCTGTCGGCAGCCCTCGTCGCCGGCGCGCACGCCGCAGCAGGCGGAGCCGAGGCGATCCTGTCCACGGCACGCGAAGTGCTCGCGCAGAGCCCGCAGATCGAGGTGGACTATCTCGAGGTGCGCGGCGCCGATCTGGGGCCGGCACCCGAACGCGGTGACGGCCGACTGCTCGTCGCCGCACGACTCGGCTCCACCCGCCTCATCGACAACGTCGGGGTCGCCGTCGGCACCGGCTTCCTCGAACGCGCCACCGGCCCGGTCGATCCCGGCGCCGAAGACAACCTGACGAACCGCTGACCCACCGATCGAATTCGGAAACGAGAAAGAAACCGAGGACGAGCATGTTCCGCACCATGATGAAGTCGAAGATCCACCGCGCCACGGTCACCCACGCGGATCTGCACTATGTCGGTTCGGTGACCGTCGACCAGGATCTGATGGATGCCGCGGATCTGCTCGAGGGCGAGCAGGTCTGCATCGTCGACATCGACAACGGCGCCCGGCTCGAGACGTACGTCATCGCCGGTGAGCGTGGATCGGGCATCATCGGGATCAACGGCGCCGCAGCACGTCTCGTCAGCCCCGGCGATCTCGTCATCCTCATCGCCTACGGCGTGATGAACGAGCAGGAGTGCAAGGACTACGACCCGCGCGTGGTGTTCGTCGACGCCGACAACCGTCAGGTCGAGCTCGGCAACGACCCCGCCCACGCTCCCGAGGGCTCGGGCCTGATCACGCCGCGCATGCTGTCGACCCTCGACTCGCCGTCCCTGGTCTAGAGGTGCTCCTCACCGTCGACGTCCGCAACACCAACATCGTCCTGGGGGTGTTCGCGGGCAGCGGCTCGCACGCGCGGCTGCTGCGCGACTGGCGCGTCCGTACCGACCCCAGGATGACCGCCGATGAGATCGCCCTGCTGTTCCGCGGTCTGCTCGGTGAATCCGCCGAGCAGGTCACCGGGGTGGCGGCCCTGTCGACCGTGCCGTCGGTGCTGCGCGAGCTGCGCGTCATGCTCGACCGCTACTGGTCGTCGGTGCCGCACGTCGTGGTGGAGCCGGGCGTGCGCACGGGAGTGCCGCTGCTGGTGGACAATCCGAAGGAGGTCGGCGCCGACCGCATCGTCAACAGTCTGGCGGCCTACCACTTCTACGGATCCCCGTGCATCGTCGTGGATTTCGGAACGTCCACGTGCGTCGACGTCGTGTCGGGCAAGGGGGAGTTCCTCGGCGGTTCCATCGCTCCGGGTGTGGAGATCTCGATGGATGCGCTGGCGTCGCGGTCGGCGGCGCTGCGGAAGGTCGAATTGCTCCGTCCCCGAGGTGTTCTGGGTAAGAACACCGTCGAGTGCATGCAGTCCGGGGCCGTCTTCGGGTTCGCCGGGATGGTCGACGGCATCGTGCGGCGGATCTGCGCCGAGGTGCCCGGCTTCGACGGCGACGACGTGGCCGTCATCGGCACCGGCGACAGTGCGCCGCTGATCATGCCGGAGTCGCGCACCCTCGAGCATCACGAGCCGGATCTGACCCTCGAGGGGCTGCGTCTGGTGTACGAGCGGAACCAGGCGAGACGAGCGGCACGCGGAACTGCGGGTTCCGCTGAGCGTCATTCTGTGTAAAGATGTTCCTCGTGATCCGTTGCATGAGCACCCAGGAGTGTTGTCGAGGCTGACCGCCGCCTCGACCGATAACACTTTCCTGGGAGTTCTCTCATGCGCGCTGCGCTTCTTTCCACCACTTCTGTTTCCACCGCTGCTCCGGTTGCCGCTTCCACGGTTGCCACTACTGCTCCGGTCGCCTTCCACCGGCTCGCCGTCGAGCGCACGTACCCCACCGAACTGGCCGCAGCGGTCGCCCGCGGCGCCGTCGTCGTCGACATCCGCTCGAACGCCGAACGTGCCGCTCAGGGAACACTTCCCGGCGCGCTGGCCATCTCCGCCGATCTCGTCGCCGAGCGGCTCGATCCGAGCGGCCCGGGCCGTCTCGCCCTCGCCGTCGACCGCGACGTCGAATGGATCCTCGTCTCGTCCGACGGCGCGAGCTCGCACGGTGTGGTCACCGAACTGCACGCGCAGGGTCTGCGCCGGGTCACCCACCTCGCCGGAGGCTACGACGCCATCCGCGCGGCCCGCCTGGTCGGCGCAGTCGCCGAGGCCCAGCACGTCGCGCAGGACGTGGCGCGGGTCACCGCTCACTGAAAGCGCGCATCTGCAGGATTGACGACCCCGGGTGTCCGATAGTCTGGTTACCCGTGAGTGATGCCACCGTTCAGCAGCCCGACGACACCCCCGAGCAGATGCGGGTCCGCCGCGAGAAGCGCGAACGGCTCCTGGCACAGGGTTCGGACGCCTATCCCGTCGAGATCCCGCGCACCCATACGCTTGCGGAGATCCGCGCCGAGTATCCCGACCTCGAACCCGACACCGCCACCGGCACCGTCGTGGGCGTCGCCGGCCGCGTGATGTTCTCGCGCAACACCGGCAAGCTGTGCTTCGCGACGCTGCAGGAGGGCGACGGCACCCAGCTGCAGGTCATGCTCAGCCTCGCCGGCGTCGGCGAGGAGGCGCTCGCCGCCTGGAAGTCCGAGGTCGACCTCGGCGACATCGTGTTCGTGCACGGCGAGGTCATCAGCTCCCGTCGCGGTGAGCTCAGCGTCATGGCCGACTCGTGGACCATGGCATCGAAGGCGCTGCGTCCGCTGCCCGTCGCGCACAAGGAGATGAACGAAGAGGCGCGGGTGCGTCAGCGCTACGTCGACCTCATCGTGCGTCCCGAAGCACGTCGCAACGCACGCATGCGTGTCGCGGTGGTGCGCGAGCTGCGCAACGCGCTCGAGCGCCGCGGCTTCCTCGAGGTCGAGACGCCCATGCTGCAGACCCTGCACGGCGGTGCGGCGGCCCGCCCGTTCGTGACGCACTCGAACGCGCTCGACATCGACCTGTACCTGCGTATCGCGCCGGAACTGTTCCTCAAGCGCTGCGTGGTCGGCGGTATCGAGAAGGTCTTCGAGATCAACCGCAATTTCCGTAACGAGGGTGCCGACTCGACGCACTCGCCGGAATTCTCGATGCTCGAAACGTACGAGGCGTACGGCACCTACGACGATTCGGCGCGGATGATCCGCGAGATCATCCAGGAGGTCGCGTTCGCGGTCTTCGGCAGCCATGTGGTGACGCTCGCCGACGGTACGGAATACGACCTCGGGGGTGAATGGAAAACTCTCGAAATGTATCCCTCGCTGTCCGAGGCGATCGGCACGGACGTGACCCCCGACACCACCCTCGAGGAATTGACCGCGCTTGCGGATCGCGTCGGTCTGGAGATTCCCGAGGGCAAGGGCTGGGGCCACGGCAAGCTCGTCGAGGAACTCTGGGAGCACATGTGCGGCGACCAGCTGCACGAGCCGACCTTCGTGCGTGATTTCCCCGTCGAGACGTCGCCGCTGACACGCGATCACCGCACGGTGCGCGGGGTCACCGAGAAATGGGATCTGTACGTCCGCGGTTTCGAACTCGCCACGGGTTACTCGGAACTCGTCGATCCGGTGATCCAGCGCGAGCGTTTCGTCGACCAAGCGCGACTGGCCTCGGAAGGTGACGACGAGGCGATGGCCCTGGACGAGGATTTCCTCGCCGCGATGGAACAGGGAATGCCGCCGACCACCGGTACCGGAATGGGAATCGACCGTCTGCTGATGGCACTTACCGGTCTGGGAATCCGCGAAACAATCCTGTTCCCGATTGTCCGACCGAACACCCGTTAATCGGATTTCGCCGCTCCATATTGCGATGCGTTAATCGGCGGGTAGTGTGGTGCCCGTCCCGCGGGGGGAAGCGCATGCGAGAGGATTTGCACCACATGGCGAAGAAAGTCACTGTCACCCTGATCGACGATGTGGATCAGGAATCGGCGGCGGACGAATCGGTGGAGTTCGGTCTCGACGGAGTGACGTACGAGATCGACCTTTCCGAGGACAATGCGGCACGGCTGCGCGAGCAGTTGGAATTCTGGATCGAACACGCTCGCAAGGTCGGCGGCCGTAAGCGGAGCAAGACCGCGGCCGGAACTGCGCCGGCTGCGCGCAAGAGCGGATCCGGAAGTGCGGGTCGCGAGCAGACGGCCGCTATCCGTGAATGGGCACGGAACAACGATCTGCCGGTTTCGGCGCGTGGCCGAATCTCTGCGGAGATCGTCGAGGCGTACAACAAGGCGCACTGACGGAATCCTCGTCCGTGGGGCGTCGTCCATCCGTGGACGGCGCCCCACAGTCGTCGGTGGACGGGTTCGGTTGTGGCACAGTGGCGCCCGTCACACCACCCGATGGTATGGACGACCCGGCACGATGCGCTCGGGGAGTAGCATCCGCTCATGGCCGAGACCGTGCTCGAACCGGGTTCCACCTGCTGGCGAATCGCGCGAGCGGAGAGGCTGACCTGCATAGTCGACGCCGCCGACTATTTCCGTCACGCCAAGGCGGCGATGCTCCGGGCGGAAAAGCGCATCATGCTGATCGGGTGGGATTTCGACACCCGCATCAAGTTCGAACCCGAAGGTGCAACTCTCGAGGGACCGAACAAACTCGGTGAATTCCTCGAATGGCTCCCCGAGCGGCGCCCCGGTCTCGATATTTATCTGCTCAAGTGGAACATCGGTGCGTTCAGTGCACTGGCGCGTGGAATGACGCCGGTGTTCGTGCTCGATTGGCTCACCGACCCACGCCTGCACTTCGAAATCGACGGGGCGCATCCTGTGGGCGCGGCGCATCATCAGAAAATTCTCGTCGTCGACGACAGCATCGCTTTCTGCGGCGGTATCGATATGACCGTCGATCGCTGGGACACCCCGGATCATCCGGACCGGAGCAAATACCGCCGGGAGCCGAGCGGTAAACGCTACGGACCGTGGCACGACGTGACGACCGCCGTCGACGGTGACGCCGCGCGGGCCCTCGGCGACCAGGCCCGCGCCCGGTGGAAGGCGGCCACGGGCGAGGAACTCGATCCCGTGCCGGAGCCGGAACCCATCTGGCCCGACGATCTCGAGCCCACCCTCCACGGTGTGGACGTCGGTATCGCTCGCACGTTGCCCGCCTACGACGGGAAGGACGGTGTCCACGAGATCGAGGCGCTGTATCTGTCGGTGATCGAGAAGGCCCGGCACACCCTCTACCTCGAGAGCCAGTACCTCGCCTCGCGCAGGATCGCGGACGCGCTCGCCGAACGACTGCAGGAACCGGACGGCCCCGAGATCGTCGTGGTGATCCCGCGCAACGCCGAGGGCTGGCTCGAACGCAAGGCGATGGACGGTGCCCGCCGGGCCCTGCTGCACATGCTGTGGGAGGCCGACGTGCACGGCCGATTCGCGGCCTACTATCCCGTCACCGCCGGCGGCGAGCCGATCTACGTGCACGCGAAGGTCGTCGTCATGGACGAGACGCTGCTGCGGATCGGGTCGTCGAACCTGAACAACCGTTCGATGGGCTTCGACACCGAATGCGATCTGGCCATCGAGTCCGCCGAGCCCGGCGACGCGGTCGGCCGCGCCGCCGTCGAGCTGCGCAACATCCTGGTGGCGGAACATCTCGACGTCGACCCCGAGGTGATCGCCGAGGCCACGAAGGACGGCGGTTCGCTCATCTCCACCATCGAGCGGCTGCGCGGTCCGGGACGTTCGCTGCGGCCGTTCGAACCGGGTACGGTGTCGGACGAGGACAGTGTCCTCGCAGAAAGTGCTCTGGCCGACCCCGAACGCGCCTCGCGGAGTTTCGGACGCAGGATCGAGCGATTCTTCGCCCGTTGATCTCCCACTGCCGCTGTTCGCTTGTGGCGTACAGCTTGCGGAAACGTATCCGCCACGTGCAGCGTTAACTTCTGAAACCGGGTTTTCTCGCCGCCTTCCGAAGGGTAGAGGGAAAGCGAGTCGATACCACGACCACTAGAGTGTGGAGTGGGAGCTTGGAACCTCTGAAAGGTTCCGACGAACGACTCGAGTGCCGGAGCTTAAGAGCGGCAGCAGGGTGCGGGACGATCGGCGTACCGGACCGGCGGCCGGAGAGTGTGAGGGAGTGCGATGTTCGAAAGGTTCACCGATCGCGCGCGGCGCGTCGTTGTCCTGGCTCAAGAAGAGGCCAGGATGCTCAACCACAACTACATCGGCACGGAGCACATCCTCCTCGGCCTCATCCACGAGGGTGAGGGTGTGGCGGCGAAGTCGCTCGAGTCGTTGGGTATCTCCCTCGAAGGTGTGCGCAGCCAGGTCGAAGAGATCATCGGCCAGGGTCAGCAGGCGCCCTCGGGGCACATTCCCTTCACTCCTCGTGCCAAGAAGGTCCTCGAGCTGAGCCTTCGCGAAGCGCTCCAGCTCGGACACAACTACATCGGTACCGAACACATCCTGCTCGGTCTCATCCGCGAGGGTGAGGGCGTGGCGGCGCAGGTGCTCGTCAAGCTCGGCGCCGACCTCAACCGGGTGCGTCAGCAGGTCATCCAGCTGCTGTCCGGTTACCAGGGCAAGGAGCCCGCAGAATCCGGCACGAGCCGTGGCGAGACCGGCACTCCGTCCACGTCGCTCGTCCTGGACCAGTTCGGCCGTAACCTCACGCAGGCAGCTCTCGAGGGCAAGCTCGACCCGGTCATCGGCCGGGCGAAGGAGATCGAGCGCGTCATGCAGGTGCTGTCGCGTCGTACGAAGAACAACCCGGTGCTCATCGGCGAGCCGGGTGTCGGTAAGACCGCCGTCGTCGAGGGCCTCGCGCAGGCCATCGTCAACGGTGAGGTCCCCGAGACCCTCAAGGACAAGCAGCTCTACACGCTCGACCTGGGCTCGCTCGTCGCCGGTAGCCGTTACCGCGGTGATTTCGAGGAACGCCTGAAGAAGGTCCTCAAGGAGATCAACAGCCGCGGTGACATCATCCTGTTCATCGACGAGCTGCACACGCTCGTCGGTGCCGGTGCTGCCGAGGGCGCGATCGACGCCGCGTCGATCCTCAAGCCCAAGCTCGCCCGCGGTGAGCTGCAGACCATCGGTGCGACGACCCTCGACGAGTACCGCAAGTACATCGAGAAGGACGCCGCTCTCGAGCGCCGCTTCCAGCCGGTGCAGGTCGGGGAGCCGACGGTGGAGCACACCATCGAGATCCTCAAGGGTCTGCGCGACCGCTACGAGGCGCACCACCGCGTCTCGATCACCGACAAGGCGCTCGTCGCGTCGGCAACTCTCGCCGACCGCTACATCAACGACCGCTTCCTGCCGGACAAGGCGATCGACCTCATCGACGAGGCCGGCGCCCGCATGCGCATCCGTCGCATGACCGCGCCGCCGGACCTGCGCGAGTTCGACGACAAGATCGCCGATGCCCGTCGCGAGAAGGAGTCGGCGATCGACGCGCAGGACTTCGAGAAGGCCGCGAGCCTGCGCGACAAGGAGAAGCAGCTCGTCGCGCAGCGTGCCGAGCGCGAGAAGCAGTGGCGTGCGGGCGATCTCGACGTCATCGCCGAGGTCGACGAGGAGCAGATCGCCGAGGTCCTCGCCAACTGGACCGGTATCCCGGTGTTCAAGCTCACCGAGGAGGAGACCACGCGTCTGCTCCGCATGGAGGAGGAGCTGCACAAGCGGATCATCGGCCAGGAGGACGCCGTCAAGGCCGTCGCCAAGGCGATCCGTCGTACGCGTGCCGGCCTGAAGGACCCGAAGCGTCCGTCCGGTTCGTTCATCTTCGCCGGTCCGTCCGGTGTGGGTAAGACGGAGCTGTCCAAGGCCCTCGCGAACTTCCTGTTCGGCGAGGACGACGCGCTCATCCAGATCGACATGGGCGAGTTCCACGACCGCTTCACCGCGTCGCGCCTGTTCGGTGCACCTCCCGGCTACGTCGGATACGAAGAGGGCGGCCAGCTCACCGAGAAGGTGCGCCGCAAGCCGTTCTCCGTGGTTCTGTTCGACGAGATCGAGAAGGCCCACCAGGAGATCTACAACACCCTCCTGCAGGTCCTCGAGGACGGTCGCCTCACCGACGGTCAGGGACGCACGGTCGACTTCAAGAACACCGTGCTGATCTTCACGTCGAACCTGGGCACCGCCGACATCTCGAAGGCCGTCGGGCTCGGCTTCTCGGCCGGAACGGGCGAGCAGTCGAACTACGAGCGGATGAAGAACAAGGTCCACGACGAGCTGAAGAAGCATTTCCGGCCCGAGTTCCTCAACCGTATCGACGACATCATCGTCTTCCACCAGCTCACGCAGGAGCAGATCATCCAGATGGTCGACCTCATGGTCGGACGTGTGGAGACGCAGCTGAAGAACAAGGACATGGGTATCGAGCTCACCGAGAAGGCGAAGTCGCTGCTCGCCAAGCGCGGCTTCGACCCGGTGCTCGGCGCACGTCCGCTGCGTCGCACGATCCAGCGCGAGATCGAGGATCAGCTCTCCGAGAAGATCCTGTTCGGCGAGATCGGCGCAGGCCAGATCGTCCTGGTCGACGTCGAGGGCTGGGACGGCGAGGGCGCCGGCGAGAACGCGAAGTTCACGTTCACGCCGAGCGAGAAGCCGGCCGAGGTTCCGGACACCCCGGCGGTCGCGCTGGCCAAGTCCAGCGAGGGCGAGTCCGAAGCCGGATAAGCGTTCGCCGGTTCGCACCGGCCGGCAGCCCGGCCGGTTCACACCGGACAACGGTTCACACGAGAGGGGCGGCACCCGGAAGGGTGTCGCCCCTCTCGCTGTACGTTCAGCCTCGTCGACCGGACCAGGGGGCGCCGGCGCGCCCCACCCAGTTCACGAGACGCTCGGTCGGGCCGGCGTCCGGCGCGGGCGTGACCGGTGGACCGAAGGGAAATCCCTCGCGAGGTGATTCGGGCAGGGTGATCTTCATGATCTCGAGGGCTGCCTCCGCGAGTGCCGGGTCGGCCTCCGTATCCTGTCCGGTGGCGACGGCGATGTCCCAGCCGTGCACGAGCAGTTCGTCGAGCTCCATGAACAGCGCGACCCGGCCGGGAAAAGTACCCCAGGGGGCGGTGACGGGCTTGTCCAGGAGGGCGTCGTCGTCCCACACCTGCCAGAAGCGGTCGGCCGCGGCATCGAGCACGGCCGGCCAGTCGTCGTTCTCGGAGGTGAGGAATTCCGGGACGGTGCGGGGATCGCGCCCGGAACCGATGGCCGCGCTCCGTTCGAGGGTCGCAGTGAGGTGGCCGATAAGTGTGCGGACGTCGAACTCGGGACACGGGGTGGGAGCGGCGAGGTGCTCGATCGAGACACCACCGACGATCCGGCGTGCGCGGTCCAGGGCCGCGCGGACGAGTGGGCGTGGATCCTGCTGCATCGTGGTCACCGCTCCATGCTGCGCCTGTGCCTGCCGCTCCACCCGAGGATTTCCGGACTCGTCCTTCCGCACTTGACCTCCAGTCGGCTCGAGGTTGCACGGTGGTGGTGACCGGACGACGACCAGGAGGTATCGCGATGCGGAAAGTACTGCCCGATCTGTGGGAGACGCAGGAGGACAACCCGTTCCCGGGGCTGAGGACGCACGCCTATCTGTGGACCGGGAAGAACAACGTGCTCTTCTACTCGGTCGCGGGTGAGGCCGATTTCGACGAACTGGACCGCCTCGGGGGGATCACCGACCAGTACCTGTCCCACCAGGACGAGGCCGGCCCGATGCTCGACAGGATCGCCGAGCGCTTCGGATCGAGACTCCACGCGGCAGCGGCGGAGACCGACATGGTCGGCCGGCACGCCCGCATCGACGTCCCGCTGACGGAACGTCATGTGGACGACAACGGGGTGGAGATCGTTCCGACGCCCGGGCACACGGTGGGCAGCATCTGCTATCTGGTGCCCGGCGCGGACGGAGCCCGCTACCTGTTCACCGGCGACACGCTGTACCGCGGTGCTTCGGGGACGTGGCGGGCCGGCTACATCGAGGGGATGAGCGACGCCCGTGCGCTCGCCGACAGTCTGCGCCTGTTGGCGACGACGGAACCCGATGTGGTGATCTCGGGTGCGTTCGCGGGGGAGTCGGGCGTGCACCGGATCGACCCCCGGGAATGGCCCGCCCACATCGACCGGGCGCTGACCGGGTTGTCGGCCGTCGTGCAGGGCTGAGCCGGGCGCTTGCCCGGACCGGCTCATCTGCCGATGGTCGGCATGTGCGCGGTGAGTGTCGACAGGGTGCTGGCGACGATCTCGGTGAGTTCGTCGGGGCGGATGTCGAGCGTGCCGTCGAGCCAGCCGCGGACGAGCTCGACGGCACCGGCCATGACGACCACCGCGCACAGTTCTGCCTGCCGGGAGTCGAGGCGGGTGCCCACCGCGTCGCTCTGCTTGGCGAGTTCGTCGGCGGTGGACCGGATGAACGCGCTCTTCCGCTCGGCGAGCGGGGGCGCGTCGGAGATGAGGAAGCGGCCCTGCTGGGGATTGCGTTCGACGGCGCCGACGATCGCTCCCACCGCGGCGCGCGCCTTGGCGTGCAGCTCGTCGGGGGCCGCCGCGATGGCGTCGACAGCGCGTTCGAGCAGGGTCGCGCCGAGCTCGTCGTAGGCGGTGGTGACGAGGTCGGTCATGTCGGTGAAGCTCTCGTAGAAGAAGCGCGGGCCGACTCCCGCGGTGGCCGCGACCTTCCGTACCGTCGCCGCCGACCAGCCCTCGTCGGCGACGACGTCGATCACCGCGTTCTGGAGACGCGTGCGCCGTTCGGCGCGCCGATCGGCCGGCGCGACGCCGCGATATGCGCGGGTGGCTTCGGGCTCGGACACATCGTCGAGTGTGGCACAACACGACCGACCTTCCGGAATCGACCGATTCCGGAATCAAGTGTTTACTAATTGTGGAATCCTTGTCATAGTCGGTCCCCGACATCCGGACGAGGAGGAAACGTGACGATCGATGCCCCGTCGACTGCCCACCTGCACGACCGAACCGATCGACTCGCACCGAAGCCGATCCTGCGAGAGGGCGGCCCGCGTCTGGCGATGTCGTTGCTCGCCGGCGACTCGGTGCGACCCACCCGGGCCCAGGCCCGGGCGTTCGCCAAGTTCGCGCACACCTGCGATCCCGTGGCCGACGATCTGGTCGCCGCGATGCGCCGCGACCGGCTCCGCATCCGCACGCAGTTCGAGCAGGCACTCGAACACGGCATCGAGACCGTGGACGATCCCGCACCCGAGGTGGCAGCGTTCATCGCCACCCTCGACGACGTGCCGTTCTGGGTCGACTACGACAAGCTCGATCTCGCCGCGCGGGCGATCGCGCGGATGCCGATGAGCACCCTCATGGCGTTCACCACCGCCATCGCCTTCCCGGCCAGCTACGTCTCCCCGCGCGTCAACGACGTGCTGCTGCGCGGTGGCGACCTCGCGAAGCGCGCCGCGGGTCGGATCGTCGAGACGGTCTCGTGGTCGATGGACTGCACGGCGCCCGGTGGAATGGAGCGCTTCGGAGCGGGGACGAAGAACACCGCCCGCGTCCGCGTCGTGCACGCCTACATCCGTGCCGGGATCGATCGGGTCGACGACTGGAACACCGACACGCACGGCCGGCCCGTGAACCAGCTGCACTACTGCGTGACGATGATCCCGATCGCCGGGGTGGCCCTCGCCGTCATGGCGGCCGGGCACTGGTACTCGCGACGTGAGCGCGACGCGATCGTCCACCTCTACCGCTATGTCGCCCACACCATGGGCGTGACGGCGGAACTGCAGGTCACCTCCCTCGACGAGCTCCTGCGTCTGATCTGGCTGGCGGTCTGGTCGGAGGTCGACCCCGACGACTCGTCCGCCGCTCTCACCGAGGCCGCGTTGAAGGCCGTCCCTCGCATCTACGGGGTCGACGGCCCCGGCGCGGTGAACCGCATCAGGAGCTGGGTGCACTATCACTTCCACGCCGACCTGGCCCGCCTGTCGCTCGGCTCCGGATACGCCGACGCCGTGGGAGTTCCGCGACTGAGTCCGATGGCGGCGCTGTATCCGGTGTGGTTCGCGCGCAATCTCGTACGCGACCGCCTCAGTGTCCTGGTGCCCGGAGGCGCCGGGCGCGCCGCCCGGCGGGGTCACGCCGAGCGCATGCAGGAGATCGCCGAGGTGAAGCGGCGACTCGAGGTGCGGCCCTACGAACGGGACGGAGCCGTGCAGTCGATCCGCGAACGCGACCGCGAACTCCGGGCGCGATCGGCCTGATCCGGACATCGGGAACGCTCTGGCGCGAACAGCCCTCGCCACCATCGCGACTCTGCAAGTGTGGTTCGTGAAGGAACTGTCGCATGCAGAGCTGTCGCACGCAGAGAAGGAGAGGTCATGCCCACTCGTACCGCACGGACCGCATGGAACGGGGATCTGCAGAAGGGCTCCGGTCAGGTGGAGCTCACCAGCTCGGGCCGCGGCACGTTCGACGTGTCGTTCCCGAAACGCTCGGCGGAGAACGCGGACGGCACCACCAGCCCCGAGGAGCTCGTCGCCGCCGCGCATTCGTCGTGCTACGCGATGCAGTTGTCCGCACTGATCGCGGAGGCGGGCGGCACACCGCAGAGCCTCGAGGTCACCGCCGACGTCTCGCTGGGGCCCGACCCGGCGGGCGGATTCCGGCTCACCGGAATCGAACTGAAGGTGCGGGGTGAGGTCGACGGCCTCGACGCCGACGGCTTCGTCAAGGCCGCAGAGGACGCGAAGGCGGGATGCCCCGTGAGCAAGGCACTCACCGGCGTCGAGATCTCCCTGGACGCCGCCCTCGAGGGCTGACCGGGTCCGTGGACCGATCGGCCCGGGAACAGAGCACGTCAGGGGCGGGTTGTACCCGAATATGAGCATGCCCGACGTACTTCTCCCCACAGCCCACATCGAGATCTGGTCCGACATCGCCTGCCCCTGGTGCTACATCGGCAAGCGGCGCTTCGCGGAGGCGCTCGAGTCCTTCGACGATCGCGACCGGATCGAGGTCACCTGGAGGTCGTACCAGCTCTCGCCCGACACACCGGTCGGGCGACGGGTCCCCGAGATCGAGGCGCTCGTCGCGATGAAGGGGATGCCGGCCGAGCAGGTCAGGCAGATGTTCGCCCAGGTCTCGGACACCGCTGCCGACGTGGGACTCGAGATCGACTTCGACAACGTCGTCGCCGCCAACACGTTCGATGCGCACCGGCTCGCACATCTGGCCGGCGACAAGCGCGACGAGGTCCTCGAGGCGTTGTTCCGTGCGCATTTCGTCGACGGCGAGGTGGTCGACGATGTGGATGTCCTCGTGAAGGTCGCCACCGAGGTCGGGCTCGATCCGGAGTCGACGCGCGCGGCCCTCGACGGCGACGATCCCGCCGGTGAGGCCGCGGCCGACGCCGTGACCGCCGATCTCTTCGACGCGCGACGGATCGGCGTGCAGGGGGTGCCGTTCTTCGTGGCCAACCGCGCCGTCGCGGTGTCGGGTGCGCAGCCGGTGGACGTCTTCCGTCAGTTCCTGCGCAAGGCCGTCGACGACGTGACGGTCAAGCTGTGAGTGCCGCGAGATAACGTCGCGCGATCTGTTGCTGGAGCAGGTGCCCGACGGGACCGGCCAGCTTCGTGTACCAGCGGGCGGGGCGGGAGAACGCGAGCACCGTTCCCCGCACCCGCCCGTCCGCGGTGCGCTCGACGACGAAGGTCTCCTCGCCGCTGGCGGGATGACCGGGGAGTGTGCCGTAGGTGAACCCGCGTACGTCCGCGGTGTCGACGATCTCGATCACGCGGCACCGCGCCGACGCGCGCACCGGTCCGAGACCGAAGCCCAGATCCACTTCGACGCCGGGTACTGCGAGAGGTGTACCGGCCGGGATCCGCATGCCCGCGCCGCGATGCATGTCCCACGAGAACAACCGGGCAGCGGCGACCTCGAACACGGTGTCGCCGCTGCCCAGTTCGCTCTCGACCTTCAGGTGCCGATAACCGGAGGGGAGCGGCGCCTCGCCCCGGAAGGCACGCAGACTCGCTCCCACCTCCGGATAGGTGAACTCACGCCCGGACCCGCCGGACGCGGACATCTCAGGACTTCTTGACGTCGAGGACGACCTCGAACTCGAGGAGCGAGGCGCCGGTCGCGACGGGCTTCTTCGCCTCACCCGCGTGGGCGGCACGTGCGTCGCCGTCGCGCCACGCGGCGAAGTCCTCCTCGGACTCCCACTGCGTCACCACGAAGTACCGGTTCTCGCCGGCGGTGGGGCGGAGCAGCTGGAAACCCAGGAAGCCGGGGGAGTTGTCGACGGTGTGCGCCCGATTGGCGAATCGCTTCTCCAGCTCGGGGCCGGCGCCTTCGGGAACTTCGATTGCGTTGATCTTCACGACTGCCATGCGCGAGAGCCTACTCCGCTAACTTGGTCGATTGTGTTGCACGACGAGGGCGGAACCGGACGACCCATCCTGCTGTTGCACGGCCTCATGGGCAGCGCCCGCACGTGGCGTCGTCACGTGCCGTGGTTGCGCGGACACGGGCACGTGTACACCTTCGACGCCGCCGGTCACGGTCGTCCCGCTCCCGACGAACTCACCACCGAGGCGTTCGTCGCCGATCTCGCAGCCCAGCTCGCCGAGATCACCGAACCACTCGTCGTGATCGGGCATTCGATGGGCGCCCTGCACGCGTGGTGCTTCGCCGCCGCCCATCCCGAACGGGTCACCGCGCTGGTTCTCGAGGACATGGCGCCCGACTTCCGGGGACGCACGGCCGCGAACTGGGCGGCGATGATCGCGCAGTGGCCGCAACCGTTCTCCACCGAGGACGCGGTGTTCGACTTCTTCGGGCCCGTCGCGGGTCGCTACTTCCTCGACTCGTTCGTCCGCCGCGACGACGGCTGGTATCTGCACGGCGACGTCGAGACCTTCCGCGACATCTCGGAAGAGTGGGGGTCGCGGCACTTCTGGGACGAGTGGAACTCGATCCGCGTGCCCGCGCTGCTGCTCGAAGGCGAGTTCACCATCACCCCAGAGGGGCAGATGCGCCAGATGGCGACGCGACCCGGCACCGACCACGTCCTCGTCGACGGCGCCGGGCATCTCGTGCACGACGACCGGCCCGACGAGTTCCGCGCCGCCGTGGAGCGTTTCCTCACCGCGCACGAGTTCTCGGCGAGCCGACTCTAGGAGGTCGATCCCTCGCCGGCGAGCGCGAAGCGGCCGTCGTCGGTCTGCTCGACGAGACCGTCCACGAGCAGCGAATGCAGGGCGCGGTCGCGCTGGCCCGGATCCGTGGTCCACACGCTGTCGAGAACGGGTCGCTCCACAGGGACGCTGCTCTCGCGCAGTACCGCCATCAATCGTCCTCGCACCTGCCGGTCGGTGCCGGCGAACTTCTGCACCTTCCGGGGCGGTCCGTCGTGGGCGGGTCGCCCGGCCTGCACCCATGCGCACTCGGGCAGCGGGCAGCGCCCGCAATCGGGTGTGCGGGCGGTGCACACGGTCGCGCCGAGTTCCATCAGTGCCGCGGAGAAGGTCGCCGCACGAGCACGCTGACGCGGAAGGATCGCCTCGACATCGGCGAGATCCCGTGTGGTCGAGGGGTTTCCCGGCTCCGCCCGGCCGTGGACGGCGCGGGCGACGACCCGCCGTACGTTCGTGTCCACCACCGGCACACGCTGTCCGTACGCGAAGCACGCCACCGCTCGCGCGGTGTACGCGCCGACGCCGGGCAGGGTCAGCAGGACGTCGACGTCCTCGGGAACCCGATCGTCGTGCTCGGCGGCGAGTACGCCGGCGCACTCGTGCAGGCGCAGCGCGCGGCGCGGATAACCGAGCTTGCCCCACGCCCGCAACACCTCGGCCTGACTCGACGCGGCCATCGCGGACGGCACGGGCCAGCGCCGCACCCACTCCTCCCAGATCGGGGCGACCCGGGCGACCGGCGTCTGCTGCAACATGACCTCGGACATGAGGATCTGCCAGCCCGTCACCCCGTCGCGGCGCCACGGCAGGCCCCGCGCCTCGGCGGCATACCAGCGCAGCAACGACGGTGCGTCCACGGACATCTCGGGTCTCCTCCGGTCACAGGGTCGGGTGTCGGGATCCGCTGAGGAGATGTCGAACGAAATCGGACATGCGCGCAGGTGAATAATGTACGCATGCCGAACTCCAATCCCATCTCCGCCTGGAAAGCCCTGACCGAGGGTAATCATCGTTTCGTCAGCGACACCCCGCTGCACCCGAGCCAGGGAATCGACCGTCGCGCCGAACTCGTCAACGGTCAGCATCCCACCGCTGTGCTGTTCGGTTGCGGAGACTCCCGCGTCGCCGCAGAGATCATCTTCGATCAGGGGCTCGGCGACATGTTCGTGGTCCGCACCGCGGGCCATGTCATCGACAGCTCCGTCCTCGGTTCCATCGAGTACGCCGTCGAGATCCTCAACGTCCCGCTCATCGTCATCCTCGGCCACGACAGCTGTGGTGCCGTTGCGGCGACCATCGACGCCCTCGACAAGGGCACGGTGCCGGGCGGCCACATCCGCAGCCTCGTCGAGCGTGTCGCTCCGTCGATCCTCATGGGCCGGGCCGAGGGTCTGTCCACCGTCGACGAACTCGAGGGTCGCCACGTCGTCGAGACGGGCAAGCTGCTCACGGATCGTTCGCGGATCATCGCCGACCGTATCGCCGACGGCCGCTGCGCCATCGTGGGCGTCACCTACAAGCTCGAGGACGGCAAGGTGAGTCTGCGGGGCCACTTCGGAGACATCGGCGAGGTCTCCGACAACTGAAGACGTGTGCACCTGCGGTCACAACGATGTGACCGCAGGTCACAGCGACACGCCGACGGCGGTGTAGCCGTGCGCAGCCCGCGGCACATACCGTGGGGGGCGTGCTTGAACCGACCGGTCCTCTGCCCCCCGAGATCTACTGGCGACGACGCATTCTCGCGATCGGAGTCTCGGTGGTCGTGCTGGCTCTGGTCATCTGGCTCGTAGTGGCGCTGACCGGCGGCGACGACCCCGATCAGAATCCCGAACCCGCAGCAGCGGAGGTGACGACCTCCGCCACTACGACGGCGGCCGATGCGTCCGCCGACGCGGCGTCCGCGAGCACCACCCGGAGCGGTGGATCCTCGGGTTCGTCCGGGACGCGCGGAGCGGAGGGATCGGCCTCGGAGGACGCGGACGACGGGGACAACACGTCCACGTCCGCCACCACCTCCGCTGCTCCGGTTCCGCCGGGGCAGTGCTCCGATCAGTCGCTCGCCGTGCGAGTGACGGCGGACGAGCCGAACTACCGGGTCGGTTCCGAACCCGATTTCACGATCGTCATCACCAACATCGGCACGTCGCAGTGCGAACGCGATCTCGGTGCGGGCCTGCAGCAGGTGCTCGTCTACAGCCTCGACGGCAACGAGCGGCTCTGGGCGAACACCGACTGCTTCCCCGAATCGACCGCCGACATCCGGTCGCTCGCTCCGGGCGACCAGGCAGCCTATTCCGTCAAGTGGTCGGCGACGACCTCCGAGCCCGGCTGCCAGGCGCCGCGCGAACCGGTCGGCCCCGGCGCATACACCGTGGTCGGGCAGCTCGGTGGCCTGCGCAGCGTGCCCGAGCCGTTCAACATCACGCCCTGACCTGCTGCTCGTCCGGTCGCTGTTCAGTCGTAGTGATTGATCGCGGCTTCGGCGAGGCGTGACAGTCCCTCACGGATGTACCGGGCCCACAGGGCGCCGACGCCGTCGACCGCCTGCAGATCGGCAGCGGTGGCCGCGAGCAGGCCCTGCAGCGTGCCGAACGCACCCACGAGCCGGTTGATCTGCCGGGTCTGCAGGCGCGGCACCCGATGGAGCACGCGATAACCGCGCGGGCTCATCGAGGTGTCGAGGGCCTCGATGGTGCCCGAATAGCCGAAGGCGCGGGCGAGGCTCGTCAGGTCGAGCAGGTCGACGTCGGTCAGGTGTGCGAGACGTTCGAGCGCCTGCTCGACCTCCTGCTGGCTGGGGACGTGCTCGCCCGCAAGGTAGTCGCGCACGATGAGCTGCCGGGCGAGCTGGTTGTCGCCGACGAGTTCTTCGAGCTGGAGGGCCAGCTGGCGACCGTCGGTCCCGAGTTCGAGCACGTCCTGCTCGATCTCCACGGACAGGCGGTGCATCATCTCGAGCCGCTGCGCCACGGTGAGCGCATCGCGCAGCGTGACGATGTCCTCGATCTCGACGACGGACAACTGCCGGGTCACCTCGTCGAGGCGGGCCTTGTAGCGCTCGAGTGTCGCGACGGCCTGGTTGGCCCGGGACAGGATGGTCGCGGAGTCGTTGATGACGTGGCGGCGGCCGTCGACGTACACGCTGACGATGCTCATCGACTGGCTGACCGAGACCACCGGATATCCGGTCTGGATCGCGGTGCGTTCCGCGGCGCGGTGCCGGGTGCCGGACTCCACGGTGGGGATGCTCGGATCGGGCACGAGCTGCACGTTGGCGCGCACGATGCGCGAACCGTCGGTGGACACGACCACGGCGCCGTCCATCTTCGACAGCTCCCGGAGCCGGGTGGGGGCGAACTCGACGTCGAGTTCGAAGCCGCCGTCGCACAGCTCGGCGACCTTGTCGTCGAAACCGAGGACGATCAGGCCGCCCGTCCGGCCGCGGAGGATGCGTTCGAGACCGTCGCGCAATGCGGTGCCGGGCGCCAGACGAGCGATGGTGTCGCTCAGCGTCGATGCCGGCACCGACTCGGTCATCTGGACTTCCTTCCCCTGTGCGGTCTGCGGTCGTCGTCACAATGCGCGGACTCCCGGATCGGCGCCCCCGACCGCGCAACTACATTACTTGCTTATGCGCAGCACCTGGACTCTGCCCGACGACCTCGTCGTTCCCGAACTGCCGGAAGATCATCCCGGCCCGGGTGCACCGGTACCGCAGCACTGGAACAAATGCTTCGGTTGTGGTGACGACCAGCCCCACGGCCTCGCGATGGAATTCACGATCGGCGAGGGTCTCGAGGTGCTCGGCCGTCTCGACGTCGCCACCCGCTACCAGGGCGGACCGGGATTCATCCACGGCGGCATCCTCATGACGGCCTTCGACGAAGTGCAGGGAATGGCGTGCAACGCCGCCCTGCGGACCGCCGTCGTCACCGGGCACTTCGAGACGGACTTCGCCCGTCCCATCCCGCTGGGCTCGGTGCTCGAGTTCCGCGCCCGCGTCGACGGCACGGTGCGGCGCAAGGTTTACACCAGCGCGGAGGCGCGCATCGTCGACGGTCCCCTGGCCGACCCGGACGTCGTCGTGGCGTCGTCGGTCGGGCTGTTCGTCGTTGTCGGACACGAGCACTTCGCGAAGGGCCGCGACTATGCCGACGGCCTCCCGCAGAGCGAACACGACATCTCGGCTGTCTGACATTTCTGCGGATCGGGCCTGTCTCGTTCAGGTTTCCGGCCCGTCGGGGAGCAGCGGAACCCCCGGCCGGTGGTCGCGTCCGAGCAACGCGGCCGAGGTGACCGCGCCCGCGCCGTAGCGGGAATGCAGATCGTCCAGGACCGCATCGAGCGCATGCCGGTCGACCGCGCGGTGAGTTCGCGTGTCGCCGCCACGGTCCGCGGCAGCGTCGACCGGTTCGTCGAACGGCAGCTCGAGTTGTTCGACGCCTTCGCCGACGAGATTCGTCACCGCGATCCCGATGAGGGTGAGGCCGCGCTCGGCGATGAGCGGCCGGGTCTGTTCGAGCAGGTCGCGCGCCGCCGCCGACAACAGGTCGGTGCGTGCGGTGGCACCGGGCAAGGTGTGGGAGCGGGTCGCGCGGGTGTAGTCGGCGAAGCGCATCCGCAGGACCACCGTGCGGCCGAGACGCTCGGCCCGGCGCATCCGCCGGCACACACGGTCGACGAGCAACTGCAGCGTCTCGCCGACCGACTCGATGCTGTGTGGCCCGCGGCCGAGGGCGTGCTGCGCGCCCATCGAACTGCGCCGCCGATGACGGACCGGACGCGGATCGTGGCCGATCGCCAGGGCGTGCAGGTGGCGTCCCGCCGCGCGTCCGAGCAGCGAGACGAGATCGGATTCGGAGTGGGCGGCGACGTCGGCCACGGTCCGCAGACCGTGCGCGTGCAACTTCGCCGCCGTCACCTTGCCGACGCCCCACAATCGCTGCACCGGCAACGGATGGAGGAACTCGAGTTCGGCGTGCGGAGGGACGAGGAGCAGGCCGTCGGGCTTGGCCACCCCGCTCGCGACCTTGGCGAGGAACTTGGTGCGCGCGACACCGACGGTGATCGGCAGCCCCACCTCCTCGGCGACCGTGCGGCGCAGACGTGCGGCGATGTCGACGGGTCTGCCGGCGATGCGCCCGAGACCGGAGACGTCGAGGAACGCCTCGTCGATGGAGATCCCCTCCACGATCGGTGTGGTGCGGTCGAAGATCGCGAACACATCGCGCGAGGCCTGCGCATAGGCCTCCATGCGGGGAGGCACCGAGATCAGTCCCGGGCACAGTGCGCGGGCGGCCCGGCCCGACATCGCAGTGACGATGCCGTGGGCCTTGGCCTCGTAACTCGCCGCGAGCACGACACCCCCACCCACGACGATCGGTTTGCCGCGCAGCCACGGATCGTCGCGCTGCTCCACCGACGCGTAGAACGCGTCGAGATCGGCGTGCAGCACCGTCGCATCGGACACGAACACATGTTCGCACCGACCGCCGACATCTCGGCAGATCGGCGCTGCCGACATGTCCGCAGGTCAGCGCGTGAGCGTCGACAGTGCCTGCGCCACGTTGGACACCTCGAACTTCTTCATGCCCTTCGGGACACCCTCGACATCGCGCGGAACCACCCCGCGGTCGAACCCGAGTCGGTTCGCCTCCGCGAGCCGGCGACCCGCGCCGACGACACGACGGACCTCCCCGGCGAGACCGACCTCGCCGAGCAGCACGGTGCCGGCCGGGACGGGCTGGTCGCGCACGGCCGAGGCGACGGCGAGTGCGAGCGCGAGGTCGGCGGACGGATCGGTGATCCGCATACCGCCGACGGTGGAGGCGTAGACGTCGCAGTTGCCGAGCCGGCCGAGGCCGCAGCGACGCTCGAGCACGGCGAGCACCATCGCCACCCGCGCGGAGTCGAGGCCGCTCACGGCGCGTCGCGGTGACGGATTGTGGGTGGGCACCACGAGCGCCTGGACCTCGCCGAGGAGCGGGCGTTTGCCGTCCATCGTGACCGTGACGGCGGTGCCGGGTACGGCCTCGTCGCGGTGCTGCAGGAACAACCCCGACGGGTCGCTGACGCCGACGATCCCGTCCTCGGCGAGTTCGAAGCAGCCCACCTCGTCGGCGGCCCCGAACCGGTTCTTCACCCCGCGCACCATGCGCAGCGTGGAGTGCTTGTCGCCCTCGAAGTGCAGCACCACGTCGACGAGGTGCTCGAGGGAACGCGGACCGGCGACCGCGCCGTCCTTGGTGACGTGGCCGATGAGCAGCACCGGGATGCCACTGGATTTCGCGAGGGAGGTCAGGGCGCTGGTGACCGCGCGGACCTGCGTGACACCGCCGGTGACACCGTCGACGTCGGCGGCGAGCATCGTCTGGACGGAGTCGACGACCAGCAGCGTGGGCCTGACCTGCTCGACGTGCCCGAAGATCGTCGCGAGGTCGTTCTCGGCGGCGAGATACACACGGTCGTGCACGGCGCCGGTGCGGTCGGCGCGCAGACGCACCTGACCGGCCGACTCCTCGCCGGTGACATAGAGCGCGCGATCGGTTTCGCCGCGCAACGCCCAGCGGTGCACCACCTCGAGGAGCAGGGTGGACTTGCCGACACCGGGTTCGCCGGCGAGCAGGACGACCGAACCGGGGACGACACCGCCACCGAGGACGCGGTCGAGCTCGGGGATGCCCGTGGGCTTCGCATGGGTGGCCTTGCCGTCGATCTGCGACAGCGGGGTGGCCGGGGTGCTCGGCAGCACGGCGGCGGCACCGGCGCGGGCGAGCGAGGTACCCGAGCGCGAGGCGACCGCGACCGGCTGGACGGGCGCTTCGTCCATCGACCCCCACGTTCCGCATTCGGGACAGCGCCCGACCCACTTCGCGACGGTGTGCGAGCAGTCGGAACAGCGGTAGAGGGTCTTGGTCTTTGCCACGGCCGGAGGATAGTCGGTCGCACCGACACCGGAGCGGATGCGAAAGGGCCCGGCCGAGCTGTGCTCGACCGGGCCCTTCTGCGGGAAGTCCTAGTGTGCTTCGCCCACGATCGGCGAGAGCTCCGACTCGTCGCGGGGGAGCTCCGGGCCGGCGTCGATCGGCACGGACAGGGTCACGTCGCCGGCCTCGGCGAACGTGAAGGTCACGGGGATGGTCAGACCCGGGCGGACACCTTCGGAGAGGTTCACGAGCTCGACGTTGTTGACGACGCCGGCCGGCGCGGGGGAGGGGGTCTCCTCGGTGCTGTTCGGACGCGGCGACTCGTCGACCTCCTCGACGAGGGCGGCGTTCTCCTCGGAGACACCGGCGACCACGGAGGACTGCGGCGGAACCTCGAGGCGGGCACCCGTGACGGAGGCTGCGAAATCGGTGGAGATACCGGTGAGCTGATCGCCGACGTACGGGTCGAGGTTGACGATCGTGAAGCCGAGCTGGGCGGTGCCGCCGGGCTCGATGCTGTACTCCTCGGAGTTCGGGTAGATCACGTGCACGTTGCGCAGCGCGAGGCTGCCGGCGTCCACGTTGGAACCGTTGATGGCCGCGACCTGCGTCGAGGTCTGGGTGATCTGACCGGCGCTGCACGCGGACATCGTGAGCGCCGCTCCCGCGGCAAGGGCGAGAGCGGTCACGACTCGACGAGTCGGCGCTTTGAGAGCAGTCACGGGTTCCTCCACTCGAGTAAGGCTCGCAATCCACTAGGCAGAGTAGTAGTTCCCGTGTGCGCTGTGTACGTCGGGGCCGGATCTCGTGCGGATTCGCGCGCGGAAGACGAGATCGACAGGCGCCCACGGGCGGGTGTGTCGGAGGTCACCCGATACACGGAAGCAACTGCCTGTCAAGCCCTACGCTCAGTGCTCGGTGCCCCTGACCTGCATCGTTGACGGGAGGGTGATGTGGTCACGTGTTAAACTGGGAGAATCGAAAGGGGCACGGGACACATGATTTTCAAGGTCGGAGACACCGTCGTATACCCCCACCACGGTGCGGCGCTGATCGAAGCAATCGAAACACGCACCATCAAGGGTGAGCAGAAGGAATATCTGGTTCTGAAAGTCGCGCAGGGCGACCTGACGGTCCGGGTACCTGCAGAGAACGCGGAGTACGTCGGAGTGCGCGACGTCGTCGGGCAGGAAGGCCTCGACAAGGTTTTCCAGGTGCTGCGCGCACCCCACACGGAAGAACCCACCAACTGGTCACGGCGGTACAAGGCCAACCTCGAGAAGCTGGCCTCCGGTGATGTCAACAAGGTCGCAGAAGTTGTGCGCGACCTGTGGCGCCGGGAGCAGGACCGCGGCCTGTCCGCAGGTGAGAAGCGGATGCTCGCCAAGGCACGTCAGATCCTCGTCGGTGAGCTCGCGCTCGCCGAGGGCACCGACGACGTCAAGGCGGAGACCATGCTCGACGAGGTTCTCGCCGCCGCTTCCTGACGCGCGAGACATCGGCAAACTGCACATGAGCGATCGCAACGGGCCGGTCGTCGGAATCCTTCCGGCGGCCGGCCGCGGTGTTCGCCTGGGAGAACCACTGCCCAAGGCGTTCGTGGAACTGGACGGCCGCACGATGCTCGACCGCTCGGTCGAGGCGATGCTCGCTTCAGCGGTCATCGATCGAGTGGTGATCGTCGCGCCGCCCGAACTGGCTGCGACGCCCGCGGACCGGCTCGTCGGCGAGTCGTTCGCCGACCGGGTCACCGTCGTCGCGGGTGGCGCCGAACGCGCCGACTCGGTGCGCGCCGGTCTTGCGGCGGCATCGGGCGCGCGGTTCGTGCTCGTCCACGACGCCGCGCGTGCGCTCACCCCGGCCGAGCTGTTCGTCCGGGTCGTCGACGCGTTGCGGGCCGGCAGCGACGCGGTGATCCCCGTCCTGCCCGTCGTCGACACCATCAAGAGTGTCGACAAGGACGGAGTCGTCACCGGGACTCCCGACCGGTCGACCCTCCGCGCGGTGCAGACCCCGCAGGGATTCGACGTCGAATTGCTCGAGCGAGCCAACCGGGACGCGGCCGACGCGACCGACGACGCGGGACTCGTCGAGCGGTTGGGGGAGCGGATCACCACCGTCGCGGGCGACCCGCTCGCTTTCAAGATCACCACCCCGCTGGACCTGGTGCTGGCACGGACCGTGCTCGCGTCCGGCGTCCGCACCGAGAAGGAGATGTGAGCATCGTGCGTGTCGGCATCGGAACCGACGTACATCCCGTGGAGGCCGGACGGCCGTGCTGGATGGCCGGTCTGCTGTTCGAGGACGCCGACGGGTGCGCGGGTCACTCGGACGGGGACGTCGCTGCGCACGCGCTGTGCGATGCGGTGCTCTCGGCCGCCGGTCTCGGTGATCTCGGATCGGTCTTCGGCACGGGACGCCCCGAGATGGCCGGCGCCTCCGGTGTCGCCATGCTCGGCGAGGTACGTCGCCTGCTCGCCGACGCCGGCTGGGTGGTGGGTAACGCCGCCGTGCAGGTGATCGGGAACCGCCCGAAGATCGGGCCGCGGCGCGAGGAGGCACAGGCGGTGCTGTCCGAGGCGCTCGGCGGTCCGGTCTCCGTGTCGGCGACCACCACGGACGGTCTCGGGCTCACCGGTCGGGGAGAAGGTGTGGCCGCGGTTGCGACCGCACTGGTCCTGGCGCAGCAGGACGAGCGGTAGGATCGACGGTCGTGACCTTGCGCTTATACGACACCGAATCGCGGGCCGTGCGGGATTTCGAACCGCTGGTCCCCGGCCAGGCCTCGGTGTACCTGTGTGGGGCCACCGTCCAAGGCGAACCCCATATCGGGCACGTACGCAGCGGCGTTGCGTTCGACGTGCTCCGTCGGTGGCTCTCTACCAAGGGTCTCGATGTCTTGTTTGTGAGAAATGTCACAGACATCGAGGACAAGATCCTCCGCAAGGCCGCAGAGGCAGGCCGTCCGTGGTGGGAGTGGGCCGCGACCTACGAACGGGCCTTCAACCGCGCCTACGACGCGCTCGGTGTGCTTCCCCCCTCGGTGGAACCCCGCGCGACCGGCCACATCACGCAGATGGTCGAACTCATCCAGCGCCTCATCGACGCCGGGCACGCCTACGCGGCCGACGGCGACGTCTACTTCGACGTGTTGAGCTACCCGGAATACGGCGCCCTCTCCGGACACCGCATCGAGGACGTCCACCAGGGCGAGAGCGCCGGACTCGGCAAGCGCGACCCCCGCGACTTCACGCTGTGGAAGGCCGAGAAGCCCGGCGAGCCGTCGTGGCCGACCCCGTGGGGACGCGGTCGCCCCGGCTGGCATCTCGAGTGCTCCGCGATGGCGGGCTTCTATCTGGGGGGCACCTTCGACATCCACTGCGGAGGCATGGACCTCGTCTTCCCGCACCACGAGAACGAGATGGCCCAGTCCCGCGCCGCCGGCGACGGCTTCGCCCGCTACTGGCTGCACAACGGCTGGGTGACGATGGGCGGCGAGAAGATGTCGAAGTCGCTCGGCAACGTGCTGTCGATCCCCAACGTGCTCGCCCGCGTCCGTCCGCAGGAACTGCGCTACTACCTCGGCAGCGCCCACTATCGTTCGATGCTCGAATACTCCGACGACGCGCTCGCCGAAGCGGCCGCTGCGTACCGGGGACTCGAGTCGTTCGTGCTCAAGACCCGCGACCGCGCGGGCGAGGTGCCCGTGGGCGAGTGGACCGAAGGCTTCGCCGAAGCACTCGACGACGATCTCGGTGTCCCCAAGGCGCTCGCGGAGATCCACCGCAAGCGCAGCGAGGGCAACAAGGCGCTCGACAACGGTGATCTCGACACGGCCGTGCAGATCGCCGCGCAGGTCCGGAGCATGCTCGGCATCCTCGGTGTCGACCCGCTCGACGAGCACTGGTGCTCCACCGACGATTCCGGATCGGCCGCACTCGCGGCACTCGACGTGCTGGTCGGCGCGGATCTCGAACGCCGCACGACCGCCCGGGCCGAGAAGAACTGGGCGGTGGCCGACGAGGTGCGGGACCGCCTCGCAGCCGCGGGGGTCGAAGTGACCGATACGCCCAACGGACCCGAGTGGTCTCTGAAAGCAGGACAGTGATGGCAGGCAATTCCCAGCGTCGCGGCGCTATTCGTAAGGGCGGCACGAAGAAGGGTCAGGTCGTCGGGTCCGGCGGACAGCGGCGACGCGGCCTCGAAGCGCGTGGCGCCACCCCCAAGGCCGAGGACCGGCCCTACCACCCCGCCGCACGGCGTGCCCGGGCCGCGGCCAAGGCCGCCGACACGCGCGGCGGCGGTCGTCGCCCCGCCGCCGGTCGCAAGGCCGAAGACGGGCCGGAGATGGTGCTCGGCCGCAACCCGGTCGTCGAGTGCCTACGTGCCGGTGTGCCCGCGACCGCTCTGTACGTCGCCCTCGGCGCCGAGGCCGACGAGCGGCTCAAGGAAGCCGTGCAGCGCTCGGCCGAGATGGGCATCTCGATCCTCGAGGTCTCGCGTTCCGAACTCGACCGTCTGTCGTCGAACGGGATGCACCAGGGCATCGGCCTGCAGGTGCCGCCGTACCGCTACGCGCACCCCGACGACCTGCTGGCCCGCGCCGCGGAGAACCACGAGCGTCCGCTGCTCGTGGCTCTCGACAACATCTCCGATCCGCGCAATCTCGGCGCGGTGATCCGTTCGGTCGCGGCCTTCGGCGGCCACGGTGTGGTCATCCCGCAGCGCCGTTCGGCGTCGGTGACGGCCGTGGCATGGCGCACGAGCGCCGGTGCCGCAGCGCGACTGCCCGTCGCGCGTGCCACCAACCTCACGCGCACGCTCAAGGACTGGCAGTCCCGCGGTGTCCGCGTCGTCGGTCTCGATGCCGGTGGCGACACCAACCTCGACGATTTCGACGGCACCGATCCCGTCGTCGTGGTCGTGGGGTCGGAGGGCAAGGGACTCTCGCGCCTGGTGCGGGAGACCTGCGACTCCGTTATCTCCATCCCGATGGCCGGAGACGTCGAGTCGCTCAACGCCTCCGTCGCGGCGGGCGTGGTTCTCGCCGACATCGCGCGGCAGCGCCGGGCCTGATCGGACTGCACCGCAGTCGGGTCTGATCGAGTCTGCCCGAGCTGCGGTCGCGAGGACCTAGTCTGTCCTGGTGGTCGCATCCCTGCCGTTCCGTACGAAGGTGTTCGCCTTCCTCGAACGCTTCGCCGACAAGTCCATTGCCGACGCGTCCGTCGACGAGATCCCGGCACGTCGTGCTGCGCGCACGAAGCTCCTGTCGTCCCCGGTCGGACGGCTGATCTCGGGCCGGACGCATCCCGGCGTGCGGATCGAGGACCGATGGGTCGATCTCGAGCACGAGGTGATCGACGATCTCGCCCCCGAGGACTCCCCGGTCCGGACCCGTCTGCGGATCTATCGGCCCTCGGCGCGAACGAGCGGTCCGCTGCCGGTCGTGCTGCTGTTCCACGGCGGCGGGTGGGTGCTCGGCAATCCGGAGCAGAACGAGTGGTGGGCGAGCCACACCGCCGCGCGGACCCCGAGCGTCGTGGTGTCGGTGGACTACCGGCTCGCCCCCGAACATCCCTATCCCGCAGCGGTGCTGGACTGCTGGGCGGCGTTCCGGTGGGTCGTCGCACACGCTGCGGAACTCGGCGGTGACCCGTCGCGCGTCGTGGTCGCCGGTGACAGTGCCGGAGGCAACCTCGCCGCGGTCGTCGCCGACGTGGCCGGCCGCTCGGGTGGTCCGCTGCCGGCCGGTCAGGTGCTGATCTATCCGGCGACGGAGATGGAGGAGGAGTTCCCGTCGGAGCGGCAGTTCGCGAACGCTCCCGTGCTCACCTCCCGCGGTATGCGGGCGTTCGTGCGCCTGTATCTGGCCGGAGCCGATCCGTATGCGCCGACCGCGGCTCCCCTGCGCGGCACGCTCGCCGGTGCCGCCGTACCGGCCCTCGTCCAGATCGCCGGGCACGACCCGTTGCGCGACAACGCCGTTCGATACGCCGAAGCATTGCGGGCCAAGGGCGGCGACGTCGCGGAGACCGATTATCCCGACACCGTGCACGGCTATCTCAGCCTGCCCGGCATCTCTCCGCCCGCGACACACGCACTCGACGAGGCGATCACCTTCGTACGTCGGGTGACGGCTACCGACCCGACCGACGAGGACGACACCTCCGTGCCGTCACGCGCCTGACGGTCACCCAGCAGCGATCACCGTACCGGCACGAACCGCACCCGCTGTCCGGGACGCAGTTGCGCCGCGACCGGCAGATCGGCGGTCACCGCCACCGCGGCCACCGGATAACCGCCCGTGACGGGATGGTCGACGAGGAACAGCACCGGATGCCCGTCCGGCGGTATCTGCAGCGAGCCGGGAACCATGCCCTCGCTGGGCATCTCCTCGTGCCGTGCGCGGTGAAGGCGGCCGGGGCCGTGGAACCTGATGCCCACCCGGTCGAGTTCCGGTGTCACCGCCCAGGTCTCGTGGAACAGCGCCCGCAGTGATCCGGGTGTGAACCAGTCGTCGCGCGGGCCCGGACGTACCCGGATCTCCACGGGGTCGTCCATCGGCGGCGGTGGTGGGAACTGCTCCTCGTCGGGCAGGTGGCCCGACATCGCCCCGACGAGCAGACTGTCGCCGGCACGAACCGGTGACGGTCCGGTGTGCGACAGGGTGTCGGTGGATCTGCTGCCGAGCACCTCCGGCACGTCGATGCCGCCGCGCACCGCGAGGTAGGTCCGCAGGCCTTCGTTCGGGACGCCGATCCGCAGCACGTCGTCGTTGCGGAGGGTGATGCGCGCCCAGTCGCCGACCGGCCGGTCGCACACGGTCACGTCGGCGCGGGCGCCGGTCACGGCGACCATCGTCTCGCCGACGCTGCGGACGACGAGACCACCGCCGGTCACCTCGAGTGTCGCCGCGTCCGGCTGGTTCCCCACGAGCCGGTTCGCGGCGTCGTGTGCGCGCCGGTCGGCGGCGCCGGACCGGGTGAGGCCCGAGGAGCCGTAACCGGGACGTCCGCGGTCCTGGACCGTCGTGAGCATTCCGCCGGAGATCACATCGAACCACGCCACGATGTTCATTCTCACCCACCGGCTTCGATCACACGGCCGGACTCCGGCCGAACGATCGCGTTAGGTTGAAGATCATCGAGAACGGAGGTGACGATCATGGACGAAGCAGACGTCCGGGCGGCGACGACGCGACTGGTCGAGAAGGCCGTCGAGGCCGACGACCTTCAGGCCGCGCACGACGCTGTCGCGGAACTGAGCGTCGAACAGGTCGTCGACGTGCTCGAACGGCTCGGTCGGACGGATCGAGCAGTGCTCTACCGGTTGCTGCCCAAGGACCGGGCGATCGACGTCTTCGAACAGCTCGACCCGAGCATGCAGAGCGAACTGCTCCGCGGGTTGCGCGACGATCAGGTGGCCGCAATCTTCGCCGACCTCGAACCCGACGACCGGGTGGAACTGCTCGACGAACTGCCCGCGACGGTCGCGTCGACCCTCATGCGCGGCCTGCCGCCCGCCGACCGCGAGGTGACCGCCACGATCCTCGGCTATCCGCAGCGGTCGATCGGCCGGCGGATGAGCCCGGCCTTCGTGTCGCTGCGGCAGGACATGACCGTCGAGCAGGCGATGGACGCCGTGCGTCGTCGGCTCGACGACGCGGAGACGGTGTACACGCTGCCGGTGGTGGACGACGGTCGTGTGCTCGTCGGGGTGGTCGGTCTGCGCGAGCTGATGACTGCGGCGCCGGGAACGGTGCTCGCCGACATCATGAACGAGCCCTACTGGGCGCGCGTGACCGACGACGCCGAGGAGTCCGCGCGCCGCTGCGCCGAACTCAAACTGCTGGCGTTGATCGTCGTCGACAGCGAGACCAGGTTGGTGGGCATCCTGACCGTCGACGACGCCCTGCGGATCCTCGAAGCCGCCGACAGCGAGGACCAGGCGCGCATCGGCGGTACCGAGCCGCTGCGCCGGCCCTATCTCGCGACACCCGTCGGGCAGTTGGTGCGCTCGCGGGTGGTGTGGTTACTCTTCCTGGCACTCGGCGCGACCCTCACGGTCCAGGTCCTCGAGGTATTCGAGTCGACCCTCGATCAGGTGGTCACCCTGGCGCTGTTCGTGCCGCTGATCATCGGCACCGGGGGCAACACCGGAAACCAGGCCGCCACCACGGTCACCCGCGCATTGGCGCTCGACGACGTGACGCCACGCGACATCGGCGGGGTGATCGCCCGCGAGCTCCGGGTGGGTCTGTCCCTCGGTGTCCTGCTGGGCTCGGTCGCGTTCGTCCTGACGTCCCTGGTCTACGACTCGTCGGTGGGCGCGGTGATCGGGCTGACGCTGGTGAGCATCTGCACCCTCGCCGCCACCGTCGGTGGTGCGATGCCGTTGGTGGCCAAATCGATCCGCGCCGACCCCGCGGTCTTCTCCAATCCGTTCATCACGACCTTCGTCGACGCGACCGGCCTGGTGATCTATTTCCTCGTCGCGAAGGCCGTGCTCGGTATCTGAGCGCAGCGGCGCAGTGGATCCGGGGACGGTTCAGATCGCGACGAAGCGCACCGCACATCCCGGTCGCAGCAGCGCCGCAGGAGTCCGGTCCGGTTGCCACAGCGGGGCATCGGAGGTTCCGATGAGTTGCCATCCTCCGGGCGACTTCCGCGGGTAGACGCCCGAGAACTCACCCGCCAGTCCCACGGCGCCGGACGGGACGGAGGTGCGCGGTGAACTGCGACGCGGCACGTGCAATCGAGAATCCCCGCCGGTGAGATACGCGAAGCCGGGCGCGAACCCGCCGAAGGCGACCGTCCAGAGGCCGCCGGTGTGGGCGGCGATCACGCCGTCCGCGCCGAGGCCGGTCAACTCGCCGACCTCTTCGAGATCGACGCCGTTGTACCGGACTTCGAGCGTCACCTCCTCGATGTCGACGTCGTCCCCGGACACCGGTGGGGTGGTGGTGACCCACTTGTGCACGACCTGCGCGCCGGTCTCCGACGGATCGAAGCACACCAGCAGTGTCCGCGCCGCCGGCACGAGATCGACGACGCCACGCGGCCGCTCGCGGTCGAGTGCCCGGAAGTGGGCGAGAACCTCGTCGAGGGAATCGAATTCGGCGAGCAGGGCGCTGTCTCCGGCACGAAGGATTTTCATCGGTGGACCTCGCGATGTCGGGCGTTCACACGAACGCCCGGATGTCGATCTTCTCGGCGTCGAGCCGGCGGCGCACGGCGACGGCCATCGCCGTGGCGTCGGGGGAGTCGCCGTGGATGCACACCGACTGCGCGTTCACGCGTATGTCGCTGCCGTCGATGGCGGTGACCACCCCCTCGGTGACCATGCGCAGGACCCGCTCGGCGACCTCCTCCGGATCGTGCAGTACCGCACCGGGTTCGCGTCGGGAGACGAGCGTGCCCTCGGGGGTGTAGGCGCGGTCGGCGAACGCCTCGGCGACCACCTTCAGTCCGGCCCGTTCGGCCTCCTCGAGGAAGACGGAGCCGGGCAGTCCGAGGACGGGCAGCGAGGCGTCGTAGGCGCGTACCGCATCCACGACCGCACGGGCCTGTTCGCGGTGATGGACGATCGCGTTGTACAGCGCGCCGTGGGGTTTGACGTAGCTCGCCGACGAACCGGCCGCCCGGGCGAGACCGTCGAGCGCGCCGATCTGGTAGATGATCTCGGCGGTGAGATCCGCCGACGGCACCTCGATGAAGCGGCGGCCGAAACCGCCGATGTCGTTGTAGCCGACCTGGGCACCGATCCTTACCGCGCGCTTCGCGGCGCCGTGGCACGTGTGCAGCAGTGTCGCCGGGTCGCCGGCGTGGAATCCGCACGCCACGTTGGCGCTGGTGACGATGTCGAGCATGGTCTCGTCGTCGCCGAGACGCCACTGGCCGTAACTCTCGCCGAGGTCGCTGTTGAGGTCGATGCGGGTCACGACCCGAGTCTATGCCCGCTCAGAAGACCGTTCCGGCGTCGCGGACGACGATGTCGTCGAGGGCGCGTTCGACGACGGCGGCGATCGTCATCGACGGGTTGCACGCGGCGGTGTTGCCCGGCATGAGGGCGCCGTCGAGCACGTACAGCCCGCGCTGGCCGAGCACGCGGCCCTCGGGATCGCACACCGTGCCCATGCTCGCGCCGCCGAGTGGATGCCAGGTCGACGGGACGATCGAGTTGGTGTCGGTCAGGATGCTGCGTTCGCCCGCGATGCGGCGCACGGTGGGGTCGATGTGGCCCGTCTGCAGCACCGAGTCCCCTTCGTGCGGCCAGCGCAGGACGGCGTCGTCGCGAGCAGCGTCGTAGACGAAGTGCCCGCGACCCTCACTGACGCCGTAGCCCACCAGTACGGTGCTGCGCATGTCGATCCCGTAGAAGCCGGGGATGGAGGCCTGGATGACGGTGTACGCGGAGCTCGGGTCGTCCCAGTTCTTGCTGCCGTAGACGACGGGACCGCCCTGCACCGCGCCGAACTCCTCCTCGAGGTTCGTCCAGAGGTAGATGCGGTCGGCGTTCGAACCCCAGCCCTGGCCGACGCCGTCGGGCAGGTCGGAGATCAGATCCTTCGCGGCGGCCTTCATCAGCAGCCGGGTGGTGTTCATGGTGCCTGCGGACAGCACCAGCGCGTCGGTGGTGAGGATCTTGTTCTCGACGACGGCACCGGAGGTGTCGATGTGGTTCACGTGCACCGTCCACCGGCCGTCCTCGGCACGCTCGATGTCGGTGACCTCGTGTTGCGTCGCGACGGTGACCAGACCGGTGGCCTCGGCCTCCGCGATGTAGGTGACGTCGACGGAGTGCTTGCCGCCGTTGTTGACACCCATCGCGCCCGAACCGTCGGTGTAGGCCGGGGCCATCTCGCCGCGGAGTTCGGCGAGCGCGTAGTCCCAGTCGATCGGCATCGGGATCTTGTCGATCGGGAAGCCGGCCTTCCGCGCACGGTCGGCGAAGATGCGCGAGGTCGCGTAGTTGGGGCTGTCGACGAGTTCGTCGGGCGCCACGGCCAGGCGCAGCATCTGCGCGACGCGCGGGTAGTGGACGCGGTCCATGCGCGCCCAGTCGAGCTCGTTCGGGAAGTGGGCGTTGAACACCGCTTCGTCGGGTTGCAGCGTCATGCCCTGGTAGACGAGCGACCCGCCGCCGACACCGGCGGCGCACAGGGCCGTCATGTTCTCGCCCACGCACGCCTCGACCAGACCGGTGTAGGGCTCGAAGGCGAGGTGGCGGCCGAACACCTCGGGGTTCGACCGGTGCCACAGGAACCGCTTGTCGGGGTTGTCGACGCGAAGGAACGACGCGTGACGTGCTGCACTCTCCACCCCCGATGTCTGTGACGTCCCGTTACTGGAGCAACCTCGGGAAACTGGGCGGACGTCGAGGAGCGCGTCAAGATCACGTCCCGACGGGCCGTGAATCAGGCAGTTGCGGCGACCCGCCCGGAACCACGTCGGTTGCGGGCGGTGCCGATCACGCGGCAGATCATGTAGATGACGAACGCGATCGTCGTGATGAACGCCGAGACCGGCACGCCCGGCGCCAGCGCGAGCAGGATGCCGCCGACCGCCGAGATCTCCGCGAAGACCACAGACAGCACCGTGGCGGCGAGCGGCCCGCTGACCACCCGGGCGGCCGCGGCGGCCGGGGTGATGAGCAGCGCCATCACCAGCAGCGCGCCGACGATCTGCACACCGAGTGCGGCGGTGACGCCGACGAGCACCGCGAACACGATCGACAGCGCACGCACCGGGACGCCGCGCGCGGCTGCGACCTCCGGGTCGGTGCTGGCGAACAGCAGCGGACGGTAGATCACCAGCAGCGTGAGGATCACGACGGCAGCGCACGCGGCGAGCAGGGCGATGCCGGTACCGCCGGGCGCCACGATCTGGCCGGTGAGCAGCGAGAAGGCGGCACCGGTACGTCCGTCGTAGGCCCACAACAGCAGGACGGCGAGACCGAGACCGAAGGCCATCACCACGCCGATGACGGAGTCGCGTTCGCGGGCACGTGTTCCCAGGACACCGAAGAGGATCGCGGCGATCACGGCACCGGCGACCGCACCGATCCCGACGGAGACCCCGATGATGAGCGCCGCCGCGGCGCCGGTCAGCGACAGTTCGGAGGTGCCGTGGACGGAGAACGCCATCTGACGGCTGATGATCAGCGGGCCGATCACGCCGGCGAGCAGGCCGAGGATCGCACCGGCGACGAGCGCCTGCTGCACGAAGTCGTACTGCAGGAGTTCGACGGTGGTCTCCACGTCGAACATCCGCCCGAGGGCGTCGGTGAACTTGCTGCTCATTCGTGGTCCTCGTGATCGTGGTGGACGCCTTCCCCGGGGCGCAGTCCGCCTGCGCTGCCGAGTGCGTCGATGGCGTCGCCGGTGCCGACGACGACCAGGCGGCCGCGCATCTCGAGCACTTCGACGTCGGTGCGGTAGAGCTCGGAGAGCACCTGCGAGGTCATCACCTCGGCGGGGGTGCCGATGCGGAACTGGCCGTCGACGAGGTACAGCACGCGATCCACCAGCGGCAGGATCGGATTGATCTCGTGGGTGACGAACAGGACGGAGGTGTCGTGGTCGCGGCGGCGCCGGTCGATGAGCGCCGACACCAGGTGCTGGTTGGCGAGATCGAGACTGAGCAGCGGCTCGTCGCACAGGAGTACGCGCGGATCTCCCACGAGCGCCTGCGCGATGCGCAGCCGCTGCTGCTCACCACCGGAGAGCGTGCCGATCGGGGCTCCGGCATAGGTCTCTGCGCCGACCTGGATGATCGCGTCGTCGACCGCGACGCGGCGCTGCCGGCGCGTGCGCAGGCCGGTGCCCCAGCGATGTCCGTCCATGCCGAGGCCCACGAGATCGCGTCCCCGCAGCGGGACGCCCTCGTCGAGGGACTTCTGCTGCGGCACGTATCCGACGTGCGAGTTCCCGGTCCGGACGGGCTGCCCGGCGATCGTCGCGGTTCCGGAGGTGAGCGGGAGTTGACCGAGCAGCACCTTGAGCAGCGACGTCTTTCCGGCACCGTTCGGTCCGAGCACCGCCAGGAACTCGCCGGGTTCGACGACGAGGTCGAGTGCGTCCCAGAGGACCCGATCGCCGAATGCCAGCCGGGCATCGCGGAGTTCGACGGTGGGCGTGCGGTCGGATGGAGGAGGTGTCACCGGAGTCCGTGTTCTCGATCGGATGGTCAGGAGGCGGTCTCGAGCGCGGCGGCGAGGGTCTCGGCGGTCCGGGCCTGCCACTGAATGTAGTCGACACCTGCGGGCAGGGTTTCGAAAACCTCGACCACGGGGACGCCCGACGACTCTGCTGCCGTGCGCATCTCGCGGCTGATCCGGTCCTCGGTCTGCGGGTTGTAGAGCAGGACGCGAACCTGCTTGTCGACCAACAACTGCCGTGTGGCTGCGATCGCCGCCGGGGACGGATCGGTGCCGTTCTCGATGGCGTCGGTGAAGTCCGGGGGAGTGACGTCGTCGAGCGCCGCGGCCGAGACGAGGTAGTGGCCGATGGTCTCGGTCTGGGCGACGGGTGCGTCGCCGTGCGCGTCGGCGAGCTTGTCGACGACATCCGCGACGTAGTGCAGGTTCTCGTGGAAGGCCGCGGCGTTGGCCTCGTAGACGGCGGCACCGTCGGGGTCGAGTTCGGCGAGCTGTTCGGCGACGGCGTGCGCGACGGCGTCGGCGGTCGCGAGATCGTACCAGACGTGCTCGTTGATGCCGCCGTGGTCGTGACCCTCGTGCGAGTGCCCGTCGCCGGCGACGGCGGCGTCGGATCCCTCGCCGCTCTCGTGCGAGTGATCCTCGGAAACGGTTGTCTCCGAGCCGCTCTCGGCGGCGTTGTCGGTGCCGTCCTCGTCGCCGTGATCGTGCCCGGCGTGCAGATCCGAGTACGCACCGGATTCGAACAGGGCGAAGGCCTCCACGACCGCAGGCTTGTCCCCGGTGGCGCCGAGGATGTCGTCGACGAAGTGGTCGTAGCCACCGCCGTTGTAGACGACGAGCGAGGCGTCGGAGATCGCAGCGGCGTCGAGGGGGCTGGCCTCGTAGGAGTGCGGGTCGGCGTTCGGTTCGGTGATGAGCGAGCGGACCTCGACGCGGTCTCCGGCGACGGCCTGCGCGATCGACCCCCACACGTTCGTGGAGGCGACGACGCTGATCTCGTCGTCGTCGGCGCCGGAGGTGCCGGTGCCGCACGCGGCGAGTGCGGTCGCGCAGGCTACGGCGGCGGCTGCGAGGGCCGTGCGGGAGGACAGTCGCACAGTTCTTCTCCTGAGGATCGGCGATCTTCGACGAACGGGGTCCGGAACGACCGAGCGACCGACCCAAACGTTATTGGTAACCGTTACCGTTCCACTTTAGCGGACGACGCGGAGCCCTCCTACCATCCCTGGGTGGTCGTGACCATGGACACAGGACTACGGTCCTCTCATGTCCAGGTCTCGTCAGCCGCGCCGACAGGCGACCCTGGCGTCGATTGCCGCCGAGTTGAAGATCTCCCGCACCACGGTCTCGAACGCGTACAACCGCCCCGACCAGTTGTCCGCCGAGCTACGCGAACGTGTCCTCGAAGTCGCCAAACGACGCGGATATGCCGGCCCGGATCCGATGGCGCGGTCGCTGCGCACCCGCAAGGCAGGGGCCGTGGGGGTCCTGCTCACCGAAGCGTTGAGCTATTCCTTCCGGGATCCCGCCGCCATGAGTTTCCTGTCGGGACTGTCCGAGGCCTGCGAAGCGGCCGGACAGGGACTGCTGCTCATCCCCGCCGGACCGGGCCGGACCGACGACGAGGCCGCACAGGTCGTGCACCGCTCGTCCGTCGACGGGTTCGTCGTCTACTCGGTCCCCGCCGAGGACCCCTATCTCGCGGCCGTGCTCGAACGGCACCTCCCGGTCGTCGCGTGCGACCAGCCGCGCGGTCTCGAGAACACCCCGGTGGTGGGCATCGACGACCGGCGGGCGATGCGCGATCTCGCCGCCCACCTCATCGAACTCGGCCACCGCCAGATCGGCATGTTGTCGATGCGCCTCGGCCGCGAACGGCACGACGGGGTCGTCGACCTGTCGACCCTCGAATCCGGTGCCTTCCACGTGCAGCGCGAACGCATCCGCGGCGTCCAGGACGCCATGAGCGCCGCAGGGCTGGCCCCCGAATCGCTCACCGTCGTCGAGCGCTACACCCACACCGCGGAGGACGGCCTGTCCGCCGCGGCGCAGATCATGCGCGTGAACCCGCGGATCACCGCGCTCGTGTGCACCACCGACGTGCTCGCGCTCGGCGCTCTCGCCTGGGCCAACCAGATGGGCCTCGACGTGCCCGGGCACCTGTCGATCACCGGTTTCGACGGCATCGACGAAGCGATCCGCGAAGGCCTCACGACCGTGCGGCAACCGCAGAAGGACAAGGGGCGGCGCGCAGGCGAACTGCTCCTGGCCGCCCCGTCGCACTCCGGTGTGCCCGCGCTCGAGACCCTGGGGACCCAGCTGTGGTTCGGTGCCACCTCGGGTCGGGTCGAGAGCGAGTGGTACGCCGAGTGACCGAGCGGTCCCGGCTGTGACCGTAGCTCAGCAATCCCCGCTGGAGCCGTAGGTCAGCGCTGCCGGTCGCCCATGGCCTTCGCGCCCGACAGCAGCTGCGCACAGCGCAGCAGACCGATGTGGCTGTACGCCTGCGGGTGGTTGCCCAGCGCACGCTCCGCGACGGGGTCGTACTCCTCGCTGAGTAGGCCGGTCGGTCCGGCCGCCGCGACCAGCTGCGCGAACAGTGCTTCGGCGTCGTTGCGCTGCCCGACCAGCAGGTAGGCCGCGACCAGCCATGCCGCGCACAGGTGGAAGCCACCTTCGGCGCCTGGCAGGCCGTCGTCGCTGTGGTAGCGGTAGACGGTCGCGCCGCTGCGCAACTCCCGTTCGGTGGCCTGCACGGTCGCCCGGAACCGCGCGTCCTGCGGGTCGACGAGTCCGGTGAGGCCGATGAACAGGGTGGCCGCGTCGAGATCGGTGCCGTCGTAGGCCGAGGTGAACGACTGGACCTCGTCGTTCCAGCCCTTCTCGGTGACCTCCTCGGCGATTTCGTCGCGCAGCGCCGCCCAGCCCTCGCCGGCGGTCCGGCCGAACTTCTCGGCGAGCGTCAGCGCCCGGTCGACGGTCAGCCACCCCATGACCTTCGAGTACACGTGGTGACGGGGCGCGTGGCGGATTTCCCAGATGCCGTGGTCCGGCTCGAACCAGCGCCGTTCGACCGCGGTGACCATCGAGCAGACGAGTTCCCAGTCGCGGTCCGTGAGAGCCCGGTCGTGGGGCACGCCGAGTGCCTCGCGGCTGTGCGCGAGATCGGAGATCAGGTCGACGATCGGGCCGAAGACGTCGAGCTGCACCTGCTGGTTCGCCGCGTTGCCGACCCGCACGGGCCGCGAACCGGCGTATCCGGGAAGAGAGTCGATCACGGCCTCGGGCGGGAGCGGTCCGCCGGCGAGCGTGTACAGCGGGTGCAGACGCTCGGGGCCGGGCACGGTCTCGAGGACGCGGTGGACCCAGTCGAGATAGTTCTCGGCCTCCTCGAGCGAGCCGACCCGCACGAGCGCCTGCGCCGTGAGCGCGGCGTCGCGCAACCAGCAGTAGCGGTAGTCCCAGTTGCGGACACCGCCGATCTCCTCGGGGAGCGATGTGGTGGCCGCGGCGAGGATCGATCCCGTCGGACCGTGGACCAGGCCGCGCAGGGTGAGCGCCGAACGCTTCATGAGATCGGGCTTGAGCGGCGGCAGCTGGAGGCGGGACGCCCACGTGTGCCAGTAGGCCTCGGACTGCGCCCGGCGCTCGACCTCCGGCACCGGATTCTCGTCGAGATCATCGGTACCGCAACGAAGTTCGAGGATGATGTCGTTCTCGGTGGGGTCGACCACGGCATGGGCCGTCTGGTGCACCCCGTCGGTCGTGATGTCCCACCGCACACCGGGGGAGCGCAGGACGTAGGGCTCGTTGAAGCCCATCACGCGGATGCCGTCGTCCTCGACCTCGAGGGTGACCTGGCCCTGCCCGAACTCCGGCCGCGGCGCGAAGGTCACCACCGCGCTCGCGCGTCCGGTGATCACGCGGGTCAGGTCGGTGCGACCGGCCTCGACGTCGTGCGGGAGGTAGTCGATCACCGCGAGCGACGCCCACCGGGTCACCACCGTCATCGTCGAGTCGACGTAGCGCTGGCTGAGCGGCAGTGCCTGGCGGGTCGGGCCGACGGTGAAGTGTCCCGCGGCGTCACCGCCGAGAAGATGGGCGAACACCGCCGCCGAATCGGGTTCGGGGTGGCACAGCCAGGTGATCGTGCCGTCGGGGGTGACGAGTGCCTTCGAACGGGGGCTCGCGAGCATCGTCAGGCGTTCGATCGGCGCGACGTGGGCGCCGGACAGCCAGGTGCGGCGTTCCTCGAGCAGGAACGCGAGCGCGGCGATGACCTCTTCGCTGGTGCGGACGCGGTACTCGGCGGCGGTGTCGCCGTCGCCGATCTTCACTCCGATATCCGGGCCCTGCAGGGAGCGGAAGGCCTTCTCGTCGGTCACGTCGTCGCCGAAGAAGACCGCTGCGGTGGAGGCCTCCTGGTGCCGGATGACGTCGAGTGCCTTGCCCTTGTCGGTGGGAACCACGGACAGTTCGATCACGGCCTTGCCCTCGGTGACCTGCACACCGGGACGGAGCGCGAGGTCGTTGCGCACGAGGTCGAGGGCCTGCTCGGCATCGGCGGGGGCGGCGTTGCGCACGTGCAGTGCGGCGCTCGCGGGCTTGGTCTCCACCCGCACACCGGCGAACCGGGATGCCACCGAGTCCAGTCCCTCGACGATCGAGACGAGGAGGTCCCTGGCGTCGGGATCGATCTCGTGGACGAATCCGATGTCGAACTCGGAGCCGTGGCTGCCGACGAGTTTGACCTCGACCGGCAACCGCGACAGAGCGGCGAGATCCTTGAGAGCGCGTCCCGAGATGACGGCAGCGGACGTCGACGGCAGAGCGGCGAGGCCCCGCAGCGCCCGCACCGCATCGTCGTGCGGGTAGGCCTTCTCGGGGTCGCTCACGATGGGGGAGATGGTGCCGTCGTAGTCGGTCGCCACGAGCAGACGGGGCGTCCGCGCGACAGCCACCAGAGCACGTCGAAGGTCAATCGGAAGATCGTGGGCACTCACCTGATCCACGTTAGGTCAGAGTGGGGCACGAATCCGACCCGGTGTGCATTCCGACCACGTGTTTCCGGTTACAGGAAGCGGCGGATCGGACGTCGGGCTTGCGGCGCGAGTACCGTCATGCTTCCGACGCGACCGTCTTCGGTGCTCGTGAGCCGTCGCCGAGCAGCAGATCCACGGTCAGTTCGAGCCGGCGGGCGACATCGGTGGCCGACGAACGGCGCGTGAGCCAGGCGACGAGATTCGACAGCCATACGTCGCTGATGACGCGTGCGATGGCGAGTTCTTCCTCGGTGGGTTCGCCGTCGTTCATGGCTCGCGCGAACAAGCGGTCCATGAGGGTGCCCACCTGGTCGACCTCGGCGGCGGCGGAGGCGTCGGCGAACATGAACGCCCGCGTCATGGCCTCGGTGAGCAGGGGATCGCGCTGCATGGCCTTGGTGATCAGACTCAGGATGAGGTGCATGCGCTCGAGGGGGCTGTGGCCGGGTGGGATCCGGCCCTTGCCCTCGATGCGGGCGAATTCACGGCCGAGGGCGGAGACCAGCAGGTGGACCTTGGACGGGAAGTACCGGTAGAGGGTGCCGACCGCGACGTCCGCGCGTTCTGCCACCGCCCGCATCTGCACGGCCTCGTAACCACCCTTGGACGCGAGCGCCAGGGTGGCGTCGAGAATCCGCTTGCGCCGTTCCTTCTGGGCATTGGAACTGAGATCGTCCTCGGTGAGGGCGGTCAGAGTTCCGTGTCCGTTGGCACGGGAGCGGGACGGGGTGGCCATAGATTCGTTTCCTCACGCCTTGACTCTGAATCGGTGTCATATTAGAACACGTTCTAGCAATGATGTCATTCGGAAGGGCGGAAACCGCTGTGAGTATCGCCACGACCGAGGAGCAGCGGGCCGTCCAGGCGTCTGTCCATGCCTGGTCACGTGCCGTAGACCCCATGTCGACGATACGTCGCACAGGCGACGCGACGTGGCGTGACGGCTGGTCCTCCCTCGCAGAACTCGGAATCTTCGGCGTCGCCGTCCCGGAGGAGGCGGGTGGCCTCGGCGCGACTTCTGTGGATCTGGCCGTCATGCTCGAGCAGGCCGCTCACGAACTCGCGCCGGGCCCGGTCCTGACGACCGCCGTGGCGGCCCTCGTGTTCGGCCGTGCCGGTGAGACCGTCGCCAAGACGACGGAGCGGCTCGCCGAGGGGGAGGTCCCCACCGCGCTCGCGCTCGATTCGACCGTGACCGCGGAGGCGGCGGGCGACGGCGTCGTGCTGCGCGGTGAGGCCGGACCGGCCGTGGGTGCCGAAGCCGGGAGCGCCGTGCTCGTGCGTCTCGAAGGCGATTCGGCCGTGGAGCGCTGGGCGCTCGTCGAACCCGACGATCCGGGTCTGCACATCGAGCCGCTCGAGACCATCGACGCCTCCCGCGCGGTGGCCCGCGTCCGCCTCGACGGCGCGACGGTCCCGGCCGACCGGGTCGCGACCGTCCCGGCCGGCTTCGTGCGCGACCTCACCGCCGGTCTCGCCGCCGCGGAGCTGGCCGGTCTCGCCGGTTGGGCGCTGACCACCGCCGTCGAGTACGCGAAGATCCGCGAGCAGTTCGGGAAACCGATCGGTTCGTTCCAGGCCGTCAAGCACATCTGTGCCGAAATGCTCTGCCGCACCGAGAAGATCCGGGCCGTGGCGTGGGACGCCGCGGTCACCGTCGACGCGCAGCCCGACGAACTGCCGATCGCGGCGGCTGCCGCCGCGGCGGTCGCACTCGACGCTGCGGTGCAGACCGTCAAGGACGCGATCCAGGTGCTCGGCGGCATCGGGTTCACGTGGGAACACGACGCGCACTTCTATCTTCGCCGCGCGGTCGCGACCCGCCAGGTGCTCGGCGGTTCCACCGCGTGGCGATCGCGGCTGACGACCCTGGTCCGCGACGGTGCGCGCCGTCACCTCGGTATCGACCTGTCCGATCACGAGGAGGAACGCGCACGGATCCGCGCGGAGGTCGAGAAGATCACGGCCGCACCCGAATCCGAGCGCCGTGTCGCCCTCGCCGAGTCGGGTCTGCTCGCGCCGCACTGGCCGCCGCCCTACGGTCGCGGAGCCGGCGCCGCCGAACAGCTCGTCGTCCAGGAGGAGCTCACCGCCGCCGGTATCGAACGTCCCGACCTCGTGATCGGCTGGTGGGCGGTTCCGACGGTCCTCGAACACGGAACACCCGAACAGATCGAGCGTTTCGTCATGCCTACCCTGCGCGGCGACGTGGTGTGGTGTCAGTTGTTCTCCGAACCCGGTGCCGGCTCGGACCTCGCGGCGCTGCGCACGAGCGCCGAGAAGGTCGACGGCGGATGGGTGTTGCGCGGACAGAAGGTGTGGACCTCGCTCGCGCAGCAGGCGGACTGGGCGATCTGTCTGGCCCGCACCGACCGTGACGTCCCCAAGCACAAGGGCATCACCTATTTCCTCGTCGACATGAAATCGGCGGGCATCACGATCTCGCCGTTGCGCGAGATCACCGGCGACGCGTTGTTCAACGAGGTCTTCCTCGACTCGGTCTTCGTGCCGGACGACTGTGTGGTCGGCAATCTCGGCGACGGCTGGAAGCTGGCCCGCACGACCCTCGCCAACGAGCGCGTCGCCATGGGCGGCAAGTCGTCGCTGGGGCCGCGCATCGAGGAACTGCTCGAACTGTCGACCCCCGGCGATCCCGTCGCCGAGGACCGCATCGCGACACAGATCGGGGAGGCGACGGTCGGTTCGCTCCTGGATCTGCGGGCGACCCTCGCGCAGCTCGAAGGTCAGGATCCGGGCGCCGCGTCCAGCGTCCGCAAGCTCATCGGTGTGCGGCAGCGGCAGGACACCGCCGAGCTCGCCATGGATCTCGCGGGCGAGGCCGGCTGGGTGGAAGGTTCGCTCACCCGGGAGTTCCTCAACACCCGGTGCCTGACGATCGCCGGGGGAACCGAGCAGATCCTGCTCACCGTGGCGGCCGAGCGCCTCCTGGGCCTGCCGCGCGGCTGAGCGGTCCTTCCGCGGGGCGCCCGGGAGTGCTACAACTAGAACACGTTCTATTCGAAGGTGGGTGACGGTGGACTTCGCACGTGACGAGACACAGGAGGAGATCGCCGGTGTGGCGGCCGGTCTCCTGAAACGCGGCCTCACCGACGACGCGTTGTGGGCCGCGCTGGCCGACGCCGACCTGCTCTCGCTCGCCCTGCCGGAGCGTCTCGGCGGATCGGGCCTCGGACTCGGCGAAGTCGCCACCGTACTCACCGAGATCGGACGCGGAGCCGCGCAGACCCCGGCGCTGGCCACCCTCGGCCTGGGCGTCCTGCCGATCCTTGCGTTCGCCTCCGAACAGCAGCAGGACGACCTGCTCGCCGGTGTCGCCGAAGGAGCCGTGCTCACGGCCGCGCTCGGCGAACCGGGGCGCGCCTTCCCGGAGCGGCCGGCCGCCACGGCGGTCGCCACCGACGGGGGCCACGCGGTCACCGGTTCGTTCGTCGCCGTGCCCTACGCCGACCGGGCACGCATCGTGCTGCTGCCCACCGACGCGGGCGTGGTCGCGGTGGCTCCCGATGCTGCGGGTGTGACCCTGCGTCCGAGTCCCACCTCGACCGGCTCTCCCGAGTTCTCGGTGCGCGCCGACGGCGCCGTAGGAGTCCTGCTCGCCGGATCCGGAACCGACGCCGTGGCGACGCTCCACCGGATCGCGCTCGCCGCCGTGGCGGCCTTCGCCGACGGACTGCTCTCCGGAGCAACCGAACTCACGGCGAAGCACGTCAGCGAACGACACCAGTTCGGCAAGCCGCTCGCGACCTTCCAGGCCGTCGCACAGCAGATCGCCGACGTGTACGTCACCGCCCGCACCCTGCACGTCGCGGCGCTGTCGTCGGTCTGGCGTCTGGCCGAAGGTCTCGACGCCGCGGACGATCTCGACGTCACCGCCTACTGGATCGCCGCCGAACTGCCGCCGGCCATGCGGGTGCTGCACCACCTGCACGGCGGCGTGGGTGTGGACGAGACCTATCCGCTGCACAAGTACTCGTCGACCGCCAAGGACCTCGCCCGGTTGCTCGGCGGCGCCTCGTACCGACTCGACCTCGTGGGGGCCCGGTGTTCATCGATCTGACCGACGACCAGCGCGCACTGCAGGCCGAACTGCGGCGCTACTTCAGCAGCCTCGTCTCACCCGAGGAGGCCGCGATCATGTGCACGGAGCGGCACGGCCCCACCTACCGCGAGGTCGTGCGTCGCATGGGCAAGGACGGCTGGCTCGGCGTCGGCTGGCCCGTCGAATTCGGCGGCCGCGGCTTCGGCGACGTGGAGCAGCAGATCTTCGCGAACGAGGCCGTCCGCGCCGACGTCCCGCTGCCGAGCGTCACCCTGCAGACCGTCGGCCCGACCCTGCAGGTCTACGGCACCGACGAGCAGAAGCGGAAGTTCCTGCCCGCCATCCTCGCCGGCGAGGTGCACTTCGCGATCGGCTACTCCGAACCCGAGGCCGGTACCGACCTCGCGGCCCTGCGCACCACCGCGGTCCGGGACGGCGACCACTACATCGTCAACGGGCAGAAGATCTTCACGACCGGTGGGCACGACGCCGACTACATCTGGCTCGCCGTCCGCACCGGCCCCGCCGACTCGCGTCACCGCGGCATCTCCGTCCTCATCGTCGACACCAAGGATCCCGGCTTCAGCTGGACCCCGATCATCACGTGCGACGGCGCCCACCACGTCAACGCCACCTACTACAGCGACGTGCGCGTTCCCGTCGAGATGCTCGTCGGCGAGGAGAACAAGGGCTGGAAGCTCATCACCACCCAGCTCAACCACGAACGCGTCATGCTCGGCCCGGCCGGTCGCGTCGCCGGCATCTACGACCGGCTCGTCGAGTGGGTCCGCGCCCACGAACTCCAGGACCGCCCCGAGGTGCGACGCGCACTCGGCGAGATCCACGCGACCTGGCGGCTCAACGAACTGCTCAACTGGCAGGTCGCGGCGAGCAGCAACGACGCCGTCGACATCGCAGATGCCTCGGCGACCAAGGTGTTCGCCACCGAACGGATCCAGCGCGTCGGTCGCCTCGCCGAGGAGATCGTCGGCGCCTTCGGCGATCCGGCCGCCGACGACACCGCCGATCTGCTCCGCTGGCTCGACATGATGGCCAAACGCAATGTCGTCATCACCTTCGGTGGTGGCGTCAACGAGGTGATGCGCGAACTGATCGCCACCGCCGGTCTGGGCATGCCGCGGGTCCCGCGTTGACACAGGAGAATTCGGTGATACAGAAGAATTCGGTGATACGAGACGTTCCGGGGAGGACCCCCGAGGAGATCCTGCAGGCGGCCGAGAAGGTCCGCGGCGACGGCCCGTCCGCGCCGCGGCCCGGCCGCGATCCGGTGAACATGCCGATGATCCGCAACTGGCTCGAGGCGATCGGCGACGACAACCCGATCTACACCGACGAGACCGCGGCGATCACCGCCGGTCACGGTGGTCTCGTGGCCCCGCCCGCGATGGCGCAGGTGTGGACGATGCGCGGCCTCGGCGCCGAACGCGAGAAGGACGACCCGCTCGGCCGGATGACGCAGATCCTCGACGACGCCGGCTACACCTCGGTGGTCGCCACCAACTGCGACCAGATCTACCACCGCTACCTGCGCCACGGCGAACAGGTGACGATCGAGTCCACCCTCGAGGACGTCGTCGGCCCGAAACGGACCGGACTCGGGGAAGGCTGGTTCTTCACCACCCGCAACCTGTGGAAGGTCGGCGACGAGGTCGTCGCCGAGATGCTCTTCCGCATCCTCAAGTTCGCACCGCCGTCGAAGGACGAGAACGCGGAGACACCGCAGGACCGGCCCGCACCCGCGGTTCCAGACGATCTCGACCCCACGCGGATGCTGCGCCCGTCCGTCTCCCACGACACGCAGTTCTTCTGGGACGGCGTGGCCGCCCACGAGCTGCGCATCCAGCGACGCCCCGACGGCACTCTGCAGCACCCACCCGTCCCGGCGCTCTGGCTCGACAAGACGGAGACCACCGACTACGTCGTGTCCTCCGGTCGCGGAACGGTGTTCAGTTTCGTCGTCCACCACGCGCCCAGGGTGCCGGGGCGGCAGGTGCCCTTCGTCGTCGCACTCGTCGAACTCGACGAGGGTGTCCGGATGCTCGCTGAACTCCGCGACGTCGATCCTGGGCAGGTACGTATCGGGATGCCGGTCGAGGTCACCTTCCTCGATTTCCCCGGCGACGACGAGACCGGCGGGCAGCCGTGGACGCTGTACGCCTGGAAGCCGATCGAGGAGGACGTGTGAGCACCCCGACCGTCACGACGGGCGAGAGCCTGCCTTCCCTCGAGATCCACGCCGATCCCACCTTCATCGTGTCGACGGCCCTGGCCACACGCGACTTCCAGGACGTGCACCACGACCGCGACAAGGCGCAGCAGCGCGGATCGAAGGACATCTTCGTCAACATCCTCACCGACACCGGCCTCGTGCAGCGCTACGTCACCGACTGGGCCGGCCCCCGCGCGGTGGTGAAGTCGATCTCGCTGAGGCTGGGTGTGCCCTGGTACGCCTACGACACCCTGACCCTCTCGGGCACCGTTGCGTCCGTCGAGGACGGACTGGTCACCGTCGACATCGCCGGCACCAACAGCCTGGGCAAACACATCACGGCCACAGCCACTTTCGTGATCGGAGGCACCGCATGAGCGGCCTGTCGGGTGCAGCGGCGATCGTCGGGATCGGCGCGACCGACTTCTCGAAGGACTCCGGCCGCAGCGAACTCCGCCTCGCGGCCGAAGCGGTGCGCGCCGCCCTCGACGACGCGGGACTGACCCCGGCCGACGTCGACGGCCTCGTCTCGTTCACGATGGACACCAACACCGAAGTGGCCGTGGCCCGTTCGGTGGGCATCCCGCGCCTGAAGTTCTTCTCCCGCATCCACTACGGCGGCGGTGCGGCGTGCGCGACGGTGCAGCAGGCGGCGATGGCCGTCGCGACCGGCGTGGCCGACGTGGTGGTCGCGTACCGGGCGTTCAACGAGCGGTCCGGCGCGCGGTACGGACAGGTCAACACTGCCCTTGCCGCGCAGGTGAATTCGTCGGGAACCGACAATGCGTTCTCCTACCCGCACGGGCTGAGCACGCCGGCCTCGTTCGTCGCGATGGTCGCGCAACGTTACATGCACGTCTCAGGTGCGACGAGCGCCGACTTCGGCGCCGTGGCGGTCGCCGATCGGGCCCACGCCGCGACCAACCCGAAGGCGTTCTTCCACGGCAAGCCGATCACGCTCGAGGACCACCAGAACTCGCGGTGGATCGCCGAGCCACTGCACCTGCTCGACTGCTGCCAGGAATCGGACGGCGGCGTCGCGATCGTCGTCACCAGTGCCGAGCGGGCGAAGGACCTGAAGCAGACCCCGGCGGTCATCGCGGCCGCCGCGCAGGGGAGCGGACCCGACCAGTACATCATGACCAGCTACTACCGGGACGGGCTCACAGGCCTGCCGGAGATGGGCATCGTCGGCGACCAGCTGTGGAAACAGGCCGGCATCGGACCGCAGGACGTCGCGACGGCCGTCCTCTACGACCATTTCACCCCGTACGTGCTCATGCAGCTCGAAGAACTCGGATTCTGCGGACGCGGTGAGGCCAAGGACTTCGTCGCCGACGGCATCCAGCTCGGCGGGCGGCTGCCGATCAACACTCACGGCGGTCAGCTGGGTGAGGCCTACATCCACGGTATGAACGGCATCGCCGAGGGCGTCCGGCAGATCCGCGGCACGGCGGTCAACCAGGTCGACGACGTCGACCACGTCCTGGTCACGGCAGGAACGGGAGTTCCGACCTCGGGACTGGTGCTGTCGCGGTCCTGACGCCGTTTCGCTCCCACGGGGACGCGGGCCTGCCTACGATGTAGGCCCACGCTCCGGCGAGATCCCTGTGGGAGGACCCGTGTCGGTCACGGACGGACATGTCGTGCATCCGACCCGCGAACAGCGGGTCCGGAACGGCCTCGCCGCTCGGAGGGTCACTCCCGTCGAGTCGCTGGCCGATCTCGGGGAGTCGTCCCGGGATCCGATCGCGCTGCTCGAGAGCCAGGCGCAGTCCCGCGTCCCCCAGCTCGTCCCGGTGCGATACGGCCGCATGGCGACATCGGCGTTCGCGTTCTTCCGCGGTGCCGCGCTGGTGATGGCCGACGATCTGTCGCGCACGCCCGACAGCGGTCTGCACACACAGTTGTGCGGCGACGCCCACGCGAGCAATTTCGGCCTGTTCGCGACTCCGGAACGAAAGACGGCCTTCGACGTCAACGACTTCGACGAAACGTATCCGGGGCCGTTCGAATGGGACGTCAAGCGCCTGGTCGCAAGCCTCGAGATCGCGGGTCGCGACAACGGGTTCACCACGAAGGAATGCCGGAAGATCACCCGGGCGTGTGCGGCCGAGTATCGCGAGACCATGTGCAGGCAGGCGCAACTCGGAAATCTGGCGGTGCGGTATTCCCATCTCGATCCCACGGTCGAGATAGCGGAGTCGGGCGGCGTGCTGGATGCGAGGATGGAGAAACGCACCCGGAAAGCGCTCGACAAGGCCTCGCGGCGCGACAGCCTCCAGGCACTGGAGAAGCTGACCACCATCATCGACGGTCACCGGCGGATCATCAGCGATCCGCCGCTCATCGTGCCCGTCGAAGAGGTCTTCGCCGATCTCGATGCCGAGGCGATCTACGACGAACTGTACGGTCGCGTCCGGTCGTACCGGGCGACGCTGCAGTGGGACCGCCGGGTCCTCCTCGAACAGTTCGAACTGGTCCAGGCGGCGCGGAAGGTCGTCGGAGTGGGAAGCGTCGGCACGCGGGCGTGGATCCTCCTGTTGCGGGGTGTGGACGACGACGATCCGCTGTTCCTGCAGGCGAAGGAAGCCCAGCGTTCGGTGTTGTCGTACTACGTGGACGGGCCGTCCTTCCGCAACGAGGGCGAACGCGTCGTGAACGGTCAGCGCCTGATGCAGTCCGCGAGCGACATCTTCCTCGGCTGGCAGCGGGGTACGGGCGCCGACGGGGTGGACCGGGACTTCTACATCCGTCAGCTCCGCGACGGTAAGGGCTCGGCGGTGATCGAGGAGATGGTGCCCAAGGGCCTGAAGCTCTACGGGCGGTTGTGCGCGCGGGTCCTCGCCTACGCCCACGCCCGGGCGGGCGACCGGATCGCGCTGGCGGCCTATCTCGGCACGGACGACCAGTTCGACGAGGCGCTCGCGTCCTTCGCGGTGGCCTATGCGGACCGGACCGAGCGCGACCTGCAGGCACTGCACGACGCAGTGGACCAGGGCCGGGTGAAGGCCCGGTCCGGACTCTGATCCCCGTCTTCGCCTCGACGGTCCCGGACCCTTCCGGTGTCCGGGACCGCGAGTTCGTCCTCGGCGATCGGCAGGGTACAAGTGACGCAACCACGCGCCGACGGAAGGACGTCATGATGGGTTTCGAGGGCAGGGTCGCATTCGTCACGGGAGCAGCGCGAGGACAGGGTCGCTCGCATGCCGTCGCATTCGCCGAGGCCGGAGCGGATCTGGTGATCTGCGATCGGTGCACCGATTCACCGATGGTGGGCTACCCACTGGCGACGGAGGAGGATCTGGCCGAGACGGTGCGCCTCGTCGAAGCCACCGGCCGCCGGGTCGTCTCGGCGACACTCGACACCGCCGATCGTCCGGCGATGGATGCGCTGGTAGCCCGCGCCCACGACGAATTGGGGCGGATCGACATCGCGGTCGCCAACGCCGGGGTGTCGGTGGCGGCACCGGTGCACCGCATGCCGCAGGCGATGTGGGACGAAGCGATCTCGTCGAATCTCACCGGGGTGTTCAACACCGTCGCCGCGGTGGCACCCGGGATGATCGAGCGCAATTACGGACGCATCGTGACGGTGTCGTCCATGCTCGGCCGGGCCGGCAATACCAACATGGTCGCCTATGCGGCGTCGAAGTGGGGCGTGATCGGCCTGACGAAGAGCGCGGCCCTGGACCTCGCGCAGAACGGCATCACCGTCAACGCGGTAGCTCCGGGCAACATCTCCACGCCGATGATCCACAACGACACGCTCTACGGGATGCTGCGGCCCGACCTCGAGCACCCGACCGCCGACGATGTCGCACCGGTGTTCACCTCGCTGCACGCGCAACCGGTCCCGTGGCTCGAACCTGCCGAGATCACCCGCGCAGTTCTCTTCTTCGCCGACGAGGCGTCCGCACACATCTCCGGTACCGTGCTGCCGATCGACGCGGGCAATGCCGCGCGGGTGACCGGCTGAGCATCTGTCGATGCGATGAGAAAACCTGTCGAATCGTGTCGGTCTCTTCGTGCACACTGTGCTAGCCACCACAGTCAGGGAGACACTCATGGCCGACGCCATAGTTGCAGAAGGACTGATCAAGACATACGGACAGGTCAGAGCGCTCGACGGTGTGGATCTGCGGGTGCCGGAAGGAACGGTCACCGCGCTGCTCGGCCCCAACGGGGCCGGTAAGACCACCACGGTGCGCGTCCTGACGACACTGCTCGTTCCCGATGCCGGTCGCGCCGAGGTAGCAGGATTCGACGTCTTCACCGAGGGGCGCGCACTCCGGTCCCGGATCGGCGCGTCGGGGCAGTACGCCGCGGTCGACGAATATCTCACGGGCTTCGAGAACCTCGAGATGGTCGGTCGTCTCTACCACCTCGGCACCAAACGAAGTCGGCTCCGGGCACGAGAACTGCTCGAGCAGTTCGACCTCGAGGAGGCGGGCGATCGCCCGGTCAAGGGTTATTCGGGCGGTATGCGGCGTCGCCTCGACCTCGCCGGTGCTCTCGTCGCCGATCCCCCGGTGCTCTTCCTCGACGAACCGACCACCGGGCTCGATCCGCGTGCCCGTCTCGGGTTGTGGGAGGTCATCGACACGCTGGTGCAACGCGGCACCACGTTGCTGCTGACCACTCAATACATGGACGAAGCCGAACGCCTCGCCGACGACATCGCCGTGATCGATCGCGGGAAGGTCATCGCTCGTGGCACCGCCGACGAACTCAAGAGCCGCGTCGGTGGCGAGCGCATCGAACTCGGCGTGGCCGAGGTCGAGCAGCGTGAGCGGGCGGTCCGCGAACTCGAATCGGTCGCGTCCGGCGAGATCAGGGTCGAGCGCAGCACCGGCCGTATCACCGTTCCGGTGAGCGCGGATTCCGGTGGCGGAACCGACGGTCTCGTGACCGCACTGGGGAAACTGTCGGCCGCAGGTATCCGGGTCTCCGACGTCGCGCTCCGCAAACCCACGCTCGACGACGTGTTCCTCACGCTCACCGGGCACGGGACGGACGACAAGATCGAGGAGGCGGTGTCGTGAACACGCTCGAAACGATCGCCACCGACGGCCTGACCATCGCCAAGCGCAACATGATCAAGATCAAGCGTGTACCGGATCTCCTGGTGTTCACCACGCTCTCCCCGATCATGTTCGTGTTGCTGTTCGCCTATGTCTTCGGCAGCGCGATCGAGGTGCCCGGCATGTCGTACCGGGAGTTCCTCATCGCAGGCATCTTCACCCAGACGGTCATCTTCGGGTCCACCTGGACGGGCCTCGGGATGGTCGAAGACCTGCAGAAGGGCATCATCGACCGGTTCCGATCGCTGCCGATGGCCCCGTCCGCGGTACTCATCGGCCGTACCAGCACCGACGTGCTGATCAACGTGCTCAGCCTCGTGGTGATGTCGTTGACCGGTCTCCTCGTGGGGTGGCGGATCAACACCTCGCTGGGCGAGGCGCTCGCCGGCTACCTGTTGCTGCTGCTGTTCGCCTACGCTCTGTCGTGGGTGATGGCCGTGATCGGCATGTGGATCCGCACACCGGAGGTCTTCAACAACGCGAGTTTCATGGTGATCTTCCCGCTGTCGTTCATCGCCAACACGTTCGTCGACCCGTCGTCGATGCCGACGGTGCTGCGCGTCATCGCCGAGTGGAATCCCATCTCGGCGGTCACGCAGGCGGTCCGCGAACTGTTCGGCAACACCAATCCCATGGTGCCGCCGCCCGACGTGTGGCCCCTGCAGAATCCGGTCCTCGCGTCGCTGATGTGGACAGCGTTGATGCTGATCGTGTTCGTGCCGTTCGCGATCCGCAGGTACCAGAAGGCCGTCAGCCGCTGACGGTCGGCGTCCGGCCGGCGGGCGGGTTCATCCCGGGTAGGGCGCGTACTGGCGCTGACGCAACAGTGTCGCCAGGTGCACGGCGTTGCGGGCGACGGATTCGGTGGTCGAGCGCACCGCTTCGGGGATCTCGTCGAGATCCTTGAAGTCGGTGCCCGACATCGCCTCGCCGTTCCAGTAGGTCGAGCCCTGCGCGGGGATCGAGAAACCGATGTCGTTGAGACTCTGGAACAGGTCGGCGACGATCTTGTGCGCGCCGTCCTCGTTGCCGACGACTGCGGCGATCCCGACCTTGCCCACCATGCGTGGACGGTTCTCGTCATCGGTGTTCGACAGTTCGGCATCGAGCCGCTCGAGGACACGTTGGGCGACGCTCGACATGTGTCCCACCCAGGTCGGTGTGGCGACGAGCAGGATGTCGGCCGAGACGATGCGCTCGACGATCTCCGGCCACTGATCCCCGTCGCCCATGTCGGCTTCGACACCGGGCTTGACGTCGAAGTCGACGACTCGGACGGTTTCGACGCTGACGTCGTGCTTCGACAGTGCGTCGAACACGTGCGCCACCATCTTGTCGGTGCTGGACTCGGCGGGGGACGGCTTGAGCGTGCAGTTCAGGGCCACGGCGTGCAGTGCTGTCATGCGCCCGGGATACCCGAGTTACACCACGACAATCAGCTGCAGCACGACAGTCATCTACAGCACGACAGTCAGCGACCGCGTGCGGCCGCCCAGCCGTCGATCGCCGCCGAGAACTCGAACGAGGTGGGCAGCAGCGCCATCTGGTCGGCCGGGCCGGGCTGCAACGGGCCGACCTCCTCGAGGCTGTGGTTCGCGGTGGTGAAGTGCTCGAACTGCAGGTCGGTGTGGGCGAGGGCGTCCCGCAGCGGCTCGACCTGCGCACAGCTGATGTTCAGGTCCTTGTCGGAGCAGGTGAGCAGCACCGGGGTGTCGGCTGCCAGCTCCGCGGCAAGCACGGCCGGGTCGAGCTGGTCGGACTCGAAGAGGAACTTCGCGTTCGCGGGGTTCATGCCGAACTGCGCGAGGATCGGGTGCAGATCGGTGGGGAAGGCCCCGGTCGTCCGCAGCGACTCGACGGCACGCGACAGGTCGGCCCGGACCGCCTCGCCGTCGGGGCCGAGCTGCCCGGAATCCACCACGGCATTCAGCTGGACGGTCAGCAGGTCCAGGTAGCGCATCGGCAGCGGAGCGAGAAGTGCGAAGCCGCTTCCGATACCGCGATCGGCGAGTGCGAGGGCGGTCAGTGCACCCTCGCTGTGTCCGAGGACGAGGATCTCCTCGGGGGAGACTCCGGTGCGTTCGGCGAGCAGACGCACCGCCGCCTCGGCGTGGTCGACCTGCTCGGTGAAGCCGTACTCGCCGATGGTCTCGACCGTGTAGGACCCGAGACCCGTCTCACCGGCCCCGATCTTGTCGAAGCGCAGGCTCGCGATGCCGTGGGCGGCGAGTGCGTCCGCGGTGCGCACCAGGGTGTCGGACGCGAAGCCGGGCTGGTTGCCGTTGCGATCGGTGGGGCCGCTGCCCGGGAGCAGCAGTGCGGCGGCGACCGCGGCTCCGTCCGGGTTGCGGAGGCTGCCGTGGAAGGTGGTGCCGTCGGCCTCGAAGGTCACCGGGGCGTCGGTGCCGTTCGACACGGCGACCGAACCCGTGTCGGGAAGGGCCACCGCGGTTCCCGCGAGTGTCACACCTCCCGCGAGAACCAGCACGGGCACAGCAGCAGCACCGATCCACCTTCGCATGTTCCGCATGGTGCGACCCTAGCAAAGGACTGCGCTGTGCCCGTGGTGAGCGAGGACGCCCGTGGGAGATCAGGGGAGCAGGGTGTCGATGAAGGTGTTGCTGAACACCCGATGCGGATCGAGACGGTTGTAGACCGCGCGAGCCGAATCCCAGTTCTCGTCCGACGGAACACCTTCCCGGTAGGTGTCGGGCAGGCCTTGCGTCAGGATCTGCTCGTCGGTGTACGGCAGGTCGGGACCGAACGCCCAGCCCTTCGACCATTCCGGCCGGAAGGTCGAGTCGCTTCCGTTGTACCGCTGCCGCATCCACTGCTCCATCTCCCGGTAGAAGGCGAACATGCCGGGAGTTCCCGGGACACCGAGAACGTTGAGCCAGATGGCGGTGTCCCATTCCGGGTGGTCGGGACGCGGACGGGTCGACGCGATCGTCGGCGGTCCGGCCGACGGGACGAGGACGTCCTCTGGCTGATCCAGTCCGCAGCAACGGATTTCGACCGGACCGTTGAGTGGGAACTGTCCCAGGCTGCGGTAGTGCTCGATGCGTTCGGAGAACCAGTGCGCGAAGTCGTGGATGACGTTGGCGATGTTGGCGCGGTTCGTGAGGACCGCACCGCCACCCTCGGTCAGGCGCAGCGTGGTCGCCTTGATGTAGAACTGCAGGTCCTTCGACCAGCCCCAGATGTCGGACGCTCCCGTCGCCGCGAGACCGGCCACGGTCACGCCGTAGTAGGTCTGTCCGAAAGCCGGTGCGATCGATGTGTTCCCGGCCGTGATCTGCCCCAGCAGGTCGGTGATCGGTTCGGGCACGTTGTCGGAGAACGGGTAGTTGTACGGGCCGGTCACCTCCCGTGAGCCGGCCGGCTTCTCCGGTGCGAGCGACCACACCTTCATCCACGGACGTTCCGTGAACGGATACCAGATCGCCTCGGCCCGCCCCGCCGAATCGACGAACGACTCGAAGGTCCGTCCCGGCGCGCCGGCGGGCGAGAACAGTTCCTGCCAGGTGATATCGGTGAAGGACTGGCAGCGCATGCGGTAGTTCGGTCCGGCCTGCAGCGTGACGGACGTGATGAACGTCCGGCCGAGATGCGTGAGCAGCGGGGTGATCTCGGGATCGGCGCGGGTGAAGGTACGCAGCGAGTAGGCACTGCCGTCCCACACGACGGCCGTCAGTTCGGTCACGAGGTTGCTCAACGACCCGAAGGTGTGGCCGGGGAGGGTGGATTCACCGTTCGCGGGCAGCGCGGCACCGTGCGCGTTGACGGCGAGTGCTCCGGCGATCGACAGGACGCCGGGCGCAGGAAGATTCGCGAGTCCGAGACCGTGGTCCTGCAGTGCCGTGGTGATGGCGTCGAGCGTCGCGCCGGGACCTGCCGTGACGGTCGCGGGGGAGCCGCCGGAGTTCACCTGGACCCAGTTGAGGTGGAGCATGGTGTCGGCGAGGATCACCCGGTCGACGGATGCACCGTTGACGATCGTCAGCGGTGTCCAGCCGTGCATGGCCCCGCGAGGACGGACGGTGTATCCGTTCTCGTGCGCCCAGTTCACCAGGCGCACCACGTCGTCGGGGGTGCGAGGCGCGCAGGTCCAGATGGCGTCCAGCATGATCTCCTTCGACCAGTTCTGGTACGCCTGCTGGTAGAGATCGATGCCGCCGGGGAACGCCGGAGGAGTGGGGAGCGTCGAGGCCGCGGACCCGGAGGGGACGGCGTGCACCGGGATCCACCCACCGAAGGCGGAGACCGCCAGCGCACCGGCGCCGGCCGCGAGGAAGCCGCGCCGCGACAGGCGCGGCGACGAATCACGAAGTGTCATATTCGAATGTCGCTCTTTCGGGAGGGCGTGGCGATCACGCCACGGTGAGTACCACGTCGGCCAGGGCGGGGGCGAGATCGCGTTCGACGACGGAGGCGGTCACGAGCTTGCGGTCGCCGTCGTTCCACACGCGCACCCGGAGGGTCTCGCCGGGGAAGACCACACCGGCGAACCGGGCGCGGAATCCCTTCACGCGCGAAGCGTCCGCGTCGAGCAGGCCGTCGGTCACCGCCTTGCACACGATGCCGTAGGTGCACAGCCCGTGCAGGATCGGCGCCGGGAAGCCCGCCGCGGATGCGAACTCGGGATCGGAGTGGAGGGGGTTGCGGTCGCCGCACAGTCGGTACAGCAGCGCCTGCTGCGGGAGGGTCGGCACATCGAACTCGGCGTCCGGCTCACGATCGGGATACTCCACCGACTCCGACGGGCCACGCTCGCCGCCGAAACCGCCCTCGCCGCGGGCGAAGATCGACGACCGTGCGGTCCACAGGGGATTGCCGTCGAGATCCTCGGTCACCGATTCCTGCACGACGACCGCGGCCTTGCCCTTGTCCCACACCTCGGCGATGCGGGTGATCGTGCGGCCCTTGCCCGAAGCGGGGATGGGCGCGTGCACGGTCACCTCCTGGCTGCCGTGGACGACCTTGGCGAGATCGATCTCGATCCCGGGGAACGAGACCTTCGGCGGCTCGACCTGGTGGAAGGTCGCGGCGACGGTCGCGAAGGTGGGGAGCACCTGGGGGTCCTTGTCCCGCAGGTAACGCAGTTCGCCCGCGTCGGTGGGATGGGACCCGGCGCCGATGCCGAGGTTGTAGAGCTGGACATCGGTGCTGCTCCACTCGAATTCCTGAGCGGGCAGCTCGGCTCCGACGGCAACCGAGGGATCGATGGGCACAGGCGCTTCCTTTCTACGGCTCGAATCTACGGCTCGAACGCGGGTCGATCGGGTCACACGGTGTCGGCGGATTCTCGCAGCTCCTCGGCGCGTTCGTCACGCGTGCGGTCCAGGATGTCGAGGGCCGCGAGATAACCGAAGGTCATCGCCGGCCCGATGGTGGCGCCCGGCCCGGCGTAGGTGTGTCCCATGACCGGGGCACTGGCGTTGCCGGCCGCGTACAGGCCGTCGATCACGCTGCCGTCCTCGCGCACCACTCGGCCGTGGACGTCGGTGACGAGCCCGCCCTTGGTGCCGAGATCGCCCGGGACCACCTTGAACGCGTAGAACGGGGCCTTGTCGACCACGCCGAGGCTCGGATTCGGCTTGTTGCGCGGATCCCCGTAGTAGTGGTCGTAGTGGGATTCGCCGCGGCCGAAGTCCTCGTCCTTGCCGGCACGCGCGAAGCCGTTGAAGCGCTGCACCGTCTCGGTGAGGGCGTCGGCCGGTACCCCGATCTTCTCGGCGAGTTCGGCGACGGAAGCGGCCTTGACGAGCACCCCGGCCTCGAGCCACCGGCGGGGGAAGGGGGTGCGGGGGGTGATGCCGGCGAAGGTGTAGCGGTCGCGGTAACGCTGGTCGAGGATCAGCCAGCTGGGGGTGTTCTCTCCCGGACCGTCGCCGCGTCCGTGCTTGCCGCCGTACATCGCATGGGTCGCCTCGACGTAGGGCGCCGACTCGTTGACGAAGCGCTTGCCCGCTGCATTGACCATGAGGCAACCGGGGAGACTGCGTTCCGACAGTGCGAACCACGGGCCGCCGGTGAGCGTGAAGGACGGCCCCCACCAGGCGTCGTCCATGAAGTCGACTGCGGCGCCGAGCTTCTGTCCGGCGAGGATGCCGTCGCCGGTGTTGGCCTTCGCCCCCACGGTCCACTCGGTGCCGATCGGCTGACGCTGGTACTGCGCCCGCATCTCGGCGTTGTGCTCGAAACCGCCGCTCGCGAGGATCACGCCCTTGCGGGCACGGATGACGCGCTTCTCACCGTTCGCGACCACCTCGACGCCGCGCACGACGCCGTCCTCGACGACGAGGTCGGTGAGCGCCGTCTCCAGCAGCAGGGGCACACCGGCGTCGCGCAGGCCGATCCGCAGCCCGGCCATGAGCGCCTGACCTCGGACGAGCAGGTGCTTCTTGGTGATGTTCGCCCAGACGAACCGGGCGCCGACCCGCATGGCGCGAACCGGCCCGCGCGGGTTCCGCATGAGCAGGTTCAGCCACTTGTAGTCGGCCTGGGTGATGACGAAGTTCTTGGGAGCGCGCGCGTAGTCGGGTTCGAGGAGGGCGAGATCCTCACCGAGACGGCGGCCGTCGAAGGGTGTCGGTTCGACCGAACGGCCACCGGGACGTCCGCCGGGCGCCTCGGGGTAGTAGTCGGAATAGCCCGGCACCCATTGCAGTTCGAGGGCGCTGTTCTTCAGGACGAAGGAGAGCATCTCCGGTCCGCGATCGATGTAGGTGTCGATCTTCTCGGCGGGCACGTCGTCGCCGATGATGCTGTGGAGGTACTTCCGGGCTTCTTCGGGGGTGTCGTCCACCCCGGCGGCCTTCAGTGCCTCGTTGTTGGGGATCCACACACCGCCGCCCGATCGGGCGCTCGATCCGCCGTAGCGCGGCGCCTTCTCGATCAGGACCACGTCGGCGCCCTTGCGGGCTGCGGTGATGGCGGCGGTCATTCCGCCGGCACCGCTGCCGACGACAACGATGTCGTACTCCTGCTTCGTCATGTAGAACACGTTATAGAAATGGTGGTGCCGAGTCCATCCCCGAATGCGAAGAGTCCTGGACGTGAAGCGAAGACGCGGCGACACCGGGACTGGAACGCGATACGGCCGGACGACGACGAGCGACGGCACCGTCCGATGGGGCGGTGCCGTCGCGGGGTCGATCGGGGGCGGGGTCGATCGGGGCGGAGTCGGTCAGGTGGGCGATCCGTCCGGTACGGGAAGGGTGCCGTCGAGCACGGCCCGGTCGATGCTCTCCCGGAGTTGTGGACACCCTTCGCGCGGTGTGATGGACGAGCCTCGGAGCGAGGCGGTCTCGCGGAAGGTCGGGCACACGGTGTCCGGATCGTCCTGCCACTGCACGCTCGTGTGCGACAGGCTGTTCTTGCGCACCAGCACGCACGTGCCGCACTCGTGGCACTGCACCTCGTGCTGACCCGACTCCAGATAATTGATCTTGTCGATCGCGGTCTGGGCGGCGACGGCCTCGGCCCGCTCGGGCCACTGGGAGAAGTCCGGGGACTTCGCCCATCTGCTCCGCCGGGTCGAGGCGCTCATCGTCACACCTCCGCTTCCTGCTTGCCCTGTTCTTCCTCGCGCTTCTTGCGCTCGAGATTCTCGGCGACCTCCTTCTCCCAGGCCTCGTTGGCCTTGGCGGTGTCGACCTCGAACTCGAAGCGGCCCGTCATCTTCTCCGTCACGTCGGCGACGTCGACGTAGAACTGCTCGTACCAGCGGCGGAGCTGATAGACCGGACCGTCCTCCTCGCACAGCAGGGGATTCTCGATCTTGGTCTTGTTCTTCCAGATCTCGACGTCCTGCAGGAAGCCCTCACCGACACCCTCGGTGAGCTTGGCGGCCAGTACGTCGGACTGCTCGGGTGACATGCCCTGCGGCTTCTTGACGATGATGCCGTACTGCAGCATGAACGAGTCGTGCGTGATCGGGTAATGGCAGTTGATCAGCACGGATTCGGTCTGGTACCCGCCGTAGTTGTTCTTGAGCGGATTGATCATGTAGGAGGGGCCGTAGTAGGCCGCGTACGACTCTAGCGTCGACTCCAGGCCGTACTGCGTCGCCATGCCCTTGTCCGGCCGGCCGCGGGTGTTGAGGTACTGCTCGGCGATGTGCCCCTCGAAGACGTTCTTGAAGAACGTGGGGAAGGCGTAGTGGATGTAGAAGAAGTGCGCCATGTCGACGACGTTGTCGATGATCTCGCGACAGTTGGAGCCTTCGATCCGGATCTGGTTCCAGGTCCAGTCCGTCCACTCGTCCGAGCCGTACTGCTCGATCTCGGGGATGGTGACCTCCGGGGGCGGGGTGTTGCCCTCGGGGTCGTTCCACACGAACAGCTGGCCGTGCTTCTCCATCGTGATCCACGAGCGGGTGCGGGCCAGCGGGGGAACACGCTTGGCGTACGGGATGTCCGTGCACTTGCCGTTGCCGCCCCAGCGCCAGTCGTGGAACGGGCATGCAACCGAATCGCCCTTGATCTCGCCCTGTGACAGGTCGCCGCCCATGTGGCGGCAGTACGCGTCGAGCACCTTCAGGTCGCCGTTGCTGTCGGCCCACACCACGAGTTTCGTGCCGAAGGCCTCGACGGCGTGGGGCTTGCCGTCCTTGAACGTGCGACTGAGGCCGAGGCAGTGCCAGCCTCGCGCGAAACGCGTCCGGACCTCTCCGACGTCGATCTCGCGAATCTGTGCCATGTCCGCTCACTTCCTTCCGGAAATCTCTTCTAGAACACGTTATAGAATTCGCGTCGCGAGGGGAAGGGTTCGGGGACTTTGGTCCCGCCATAGGGATTGTCTACCTGCGAGTGTGGCGTGTCTCGACACGAATAAGAACATGTTCTAGTCTCGGTACAAGCGATCAATTCCTGAACAGACGGGAGCGTCCAGTGGGTGACCACGACAGCCACGAGGTACTGCAGCGGATCGACGCTCTGCTGCCCACGCTGCGAGAACGTGCGCAGGAGGCCGAGAATCTGCGCCGGGTGCCCGACGACTCGATCAAGGAGCTCCAGGAGGCCGGCTTCTTCAAACTTCTGCAACCGGCCCAGTGGGGTGGATACGAGGCCGATCCCGTCACCTTCTTCACCGCGGTGCGCAACATCGCGAGCGCGTGCGGCTCGACCGGATGGGTCTCCGGCATCATCGGCGTCCACAACTGGCACCTCGCACTCTTCGACCAGCAGGCCCAGGAAGAGGTCTGGGGCGACGACACCGACGTGCGCATCTCCTCGTCCTATGCGCCCATGGGCGCCGGTGAGGTCGTCGACGGCGGATACAAGGTCAACGGTGCGTGGGCCTGGTCGTCCGGATGCGACCACGCGAGCTGGGTCGTCGTCGGCGGCCCGGTCATCAAGGACGGCCGCCCCGTCGACTTCGGCAGCTTCCTGATCCCTCGGTCCGAGTACGAGATCGACGACGTGTGGCACGTGGTCGGTCTGCGCGGCACCGGATCCAACACGGTCAAGGTGAAGGACGTCTTCGTCCCGCGCCACCGCTTCCTCAGCTTCAAGGCCATGAACGACCTCGCCTCGCCCGGGCTCGAGCGCAACACCGCGCCCGTCTACCGGATGCCGTGGGGCACCATCCATCCCACGACCATTTCGACGCCCATCGTCGGCATGGCCTACGGCGCGTACGAGGCGCACGTCGAACACCAGGGCAAGCGTGTCCGTGCAGCGTACGCCGGTGAGAAGGCCAAGGACGATCCGTTCGCCAAGGTGCGCATCGCCGAGGCCTCCAGCGACATCGACGCGGCCTGGCGCCAGCTGTCGGGCAACGTCGCCGACGAGTACGCCCACCTCCTCGCCGGCGAGGAGGTTCCGATGGAACTTCGTCTGCGGGCGCGTCGCGACCAGGTCCGCGCGACCGGCCGTGCCATCACGTCGATCGACCGTCTCTTCGAGAACTCGGGTGCCACCGCACTCGCGGACGGCACACCCATCCAGCGTTTCTGGCGCGACGCGCACGCCGGTCGTGTGCACGCCGCCAACGACGCCGAGCGTGCCTACGTGATGTTCGGTGCCGCCGAGTTCGGTCTGCCGATCACCGACACGATGGTCTAGGGGTGGATGTGACCGCAATCGACGAGATCACCTACGAGTCGACCTCCCGTTTCGCGCAGGTCCGCGACGACCTGCGCCTGCACTACCACGAGGCCGGCGTCGGCAACGACACCACGATCGTCCTGCTCCACGGTGGTGGCCCGGGCGCGTCGTCGTGGTCGAACTTCGCAAAGAACATTCCGGTGCTGGCACAACGATTCCATGTGCTGGCCGTCGACCAGCCCGGCTACGGCAGGTCCGACAAGCCGACCGAGCATCCGCAGTACTTCGTGCACAGCGCGTCCGCACTGAAGGACCTGCTCGACACGATCGGGATCACCGACCGCGTCCACCTCCTCGGCAACTCGCTCGGTGGTGGTGCCGCCGTGCGGTTCGCGCTCGACTACCCCGAGCGCGCCGGACGGCTCGTCCTCATGGGACCGGGTGGGCTGAGCGTCAACCTGTTCGCACCCGACCCCACCGAGGGCGTCAAGAATCTCGGCCGGTTCTCGTACGACCCCACCCGCGAGAATCTCGAGGCGTTCCTGCGGATCATGGTCTTCGACCAGTCGCTGATCACCCCCGAGCTCGTCGAGGAGCGGTTCGCGTCGGCGAGCACCCCCGAGTCGCTCGCCGCGGCGAAGGCGATGGGGAAGTCGTTCTCCAGCGCCGAATTCGAGAAGGGGATGCTCTGGCGCGACGCCTACAAGCTCCGTCAGCGGGTGCTGCTGATCTGGGGTCGCGAGGACCGCGTGAACCCGCTCGACGGCGCACTCGTCGCGCTGAAGATGATCCCGCGCGCACAGTTGCACGTGTTCGGTGGATGCGGCCACTGGGCACAGCTCGAGAAGTTCGACGAATTCAACCGCCTGACAGTGGATTTCCTCACGGATGGAGTCGAATAGATGAGTATCCGGTCGCTGGCATATCTCCGGATCGGCGCCACCGACGTCCCGGCCTGGCGCGAGTACGGTCTCAAGGTCCTCGGCATGATCGAGGGCAAGGGCACCGATGCCGAGGCGCTGTACCTGCGGATGGACGACTTCCCGGCCCGGCTCGTCATCGAGCCGCACGAGTCCGACAAGCTGCTCGTCTCGGGCTGGGAGACCGCGAACGCCGCCGACCTCCAGTCGGTTCGCGACAGTCTCTCCGCAGCGGGTGTCCCGTTCAAGGAGGGCACCGCCGAGCAGCTCGCCGATCGTCGCGTCGACGAACTGATCGTCTTCCAGGACCCGTCGGGCAACACCCTCGAGGCGTTCCACGGTGCCGCCCTCGAACACCGCCGCGTGGTCAGCCCGTACGGGCACAAGTTCGTCACCGGTGAGCAGGGCCTCGGGCATGTGGTGCTCTCGACCCGCGACGACGAGGAATCGCTGCGCTTCTACCGCGACGTGCTCGGTTTCCGCCTGCGCGACTCCATGCGGATGCCTCCGCAGATGGTCGGCCGGCCCGCCGACGGAAAACCGGCCTGGCTGAGGTTCTTCGGATGCAACCCGCGCCACCACAGCCTCGCCTTCCTGCCCATGCCCACCCCGTCGGGCATCGTGCACCTGATGATCGAGGTGGAGAACTCCGACGACGTCGGTCTCGCCCTCGACCGCGCGCTGCGGAAGAAGGTCAAGATGTCGGCGACGCTCGGCCGCCACGTCAACGACAAGATGCTGTCCTTCTACATGAAGACCCCCGGCGGATTCGACGTCGAATTCGGTTGCGAGGGGCTGCAGGTCGAGGACGACGACTGGATCGCCCGTGAATCCACGGCCGTGAGCCTGTGGGGCCACGACTTCTCGGTGGGAATGCAGTAATGACCGCGCCGGAGGCCGGAGAGAACGGTGCGATCGACCCGCGGGCCTTCCGCACCGTGCTCGGGCAGTTCTGCACCGGCGTCACCGTCATCACCACCACCGAGGACGACGGGACGCCTGTGGGATTCGCGTGCCAGTCGTTCGCGGCGTTGTCGCTCGACCCGCCGCTCGTGTTGTTCTGCCCCACGAAGCAGTCGCGGTCGTGGGCGGCCATCGAACGAGCGGGCCGCTTCTGCGTCAACGTCCTCGCCGAGGAACAACAGGAGACCTGCGCGCGGTTCGGTTCCCGCGAACCCGACAAGTTCGCCGGACTCGACTGGACACCCTCTCCGTTGGGCTCACCCGTCCTGACGGGATCGCTCGCGCACATCGATTGCACGGTCGAGACGGTGCACGACGGGGGAGACCACTGGGTGGTGTTCGGTCGCGTCTCGTCGCTGAGCGAGGTGCGCGACGAGAAGGAACGCCCGCTGCTCTTCTACCGCGGGCAGTACACCGGGATCGAACCGGAGAAGACGACTCCGGCGCCCTGGCGAGACGATCTCGAAGCGTTCCTCACCTCGGTCACGGAGGACACCTGGTTGTAGATCGCAGACCGTGAGTACCGCACGACGAAGCCGGGACGGCCACATCGGATGTGGCCGTCCCGGCTTCGTGTGGGGATCAGGAACGGTCGGTGTCGGTTGCGTCGTCCGGCGACTCCTCGTAGTACTCCGTGGTCACGACGCGGCGCACCAGGCGCGGCTTGCGCGGCCGGTCGGCGTCCGCGCCGCCTGCCGTGTCAGCCTTCGCGTCGGCCGTGCTCGTGTCGGTGTCGGCCGACTGCGGCGGCGTGAAGTGCGCCGGTCCCGTCGGTCCCGGGCCGACGATCTCCTGATCGCTGCCGGTACCGGTGCCGGAAGCCGCGTGGCGGGCGGTGTCCGCCGCCGAGTGCGCGGTGCCGGAGGGTGTGGACGGCGTCGACGCGGTATGTCCGGGCATCGAGTGCTCGAGCGATTCGTCCCGCTGGCCCTCGCTCGGCCGGTAGTTCCCGGCGATCTCCTCACGCGCGACGTCGGGCGGCGTCGGTGAATGCCCGGCGCCCGCTGTCGGCGAGTGCGCGGTCCCCGCGGTAGGCGACTGCGCGGTCCCCGCGGTGGGCGAGTGCGCGGTCCCCGCGGTCGGCGAGTGCGCGGTCCCCGCGGTGGGCGACTGTCCGGTTCCCACCGGCGCGGTGGTGCCGTACGACTCGCCGGTGTGCGGTGCTCCGGTACCGGCCGGACCACCGCCGGCTGCGCCGCCGACGAGACCCCCACCGGCCGCGCTCCGCTCGTCGAGGCCGCTCCGGTCGTCGGTCGGTCCACCCCGATCGTCCGTGAATCCGCCCCGGTCGCCGGTGGTTCCACCTTCGGCAGAGGTGTCCCCGAACCGGCGGTAGTAGCGGTACAGCTCGTCCTCCTCGAGCGGGGTCAGCTCACCGTTCTCGTCGATGTTCGGCGCACCGGTGATGGTGTCCTTGTCGAAGGGCAGGCGCACTCCGGAGCTGTCGAGTTCGGCTTCGTCGATGGGGGCGAAGTGCCGGCGCGTTCCGAACAGACCCGTGACGACGGTGATCCAGGCAGGTCGGCCCGTGTCGTTGTCCAGGTACACCTCTCCGACTCGTCCGAGCTTGTCGCCGTCCGGTCCGTACGCGGTGGCGCGAGCGAGGGTGTCGATGTCGTCGTTGCTGATCATGATGTCCTCATCCGTGGGCGATGCGGCTTCCTGCTGTGCGGATGCCCTCCAGTGCGAGTGACGAAACGCTGCCGTTACACCGCTCGCCGTTGCGTCGACCATCCCCACGTGTTATCCATATTGTCAACAATCCGACAACCGGCACGAGGGTTCGCGCCCTCGGCTGTTCGGAGGGATCGTCATGACCCGTCTTTCACCCCGCCTGCTGCAGGCAACGCCCGTCACCGTCGACCACGCCGAGGGCTGTTACGTCCACGGCACCGACGGACGTCGGTATCTCGACTTCACCGCCGGCATCGGCGTCACGAGTACCGGTCACTGTCACCCGCACGTCGTCGAGGCCGCCCGCCGGCAGATCGGCTCGCTCATCCACGGGCAGTACACGACCGTGATGCACCGGCCCCTGCTCGAACTCACCGAACGCCTGGGCGCGGTGCTCCCCGAAGGACTCGACTCGCTGTTCTTCGCCAATTCGGGCAGTGAAGCCGTCGAGGCGGCGCTGCGTCTGGCCCGCCAGGCGACGGGACGACCCGGAATCGTCGTCTTCCACGGCGGATTCCACGGCCGGACCGTTGCGGCCGCCACGATGACGACCTCGGGAACCCGCTTCTCCGCAGGGTTCTCGCCGCTCATGAGCGGTGTGCACGTCGCTCCGTTCCCCACCGCCTACCGCTACGGCTGGTCGGAAGAGGAGGCGACCGATTTCGCCCTGCAGGAACTGGATTACCTGTTCGCGACCCTCGTGGCACCGGACGAGATCGCGGCCTTCGTCGTCGAACCGGTCCTGGGCGAGGGCGGTTACATCCCCGGCAACACCCGGTTCTTCCGGGGGCTGCGGCAGCGGGCCGACGAACACGGCATCCTGCTCGTCTTCGACGAGATCCAGACCGGATTCGGGCGGACCGGAAAGTTCTTCGGCCATCAGCATTTCGACGTGCGACCCGACATCATCACCATCGCCAAGGGTCTCGCGAGCGGTTTCCCGCTGTCGGGTATCGCCGCCTCCGAGGAACTCATGGAGCGCGCCCGTCCGGGATCACAGGGCGGCACGTACGGGGCGAATGCGGTTTCGTGCGCGGCGGCCGTCGCCACTCTCGACGTGATCGAGAAGGAGGGGCTCGTCGACAACGCCGCCGCGCGCGGGCGTGAACTGCTCTCCGGCGCACGGGAGCACACGACCGACTTCATCGGTGACGTGCGCGGTCTCGGTCTCATGGTGGGCCTCGAGTTCACCACCGACGGAGCGCCCGACCGGGAACGGGCGACCGCAGCGCAACAACTCGCCGCGCAGAAGGGGTTGCTGCTGTTGACCTGCGGCGCACACATGAACGTGGTGCGCATGATCCCACCGCTGATCGTCACCACCCAGCAGATCGAGGATGCGCTCGGGATCTGGTCCGAGGTCCTCGCCGAGGTCCGATAATCCGTCGAACGAGGGAGTCCGCGTGCCCCGATACATCACGATCACTCTCGACAAGCGCGACATCACGTGCAGAGCACGGCTTCTCGACGACGAGGCGCCGCTGACCTGCGCGGCGGTGTGGGACGCCCTGCCGCAGAGCGGCTCGGCGTTCCACGCCAAGTACGCCCGCAACGAGCTCTACACCCTCATCCCGAGGATCACGGCGGCACCGCACCGGGAGAACCCGACGGTGACGCCGATCCCCGGGGATGTGTGCCTGTTCGACTTCGAACCGTGGGAGATCGGCAATCCCGCATACGGTTACGAACCCGGATCGCAGGCCCATGCGCAGCAGGGAGCGACCGACCTCGCGTTGTTCTACGGCCGGAACAATCTGTTGCTCAACGGCGATGTGGGATGGGTACCGGGCAACGTCTTCGCGACCATCGAGGAGGGCCTGCCCGAACTTGCCGTCGCGTGCAACGACCTGTGGATCCAGGGGGTCGTGGGAGAGACGTTGAGCTTCGCACGCGCATAGACGGTCGTTGCAGGGGAAGCGGCACCGCACACAATGTGCGGTGCCGTTTCCCGTGGTGCTCTTCCCGTCTCAGCTCAACGCGTACTCGGCGAACCGCGCGACGGCGAGCAGCAGGTCGTCCGAATGCCGCGGCCCGACGATCTGCAGACCCACGGGCAGACCGGCCGAGGTGGTGCCCACGGGGATGCTGATGGCCGGCTGTTGCGTGAGATTGAAGGGATAGGTGAACGGGGTCCACTGCGGCCACGAGGTCAACGTCGAACCCGGAGGCACGTCGTGGCCGGCCTCGAAGGCGGGGATCGGCATCGTCGGGGTGATCAGCACGTTGTACTTCTGGTGGAAGAGCCCCATCGTGATGCCGACCGCCGCGGCGACCGCGCGGGCCTCGAGATAATCGACGGCACCGAGTTGTTCGCCGTGGGACCACACGCGTCCGAGGCCGGGGTCCACCTTGTCCCGCGTGCCCTCGGGGAAGGTCTTCAGCATCGTGGCCGCGCCTGCCGCCCAGAGGTTCTCGAAGGCCTCGAGCGGGTCGGTGAAACCGGGGTCGGCGGCGGTCACGCGCAGTCCGGCCTCGTCGAGGACGCGGACCGCCCGGTCGACGATCTCACCGACCTCGGGGTCCACGTCGACGTAGCCGAGGGTCTTGGAGTAGGCGACGTCCATTCCCACCACTTCGCGGTTGAGGCCTCCGCGGAAGGTCGTCAGCGGCGGCGCGAGGGCCGTCGGGTCCCGGGGGTCGGGCAGCGCGAGGATGTCGGTGAGCAGCGCCGCGTCCTCGACCGTCCGGGTGATCGGCCCGGCGTGCGCGAGCGGCCCGAACGGGCTGGCGGGGAAGATCGGGATCCGGCCGTGGGTGGGCTTGAAACCCACGACGCCGCAGAACGAAGCGGGGATGCGGATGCTGCCCCCACCGTCGGTGCCGACGGAGCACGGACCGAAGCCGGCCGCGACCGCCGCCGCGCTGCCTCCGGACGAGCCACCGGCGGTCTTCGTCGTGTCGGCGGGATTCGTGGTCACCCCGTAGAGTGCCGAATCGGTCACCGCCTTCCACGCGATCTCCGGGGTCGTGGTCTTGCCCACCAACACCATTCCGTCCTCGCGCAGCCGGGCCGCGACCGGGCTGTCGACGTTCCAGTCCTGGTTCTCGTCGATGGCCTGCGAACCCCGCAGGGTCGGCCATCCGTCGGTGAGGAAGACGTCCTTGATCGAGATGGGGACCCCGTCGAGCAGGCCCTTCGAATAGCCGGTCCGCCACCGCTCCTCGGACCTGCGCGCCTGGTCGAGGGCCTTCTCCTCGTCGACGAGGCAGAACGAGTTGATCTCGCGATCGTGCGCCGCGATCCGATCGAGCACGTCTCGCGTCACCTCGACGGGAGACAGCTCGCCCGAGGAGAACGCCGACACGAGTTCGACGGCGGTCATGTCTGTGGGCTCCATCGTGCCTCCTTCTCGTCGGACGATGCCGACTCTCACGCGCCGGGCACGTAACCCAGCTTCTTGTCCACCACGTTCCGAAGAGGTTCGCCACTGCGGTGACGGTGGAAGTTGTCGACGAAGACGTCCACCAGCGCGTCGCGCCAGCCGACGAAATCCCCCGAATTGTGCGGGGTGATCGAGACGTTCGGCATGTCCCAGAGCGGGTGGTCCTCGGGGAGCGGCTCGACGTCGAGCACGTCGAGCGCGGCGCCGGCGATCGTGCCCGACCGCAGCGCCTCGACCAGGTCGTCGGTGCGCACGAGTTCGCCACGCCCGACGTTGACGAAGCGCGCCTGCGGCTTCATCGCGGCGAACATCCGGGCGTCGAACAGGTACCGGGTCTGATCCGTGAGAGGTGCGGCCACGACGACGAAATCGACGTCGGCGAGGGCGGCCGGAAGATCGGCGGTCGCGGTGACGCGGCCGAAATCGGGGTCGTCGTCGCGGGCACGTCGGCCCGAGCCGCGGACCGTCATCCCCACGGCGGAGAGCAGGCGGGCGATCGCGCGACCGATCGGGCCGGTGCCGACGACGAGCACGGAGCGACCGGCGATCCGTTCGGACTCGCGGTGCTTCCAGATGTGTTCGTGCTGGAGCCGCAGGGATTCGGGGATGTCCTTGGCGAAGGAGAGTATCTGGGCGAGCACGTATTCGGCGATCGCCCCGTCGAAGACTCCGCGGGAGTTGGTGACGACCACGTCGCTGTCGCGCAGCTCGGGGAACATGAGGGCGTCGACCCCGGCCGCGGCGACATGGATCCACTTCAGGGACGCCGCGGCGTCCCAGGCCGCGGGCAGGGCGTCGGTGAGGAAGTCGTACGCGAAGAGGATGTCGGCGCCGTCGAGCGCGTCGGCCAGACCGGCGGCGTCGGTGTAGCGGACCGTGGCGTGTTCGGCCACCGGGGCCATCCACGCACGATCCGGCACGGCTTCGGCATGAAGCACTGCAACGACCGGCTGGGCATCCACGTTGACACCGTATGAGCGCCTCGTATTATTGTCAACAATCCTCAAGGCTGAGGGAACTCTTGACGAAGCCGAGGGGCCGTATGGAACTGAACATTCCCGAATTCGAAGGTCCTCTGGCTCAGCGGGGCATCGGTGTGATCGCACCCTTCGATCTCGCCCTGGAACGAGAACTGTGGCGATGGGCGCCGCTCGAGGTGACACTGCACCTCGCTCGAACCCCCTACGAGCCGGTGCCGGTCAGCCGTGCCATGGCCGAGTTGGTGTCCGACCGACGGCACCTGATGGTCGCGACCCGCGACGTGCTGTCGGTGGAACCGGAAGTCGTTGCGTATCTCTGTACCTCGGGTAGTTTCGTCAACGGGGTGGCCTACGAGAAGGCCCTGTGCGACGCGATCTGCGAGGCGGGCGCACCGTGCGCGGTCACGACCTCCGGAGCGCTGCTCGAAGCCCTCCACACACTCGACCTCACCCGCATCTCGGTGATCACCCCCTACGATCGGGAGCTCACCGACCTGCTGCACGACTTCCTGAAGGAGGCCGGAACCGAGGTCGTCCGGTCCTCACATCTCGGGCTCGGCGGCGGTATCTGGAAGGTCAACTACCGCACCATCGCCGAGCACATCATCGGGGCCGACACCCCCGATGCCCAGGCGATCTTCGTCAGTTGCACCAACCTGCCGACCTACGACCTGATCGCGCCGCTCGAACGGGAACTCGGCAAGCCGGTCCTCACGGCCAACCAGCTCACCATCTGGGCGTGCCTGGGACGGATGAAGCTGCCCATGACCGGGCCGGGGAAGTGGTTGAGAGGAGTGTTCTGAATGCACCGTGACCGCACGACCGTCGGGATCGTCTATCCCGATCATGCCGCCGAGGACGACTACCCGTTCGCCGCCGAACTCCTGGGGGTGAACCTGCCCGTCGCCCACATCTACGGCACCGATCTGCACGCCGTTCCCGAACTCCTCGACCTCGGGAGCCCCGCCAAGCTCGCCGGGGGAGCGGCGCAGTTCGCGGACGAGCCCCTCGACGCTCTCGTGTGGGCATGCACGTCGGGCAGCTTCGTGTACGGGCCCGAGGGGGCACGCACCCAGGTCGAGCAGCTCTCCCGGGACGCGGGAGGCGTACCCACGACGAGCACGAGCATCGCGTTCGTCGCCGCACTGCGAGCGCTCGATATCACCCGGGTGGCCGTGGCGGCGAGTTATCCGCGGGATGTCGCCGAACTGTTCGTCGCCTTCCTCGCGGACGCCGGGGTCGACGTCGTCTCGCTCGCCGACGCCGGCATCGACACCGCCGCCGAGGTCGGCACCCTGACCGACGAGGCCGTCCTCGAATTCGCGAGGACCAACGATCATCCCGACGCGCAGGCGGTCCTGGTGCCCGACACCGCGATGCACACGCTGCGGATCATGCGGGAGCTCGAGAAGGAGACCGGCAAGCCCGTGCTGACCGCCAACCAGGTCACCGTGTGGCACGGCCTGGAACTCGCCGGATATACAGTGGAATGCCCGGAGCTGGGCTCACTGTTCGAGGAGGAGACCGATCATGGTGCTCGGTGATCTGGAAGATCTACGTCCTGTCACCCGGCCGTCCACGGCCGAGCTCATCGCCGAACAGATCCGGTCGGCCATCGTCCGGGGTGCACTCGGTCCCGGGGAACAGCTGGGCGAAGCCGAACTCGCCGCGCACTTCCAGGTCTCCCGGGGACCGCTGCGAGAAGCCATGCAGCGGTTGCTGTCCGAAGGTCTGCTCTACAGCATCCGCAACCGGGGCATCTTCGTCACCGAGCTCACCTTCGACGACGTCGTCGACATCTACCGCAGCCGCTGGGTCATCGAGGGCGGCGCCCTCGATCTGGTGCTGGACGGCCGTCGCGAACAGACGTGGAAGGCCCTCGAACCCGCGATCGAGGAGATGCGCACCGCCGCCGAACGCGAGGACGCCACCGGTGTCTCGGACGGCGACCGGCGTTTCCACGAGATCCTCGTGGCCAGTGCCGAGAGCCCGCGGCTCGTGCGAGCGGCCCGCACGCTGCTCGTCGAGACGCGGATGTGCCTCGGCGCGCTGCAGACCACCTATCCCGATCTGCACGTGCAGGTGGACGAGCACGTCGTGCTGCGGGAGGCGATCCGCACCGCCGACCGCGACGACGTGCGGCGCCTGCTCGACGAGCACCTGCACGACACGGTCACCCGGCTCCGCGAGCGTCAGAACGTCGACGGCGTGATCGCGTCCGGCTGATCCCCCGCTCAGGCGGGCGGGGTGAACGACGACAGAGCCGTCGCAGCGATGTGATCGGCGGCGTCCTCCTCCGCCAGCCGTCCTGCCGCGACTTCGGTTGCGGCACAGTGGACCAGGCTGTGAAGGACCGACGCCAGCCAGGACGACGACAGGTCGGTGCGGAAGACCCCCTCGGCACGGCCGCGCTCGATGAGATCGGTCGCGCGGGCGAGGAGGCCGTCGTGCGCGGCGCGGACGTCCTCGGCGGGAAGCGCTTGGTCGGCGGCGGCGAGCAGCGCCCCGGCGTCGGCGGTCAGCGACCACGAACCCGCGATCAGGCGATGCAGGGCGTCGCGGGGATCACCCGTGAGGTCGATCCGGTCCACGGACTCCTCCGCCTCGGCGAGCGCGCGCTGCACCACCGCGGTGACGAGTTCTGCGCGAGTGGGGAAGTGGCCGTAGAGGGTGACACGCCCGACGCCGGCGGCCTTGGCGATCTCCCCGATGCTCGCGTCGGGATCACGACTCAGCGCGATGCGCGCGGCCTCGAGGATCGCCTCGATGTTCCGCTCGGCGTCCGCACGTTTCCTGGTGCGGGGGGAAGCATCGTGGGTGGTCACGGATCCTCCTCTTGTTGAACACTGATGTTCAGGTTACGCTGACCATCAACTCGAACATCACTGTTCAACTCAGGGCGGATCCTCATGACGAGCTCCGACATCACCGTTCCCGTCGATCGACCTGCGACCGGCATCGACCCGAAGGCGCTGCTACGAGGGGTGCTGCGCCGGTGGCCGAGCCTCGTCGCAGTCGCCCTCGCCGCGTTCGTCCTCGCGGACGGGGGCACCGACTTCCCGGCGATCCTCACCGGCGCGGCACTCGTCTATCTCGGTGCCGCCGTACTGGGCCGTCGCAGCGCGGCCTGGCCCCTGTTCCTCGGCGCCGTCGCGCTGATCGGCGTCGGCAAGGTCGCCGTCGTCGCGTTCGGAGTGCCGGTCGAGATCACCGTCGTGATGGTCGCGCTCGGTGCCGCCGGCGCCGTCTACGGACTCGTGCGCACCCCGGCCGGCCGGGCGATGCTCGTCGGGCCGTCGGCCGTGGCCATGCTGGGTTTCGGTGCCGTCGCGGTGGCCGCGGTGACGGTCACCCCCGTCCCGGCGGGAGTGATCGTCGGGTTCGGACTGCTCGGTCACGCCGCGTGGGACTACATCCACTTCCGCCGGAACACCGTGGTCGCCCGCTCGCTGGCGGAGTTCTGCGGTGTGCTCGACACCCTGCTGGGTGTCGCGGTGATCGTCCTCGCCGTCTCGGGCGCGCTCTCCTGAGTCCTGAGGATCGTCAGACGACGGTCGCGTCGCCGAAGGTCATCCGCAGATCGGGGATCGACGACGAGGCCAGTGCGCGTCGCGGCAGACCGAGCGATCGCAGCTCGTCGGCGATCGGATGCGTCCCCAACCGAAGGGTCGCGCCGCCGAGCCGGGTGCGTACCCCGCTCGGATTCATCTCCCAGGTCGTGCACCGGGTGACGTCGTCGATGTGCGAGTAGGCAGCGAGCGAGGCGGCGAGACCCTTGCCCGGCACCGGGAGTCCGGGCGCCACGGTCAGTTCGGCGATCAGCGCTCCGTCGGCGGAGACCGAACCGCGCTTGGTGCTGCTGTCGTGGTCGGCGTCGAAGTCGGCGAGGGTCTTCGGGAAACCCCAGATGCCGCGCCCCGCCGCGAGAGTGAAGTCTCCGTCGACGGGCAGGTGGTGGATGAGTGCACCGGCCTGCCCGCCGACCAAACTCCGCCAGTCGCCGACGATGCCGTCGCCGCGGTTGTGATGGTTGCGGACGAGGAAGCACACCCCGAACTCGTTGTACGGGCCGAGGTCCCCGTCGACGTAGTCCACGAAGACGAGCGTGCAGATCCCGTGGCCCGGCCGGTACTGCAGGATCTCGAGCCCGGTGTGGGCGACGAGTTCCTGCGCGGGGCGCACGGGAACCGAGAACATACCCATGAACGCCGTGGCCGTTCGGACCTGCACGGGCATCGTGACCGGCTTGCCCAGCACCAGATGCGTCGTCGTCTCGCTCATCGCTGCCTTCCGGAAGTCGGACGTGCGTACCCCGACAATGAGAACACGTTCCAGTTCCGGAGGGAAGGGATCAGGCGGGGGCGCCGATATTCATCTCGTCGGGATGCGCGCCCACCCGCGTGCCGTCGTCGAGCGTGTCGAGTTCGCTGAGGTCGAGCTCGTCGAGTTCGAAGTCGAAGACGTCGATGTTCTGGGAGATGCGCTGCTCGTGCACCGACTTCGGGATGACGATCAGCCCGTTCTGCAGATGCCAGCGGATGAGCACCTGCGCGGCCGACTTGCTGTGGCGGTCGGCGATGCGCGTGACGATCGGGTCGACGAGCAGGGTGTTCGGCTTCGAGTTCGGACCCCAGCCCGAGTTGCTCGTGCCCCCGAGCGGGCTCCACGACTCCACGGCGATGCCGTGTTCGGACCCGAACCGGCGGATCTCCTGCTGCGGCAGGTGCGGATGCAACTCCACCTGATCCACCGCCGGCAGCAGCCCGCCGCGATCGACCAGCAACTGCAGGTGGTGCGGTTCGAAGTTGCACACCCCGACCGCCTTCGCACGCCCGGACTCGGCAATCTTCTCGAGGGCGTCCCAGGTGCGCAGGATCCGCTCGCGGTCCTGCAGCGGCCAGTGGATCAGGTACAGGTCGACGTACTCGGTGCCCAGCTTCTTCAGGCTCGTGTCGAAGGCCTTCAGCGCCGGCTCGTAACCCTGATCGGCGTTCCACAGCTTCGTGGTGACGAAGATGTCCTCGCGCGGCACCGACGACGCGGCGAGCGCGCGGCCGACGCCTTCCTCGTTGCCGTAGGCCGCGGCCGTATCGATGTGCCGGTAACCGGCCTCGTCGATCGCGTATCGGACCGCGCGTTCGGTCTCGTCGTTGGTGGCCTGCCAGACTCCCAGGCCCAGCTGCGGGATCGTCGTTCCGGAGTTCAGCGTGATCGTGGGAGGTGTCATCTTTCCGACGTTAGCGAGCCGCCGCGGCGGGCGCGAGGAATCCCGGACGATCAGGTGTCCTCCGACCCGTCGGTGTCGAACTCACCCGTCGGTGTCGAACTCACCCGTCGGGGGACGGGAGGCGAGGAGCGCCGCCCACGCATCGACCTCCCGGCGGCTCGCCAGCCGCACGACCGGCAGATCGGCGCGCTCGACGAGCAGCGGCCGCACCGCGGTGTACTGCCACTCCGTCACCCAGCGTGGTTGCGCGGTGAACTCCTCGACGTCCTCGCGGAAGGACGGACGCGGCGTCCAGTTCGGTCCGTGGTGGAGCCCGTCGATCTCGACGTGCGGAAGGTCGAGGATCTCCCCGATCCTCGCGGCGAGGGTCGTCTTGCCGGAACCGGACGTCCCCGCCACGAGGACGCGGCGGGGACGAACGGGAAGCGGAACCGAGGAATCGAGGAGGCACATCACCGATCTTTCGCAGGGATCGCCGCCGACGATATTGCTCAGGCGGATACCGCGCTCAGGTATTCGCGCGGTTGCCCGAACAACTGGGCGCTGCCGTGCGCCCGCTTGAAGAACAACTGCGCGTCGTGCTCCCAGGTGATCGCGATCCCGCCGTGCAGCTGCACGGCCTCCGACGCGACCTGCTGGAAGGCCTCCGAACAGTAGATCTTCGCCGCGTACGCGTCCTGCGGATCCTGCGACAACGCAGCCGCATACGACATCGACCGCGCCGTCTCCACGAGCGCGTACATGTCGGCCATGCGGTGCTTGAGCGCCTGGAACGACCCGATCGCGCGACCGAACTGCTTGCGGTTCTTCGCGTAGTCGACGGTCAGGTCGAGCACGGCCTGCGCGGCGCCCACCTGCTCGGCCGACAGGGCGATCGCCGCGGACGCCCGCAACCGGTCGACGAGATCGTCGGACGACGCCAGGCGACGACCGGTCACCGCCGAGAACGACACCTCCGCGAGGGAACGCGTGGGATCCATCGTGGGCACGCGGCGCCGCGACACCCCGTCGGTCTCCGGATCGACCTCGAACAGGCCGACCGTGTCACCGTCGGCGGCGAGCACGAGCAGGGTGGACGCGATGTCGCCGCCGAGCACGTAGTGCGCGGTTCCGGTCAGCACGTCGCCCTCGGCGCTCACGCCGCGACGCTGCCAGCCGGCGGCCGACGCCCAGCACACCGCGACGACCTCGCCGGCGGCAATGCCGGGGAGCAGACGCGCCGCCGCGTCGGCGTCACCGGACAGCAGCACGGTCTGCGCCGCGAGCACTGCCGACCCCAGGAACGGCGACGGCGTGAGCGTGCGGCCGAGTTCCTCGAGCACCACGTGGGTCTCGACCCACGAGGCGCCCACACCGTCGTATTCCTCCGGGACGGCGAGGGCTGCGACCCCGACCTGCTCGACGAGCATCGTCCACAGTTCGTCGTCGTACCCGCTGCCGGTGGTGATCGCCCGCCGGACGGCAGCCGAATCGGAGTGCTTGGCGAGCAGGGTGCGCACCGAGTCCCGCAGTGCGGCGCGCTCTTCCGTCTCGAACGTCACGACGCCTCGCTCTCGAGTGCCGCGACCACGCGTGCCCGGTGCTCGTCGGGGGTGCCCCACGCGGTGACGAGCGCGCGGACCTTCGTGATCCACAGCGACAGATCGTATTCCTGGGTGTAGCCGATGGCGCCGTGCACCTGCAAGGCCGTACGCGCGGCGAGATAGGCGGCGTCGCCGCACGCGACCTTCGCGGCCGAGACATCCCGGGACGCGGTGGACAGCTCGTCGCGGACGGCGATGGCCGCGCCGTGCAGCAGCGGATGTGCCATCTCCAGCGCGACCGCCACCTCGGCGAGATGGTGCTTGACCGCCTGGAAGGAGCCGATCGCGCGACCGAACTGCTTGCGTTGCTGCGCGTACTCGACGGTGGTGTCGAGCAGGGTCCGGCCCAGGCCCTGGAGCTGAGCTGCGGACGCGAGGACACCGATGTCGAAAGCCGCAGCGGTATCGGCGGATCCGAGCGACTCGCCGACGGTGAGCGAGGCGAGCGTGCGCGACCGATCGACCGACTCGCGCGTGTCTCCGGCGGTGCCGACCGAAACGGTGCCGCCGGCCACGTGCAGCGCGAGGTCGGCGACGTGCGCGTCGACCGCGTACGGCGCGTGGGGGAGCATCGCGACGGTGGCGAGCGAGCCGGCGGCAAGAGGACCGAGACGCTCGGGTGCCACGGCGGCGAGCAGAACCGGTGCCACCGCGACGGTTTCGACCACCGGGCCGGGTACGGCGTGGCGGCCGAGCTGTTCGACGGCGACGACGAGGTCGACCGCGTCGGCCCCGAGGCCGTCGTGCTCCTCGGCGACGAGCAGACCGTTGACGCCGGTCTCGGCCAGTCGCTCCCACACCTGCAGACCCGGTGCCGTGTCGCCGCTGTTCCATGCACGGATCACCTGCGGCATGTCCGACTTGGTGAGCAGGGCGTCGATACTGGACGCGAAGTCCTCATGGGACTCGTCGAGTGCGAATCTCATCGATCACCCCTCGGAAGGCCGAGCAGCCGCTCGGCGATGACGTTCTTCTGGATTTCGTTGGTACCGGCGTAGATCGGGCCCGACAGCGAGAACAGATAACCGTCGGTCCAGCCGTCGACGAGTTCGGCGTCCGCGCCTTGCAGGTCGAGCGCCGTCTCGTGCGCGGCGATGTCCCACTCGGACCAGAACACCTTGTTGATCGACGATTCGGCGCCGAGCTGCCCGCCTGCGGTCAGGCGCGTGACGGTCGCCCAGGTCGACAGCTCGTAGGCGCGGGCCCCGATCCACGCGTCGGCGACGCGGTTGCGCAGCGCGGTGTCGCCGTGGAGGTCGGATTCGCCGTAGGCGCGCAGCAGCCGGTCGGTGGCCGCCAGGAAACGGCCCGGCGCACGCAGCGACAGACCGCGCTCGTTGGAGGCGGTGCTCATCGCGACCCGCCATCCCTCGTTCACCGCACCGATCACACCGGACTCACCGGGACGCTCCGGGTCGTCGGGGACGAAGACGTCCTCGAGGAAGATCTCCGCGAAGCCCGGCTCACCGTCGAGCTGCGGGATCGGTCGCACGGTGACGCCCTCGGCCCGCAGATCGAACATGAAGTAGGTGATGCCCTTGTGCCGCTGGGCCTCCGGGTCGGAGCGGAACAGACCGAAGCCCATGTCGGCGTAGGACGCCCGCGAGCTCCACGTCTTCTGGCCGTTGAGCAGCCAGCCGCCGTCGACCTTCGTGGCGGTCGAGCGCAGCGACGCGAGGTCGGAGCCGGACTCGGGTTCCGACCAGGCCTGGGCCCAGATGTCGTCGGCCCGGGCCATGCGCGGCATGATGCGGGCGAGCTGCTCGGGGTGGGCGTGCTCGAACAGGGTGGGGGCGAGCAGGAAGATGCCGTTCTGGCTCACCCGGCCGGGTGCACCGGCGCGGTAGTACTCCTCCTCGAACACGACCCACTGCTCGAGGGTCGCGTCGCGGCCGCCGAGTTCCTCGGGCCAGGAGACGACCGACAGGCGTGCATCGGCGAGGGTCCGCTCCCACTGCCGGTGTTCTTCGAAGCCCTCGGCCGTGTCCATCGACTTCAGCGGCGTCTTGGGGACGTTCTCGGCGAGGAAGGCGCGTACCTCGTCGCGGAACGCGAGGGTGGTGTCGTCGAGCTGCAGATCCACTACTTCGCCCCTTCCACCGGACGGGCGCTCGCGGCCATCGACTTGGCGTTCATGCCGCCGAGCGAGTCGGCTCCAACCTCGGCGTTGTGCGCGTGTGCGAAGTGGTGCAGGCCGAAGACCGAGTCCATGCCGTTGCGCATGCCCATCTGGTCCTCGCACTGGTTGACGGCGCGCTTGGTGAGCGCGAGACCGAAGCGCGGCATCTCCGCGATGCGGGCGGCGAGGGCGAGGGTCTCGTTCTCGAGTTCCTCACGCGGCACGACGCGGCTGACCATGCCCACCTCGTAGGCGCGCTGGGCACTGAAACGGTCACCGGTGTAGAGGATCTCCTTCGCGAAGCGCGTTCCGAGGATCCACGGGTGCGCGAAGTACTCGACACCCGGGATGCCCATGCGCACCACGGGATCGGAGAAGAAGGCGTCCTCGGACGCGACGATCAGGTCGCACACCCACGCCAGCATGAGACCGCCGGCGATGCAGGCGCCCTGCACCGACGCGATGGTGGGCTTGGGGATCTCGCGCCAGCGGCGGCACATCCCCAGGTATACCTCCATCTCACGGGCGTAGCGCTGGTCGCCGCCGGGCTTGTCGACGTGGTCCCACCACATCACGGCCTTGTTGTCGTAGTGGACGTGGTGGTCGCGGCCCGGGGTGCCCAGATCGTGGCCGGCGGAGAAGTGCTTGCCGTTGCCGGCCAGCACGATCACCTTGACCTCGTCGTCCTCGACGGCCCTCTCGAAGGCGGCGTCGAGCGCGTAGGTCATGACCGAGTTCTGGGCGTTGCGGTAGTCGGGTCGGTTGAGAGTGACGATCGCGACGCCGTCGCGCACCTCGTAGGTGACGACATCGGGCTCGAACGGGACGGTCATGACTTCTCCTCACGCAGAACGTTCTTCAGTACCTTGCCGGACGGATTTCGGGGTAGCGCATCGACGAACCGAACCGATCGCGGCGCTTTGAAGTTGGCGAGTTTCTCTCGGGCATACGCGATCACGTCGTCCTCGGTGAGCGGATGTCCGTCCAGCGGGACCACGAACGCCCGGCCGACCTCACCCATGCGCTCGTCGGGGACACCGATCACCGCGACCTCGTGGACTCCCGGCAGACGCAGCAGTGCCGCTTCGACCTCCGCCGGATAGACGTTGAATCCGCCGCTGATGTACATGTCCTTGAGGCGGTCGGTGATGTCGAGATAGCCGCGCTCGTCGAGGGTTCCGACGTCACCGGTGTGCAGCCATCCGTCCTCGTCGACGGTCTTGGCGGTGGCCTCGGGATCGTCGAGATAACCGAGCATGACGTTCGGGCCGCGCAGCAGGATCTCACCCTTGTCGCCGATGCGCACCTCGAACTCGGCGGTGGCGCGTCCGGACGAAGTGGAGACGGTGACGGGATCGTCGTCGGTGCGGCACATCGTCGCGACGACCGCCTCGGTCTGCCCGTAGGCGGTGAGCACCGCGTCGAAGCTCAGTTCGTTCTGCATGCGTTCGACGAGGGAGACGGGCACGGGTGCGGCGCCGGTGACGGCGATGCGCAGGTTGCTCAGGTCGTACTCGCCGCGACGCGGGTGGTCGAGGATGGACTGGTAGATCGTCGGGGCGCCCGGGAGCACGCTGATGCGCTCGGCCGCGACCATCGCCATGACCTTCTCCACGTCGAAGGTCGCGAGGGGGATGACGGTGGAGCCCTCGAGCAGTGCGGCGACGAAACCGGCCTTGTACCCGAAGCTGTGGAAGAACGGGTTGATGATCAGGTAGTTGTCGTCGGTCGTCAGTTCGGCGCACTCAGCCCACGCCTGCGCGACACCGATGCACTGACGGTGGGCGCTGAGCACGCCCTTGCTGCGGCCGGTCGTGCCCGAGGTGAACAGGATGTCGGAGACGTCGTCGGGGGTCACGGCCGCGGCGCGCGCGTCGGCTTCGGTGCGGGCGGCGTCGGTGGCGGAGGACAGGAAGTCCGCCCACTCGACGACCCCGTCGGTCGGCGCGTCGTTCCCGCCCAGCGGGACCCGCACGGTCGTCGGGATCGACAGTTCCGGCGCGGCCTTGCTCAGTTCGGTGTACCGGTTGCTGCCGAGGAACTCGCCGACCACGACGAGAGCCTCGGGGCGGACGCGCTCGACGACGTCGGCGGCCTCGCTTCCGGTGTAGCGGGTGTTGAGGGGTACGACGACACCGCCGGCCCAGTGCGCGCCCAGGGCCGCGATCACCCAGTGGAACGTGTTGGGCGACCAGATGACGACGCGCGCACCGCGTTCGACGCCGCGGGCGACGAGCGCCGCGGCGAAATCGCGGACGTGGTCGCGCAGTTGTGCGAAGGTCAGCCGGGTGTCGCCGTCGGCGATCGCGAGCAGGTCCGGCCAGGTGTCGGCGGCACGTACGAGTGCGGCCGGAGTGGTTCTCGGTCGTGTGTTCACAGAGCTCCCTACCTAGCAATTGCTTGGTAGGTTATCGTACGGATGTGCACGAGAGCGAGAGCCAGGAAAATGCGGAGTTCGCAGCCACCGTTCGGCAGTGGCTCGAAGACAACCTGACCGGCGAGTTCGCCGAGCTCAGGGGCAAGGGCGGACCCGGAAGCGAACACGAGTTCTTCGAACAGCGACTCGCGTGGGACCGGCATCTGGCCGCTGCCGGATGGACCTGCATCGGCTGGCCCACCGAGTACGGCGGTCGCGGCGCGAGCATGGATCAGCGCGTGATCTTCCACGAGGAGTACGCGAAGGCGAACGCCCCCGCGCGCGTCAACCACCTCGGTGAGGAACTGCTCGGGCCCACCCTCATCGCGTTCGGGACCGAGGAGCAGAGGCAGCGCTTCCTGCCCGGCATCCGCAACGTCACTGAACTGTGGGCGCAGGGCTACTCGGAACCGGGAGCCGGCTCCGACCTCGCCAACGTCTCCACCACCGCCCGCCTCGAGGGCAACAAGTGGGTGATCAACGGCCAGAAGGTCTGGACGTCGCTCGCACACGTCGCACAGTGGGCCTTCGTCGTCGCGCGGACCGAACCCGGTTCGAGCCGTCATCACGGCCTGAGCTTCCTGCTCGTACCCCTCGACCAGCCCGGCGTCACGGTGCGGCCCATCCAGCAGCTCACCGGCACCTCCGAGTTCAACGAGGTCTTCTTCGACGACGCCGTCACCGACGCCGACCTCGTCGTCGGTGCCCCCGGCGACGGATGGAAGGTCGCGATGGGTCTGCTGACCTTCGAACGCGGCGTCTCCACCCTCGGGCAGCAGATCGGCTTCGCCCGCGAACTCGACGGCATCGTCTCCGTCGCCGAGAGCAACGGTGCGATCGACGATCCGCACCTCCGCGAGCGCATCGCCCGCGCGCGGATCGGACTGCGGGTCATGCGCGCCCACGCCCTGCGTACCCTCGGCGACGCCGACCCTGGTCAGGCGTCGGTCGCGAAACTGCTGTGGGCGAACTGGCATCGCGATCTGGGTCAGCTCGCCATGGACGTGCAGGGTGCGTCGTCGCTCGTCGGCCCCGATCACGACCATGCCGGAAATCCCTCCGAGATCACCGATCCCGAGCATCTCGAGCTCGCAGAGTGGCAGCGGCTGTTCCTGTTCACCCGCGCCGACACCATCTACGGCGGATCCAACGAGATCCAGCGCAACATCATCGCCGAGCGCGTGCTCGGCCTTCCCCGGGAGGCACGTCCGTGACCGCTTCACCCCGCCCCGCATCCCCGCTCGCGACCCCGCCGGTCGAGACCCCCGGCCACGGCCTGCTCCGCGACAAGAAGGTCGTGGTCACCGCCGCCGCCGGCACCGGCATCGGATTCGCCACCGCGCGCCGCGCGCTGCTCGAGGGCGCCGACGTGCTCGTCTCCGACTTCCACGAGCGCCGGCTCGGCGAGTCCGCGGAGAAGCTCGCGGCCGAGTTCCCCGAACAGCAGGTCGCGACGATCGTGTGCGACGTGTCGTCCACCGAGCAGGTCGACGCCCTCATCGCCGGCGCCGCCGACCAGCTCGGCCGCATCGACGTGCTCGTCAACAACGCCGGACTCGGCGGGGAGACGCCCGTCGTCGAGATGACCGACGAGGAATGGGATCGCGTCCTCGACATCACCCTCACCAGCACCTTCCGCGCGACCCGCGCCGCGCTGCGCTACTTCCGTTCGGTCGACCACAACGGAGTGCTCGTCAACAACGCGTCGGTCCTCGGCTGGCGCGCGCAGCACTCGCAGGCGCACTACGCGGCGGCGAAGGCCGGCGTCATGGCCTTGACCCGCTGCTCCGCGATCGAGGCCGCCGAATACGGCGTGCGCATCAACGCCGTCGCCCCGTCCATCGCCCGGCACCCCTTCCTCGCGAAGGTCACCAGCGAGGAACTGCTCGACAACCTCGCCGCCGGTGAGGCCTACGGCCGCGCCGCCGAGGTCTGGGAGGTCGCGGCGACCATCGCGATGCTCGCCAGCGACTACACGACCTATCTGACCGGCGAGGTCGTGTCGGTCTCCTCGCAGCGCGCATGACCCCGCCCTCGGTCGGCTTGAAAGGATGTCCGTCATGACTCCCTCACGCGACGACACCTCCAGCAAGTCCGGACGCCGCGCGGAACTGCTCGACATCGCAGCCGACCTGTTCGCGTCGCGCGGTGTGCGGGCCACGACCGTGCGCGACATCGCCGATGCCGCCGGCATCCTTTCCGGCAGCCTCTACCACCATTTCGATTCGAAGGAGTCGATGGTCGACGAGATCCTGCGCGCATTCCTCGGCGACCTGTTCGACAGCTACCGCAAGATCGTCGCGTCCGACCTGCCGTCGCGTGACACGCTCGCAGCGCTGGTGACGACCTCCTACGAGGCGATCGACCGGTCGCACGCCGCCGTCGCCATCTACCAGGGTGAGGCCAAGCATCTCGAAGGCGACCGCTTCGCCTACATCGGTGAACTCAACATCGAGTTCCGCGACCTGTGGGTGGGCGTGATCGAACGCGGCGTCGCCGACGGTTCCTTCCGTCCGGATCTCGACGTCGAACTCGTCTTCCGGTTCCTGCGCGACACGGTCTGGGTCGCGGTCCGCTGGTACCGCCCGGGGGGCGCGCTCAGCATCGACCAGGTTGCCCAGCAATACCTTTCCATCGTTCTCGACGGACTGTCGAACCAGAATTCTTCCTAAGGAGACATCATGACCGAGGCCTACATCGTCGACGCGGTGCGCACCCCCATCGGCAAGAAGAAGGGTGGGCTCGCGGACGTGCACCCGGCCGACCTGGGCGCGCACGTGATCAAGGCGCTCGTCGAGCGCACGGGCATCGACCCCGCCGACGTCGACGACGTGGTGTTCGGTTGCGTCGACGCCATCGGCGGCCAGGCCGGCAACATCGCCCGCACCGCGTGGCTGGCCGCCGGTTACCCGCAGCACGTACCCGGCGTGACCGTCGACCGTCAGTGCGGGTCGAGCCAGCAGGCCCTGCACTTCGGCGCCCAGGCGATCCTCAGCAACACCGCCGACCTCATCGTCGCCGGCGGCGTGCAGAACATGACGCAGATCCCGATCTCCGCAGCCATGATCGTCGGACAGCAGTACGGCTTCGACACCCCCTTCGGCGGGTCGACCGGCTGGACCGAGCGCTACGGCAGCGACGAGGTCTCGCAGTTCAAGGGCGCCGAGATGATCGCCGAGAAGTGGGACCTCAGCCGCGAGGAACTCGAGAAGTGGGCGCTGCAGAGCCACGAGCGCGCCAAGGCTGCCATCGCCGAGGGACGCTTCGAGAACGAGATCGTGCCGCTCGGTGATGCGGCCGTCGACGAGGGCCCGCGCGAGACCAGCCTCGAGAAGATGGCGTCGCTGCAGCCGCTCGTCGAGGGTGGTCGTCTCACCGCCGCCGTCGCCAGCCAGATCTCCGACGGTGCGTCCGCGGTGCTGCTCGCCTCCGACGAGGCCGTGAAGAAGTACGGATTGAAGCCCCGCGCGCGCATCCACCACCTCAGCGCCCGCGGCGACGACCCGATCTTCATGCTCACCGCCCCGATCCCCGCCACGCAGTACGCGCTCGAGAAGGCCGGCCTGACGATCGACGACATCGACCTCATCGAGATCAACGAGGCCTTCGCCCCCGTCGTCCTGGCGTGGATCAAGGAGATCGGCGCCGACCCGTCGAAGGTCAACGTCAACGGCGGGGCGATCGCCCTCGGCCACCCGCTCGGCGCGACCGGCACCAAGCTGATGGCGACGCTGCTCAACGAGCTCGAGCGCACCGGTGGCCGCTACGGCCTGCTCACCATCTGCGAGGGTGGCGGCACCGCCAATGTGACCATCATCGAACGCGTCTGATCCACCCCTTCACATCCGCGCGCCCGTTCGTCATCCGCTGCAGCAATTGCCGTAGCGGATGGACAGCGGGCGCGCGGATGTTCGGTTCGGCACTGCTTGGTTCGGCACTGTTCGGTTCGGCACTGTATGGTCCGGCCCTCGAGCGGCGTCTACCCTCGAAGCATGTGCCGGAACATCACGGAGCTGCGCGGGCTCGAGCCGGCTGCGACCGCCGAGGAGATCGAGGCGGCCGCGCGGCAGTACGTCCGTAAGGTCAGCGGGATCCACAAACTCTCCGACGCCACCCGGGAGTCGTTCGAACAGGCCGTCGCCGAAGTGACCGCGACGACGACGAGACTGCTCGAGTCCCTTCCCGAACGGCGGCAGCCACCGCCGACGGTTCCACCGCTGCGTCGGCCCGAGGTGCAAGCCAGGATCGCCGCACGCGGCTGATCGATTCCGGTTCCTTCATCGACGCGCGCGGGTAGCGTGACGCTGGTCGAGATTCGAGCACGTTCGAGGCCCGTCGCGACCTCCGCGGATCCGCGGCGAGCCTGGTGAGGAGCCGATATGGCCGTGGACCCGGCGCCGCCGACCAGCAGCGAAGTGGAATATCTCCGGACCGACCCCGATCTTCCACCGGTCGGTGTCGTCGACCGGACACCGATATCACCCACCGCGCGGATCGTCTTTCTCGTACTCGCGATTCTGGGGGCGGTCGCCTGGTCGATGATCGCCCTGGTCCGCGGCGAGGAGATCAACGCCGTCTGGTTCGTCATCGCCGCCGTCTGCACCTATCTCGTCGCCTATCGCTTCTACGCGAAGTTCATCGAACGCAAGATCGTGCAGCCGCGCGACGACCGTGCGACACCCGCGGAGGAGCTCGAGAACGGCAAGGACTACATGCCGACGGACCGTCGGGTGTTGTTCGGCCATCACTTCGCCGCCATCGCCGGCGCGGGCCCGCTCGTCGGCCCGGTGCTCGCCGCACAGATGGGATATCTGCCCGGCACGATCTGGATCATCGTCGGCGTCGTCTTCGCCGGTGCGGTCCAGGACTTCCTCGTCCTGTGGATCTCGTCGCGCCGCCGCGGGCGCAGCCTCGGCCAGATGGCCCGCGAGGAACTCGGACCGATCGGTGGCGTCGCGGCGCTCATCGCGGTCTTCGTCATCATGATCATCCTGATCGCGGTGCTGGCATTGGTGGTCGTGAACGCGCTCGCCGACAGTCCGTGGGGCCTGTTCTCCATCGCCATGACGATCCCCATCGCGTTGTTCATGGGCGTCTATCTGCGCTACCTGCGACCCGGCAAGGTCGCGGAGGTGTCACTGATCGGCGTCGTCCTGCTGCTCGTCGCGATCATCGCGGGTGGCTGGGTCGCCGAGACCGACTGGGGCGCCGACTGGTTCACCCTCTCCCCGGTGACGATCTCGTGGCTGATGATCGCCTACGGATTCGCCGCGTCGGTACTGCCGGTGTGGTTGCTGCTCGCCCCGCGCGACTATCTGTCGACCTTCATGAAGGTCGGCACCATCGTGCTGCTGGCCATCGGCATCCTCGTCGCGCGTCCGGCCCTGGAGATGCCCGACGTCACGTCGTTCGCCATCGACGGTGACGGCCCGGCCTTCGCCGGGTCGCTGTTCCCGTTCCTGTTCATCACCATCGCATGTGGCGCACTGTCGGGATTCCACGCGCTCATCTCCTCGGGCACCACTCCGAAACTGCTCGAGAAGGAGAAGCAGACCCGGCTGATCGGTTACGGCGGCATGCTCACCGAGTCGTTCGTCGCGATCATGGCCCTGGTCACCGCGTGCATCATCGACCAGCACCTGTACTTCACGCTCAACGCACCGGCCGCCCTCACCGGTGGCACCCCGGAGACCGCCGCCGCCTACGTCAACGGACTCGGCCTGGGATCGCCGGACATCACTCCCGAGCAGATCTCCGCCGCCGCGGAGGGTGTGGGGGAGGAGTCGATCATCTCCCGTACCGGTGGTGCCCCGACGCTCGCGTTCGGCATGTCGCAGGTGCTCAGCGATCTGTTCGGCGGCGACAGCCTCAAATCGTTCTGGTACCACTTCGCGATCATGTTCGAGGCGCTGTTCATCCTCACGACCGTCGACGCAGGAACGCGTGTCGCGCGGTTCATGCTCTCGGATTCGCTCGGCAACTTCGGTGGCCCGGCCCGTCGCTTCAAGGATCCGTCCTGGCGTCCCGGTGCGTGGCTGTGCTCCGCAGTGGTCGTCGGCCTGTGGGGTGCGATCCTGCTGATGGGCGTCACCGACCCGCTCGGTGGCATCAACACTCTGTTCCCGCTGTTCGGCATCGCCAACCAGTTGCTCGCCGCGATCGCCCTGACGGTCGTGCTCACCATCGTCGTGAAGAAGGGACTGGTGAAGTGGGCCTGGATCCCCGGTGTGCCGTTGGTGTGGGACCTGATCGTGACGATGACGGCGTCGTGGCAGAAGATCTTCTCCGGCGACCGCGCGGTGGGGTACTGGGCCCAGCACCGCGCTTTCGTCGACGCGAAGAACTCCGGCGCAACCACATTCGGTTCGGCGAGGACGGTCGACGAGATCGACGCCGTCATCCGCAACACGTTCATCCAGGGCACCCTGTCGATCGTGTTCGCGAGCCTCGTGCTGATCGTCGTCGCGGCCGGGGTGGTGGTGTGCATCAGATCGATCCGCGCCGGAGGTATGCCCACCACCGAGACACCCGATGTCCCGTCGAAGATCTTCGCGCCCGCCGGCTTCGTGCCCACACCGGCCGAACGGGAACTGCAGAAGGAGTGGGACGAGCTGATCGCATCGGGCAAGGTCCGGGCTCCGGGGGCCGCGCACACCCATGCCTCGCATCACAAGGACGGAGACGGGTCGTGATCGCCGTACTGCGTCGTGCGTGGTGGTGGATCGGTGCCGTCATGGGCGACCACGACTACGCGCGGTACGTCGAACTGCACCGCCGCCAGCATCCGGATCGACCACCGCTGAGCGAACGCGACTACTGGCGTGAGCGGCACGCCGCAGCGGATGCGAACCCGGGAAGCCGATGCTGTTGAGCGGGGGAGGACGGGCATGACGAAGTGCGAATCGATCCGCGTCGAGACGCGCGATCGGGTAACGACCGTCATCATGGCCCGCCCCGAGCATCGGAACGTCGCGAGTGTGACATCACCGAATTTCCACAGACCTGTATCCGCAACGATCGTCGATCTGCCTACGAGCAGTTCGGTCGTTCCGAACCCGAGGCGATCGCATTCGAATTCATGGTCGGCACGGATTCCCTCGGCAGCGACGCGGCCGGTGGTGCCGCACGGTTCGCGTCCAGGGGAAGGTGGACACGGTTCGTTCTCCTGACCCGATTCCTCGACACTGTGGGAGGCGTTGTGCACGAATCAGTACCTGTTTCCGGTGATGCGTGGCCGAGTCTGCGGACGGTGGAATGGGCCGACACACGCGACACCCTCCACATGTGGTTGCAGATCGTCGGCAAGATCCGCATGGCGCATGCACCGACGGTCAACCACTGGTGGCAGACGACGCTGTACGTCACACCACGAGGTCTGGGCACCTCGTCGATTCCGTATGGGCGCACCGTCTTCGACATGGAATTCGACCTCTTCGAACACCGTCTGCACATCCGTGCGGGCGACGGTCGCAGTCGTTCGGTGCCCCTCGTCGCACAGTCGGTGGCGGAGTTCTACACCCGTACCCTCGAAGCGCTGCACGAACTGGGCATCGCGACCCGCATCCATGGCACACCCAACGAGGTGGATCCGGCGATCCCGTTCGCTCGGGACCGTGAGCACGACAGCTACGACGGCGAGGCCGCTCACCTCTTCTGGCGGCAGCTCGTGCAGGCTCATCGCGTCCTGCAGGTGTTCCGGGCGGAGTTCCTCGGCAAGGTCAGTCCGGTGCACTTCTTCTGGGGAGCGATGGACCTCGCGTGCACCCGGTTCTCCGGACGTACCGCCCCGCCGCACCCCGGCGGGATCCCGAACTGCCCCGACCGGGTGATGACGGAGGCCTACTCGCACGAGCTCAGCAGCTGCGGGTTCTGGCCGGGTGGTGGGGACGAAGGAGCGTTCTATTCCTACGTCTATCCGGGGCTCGACGGTTTCGACGATTCCCCGGTGCGGCCGGACGCCGCCCACTATTCCGCCGAGCTGGGGGAGTTCGTGTTGCCCTACGAGGCGGTGCGGACCGCGGCCGATCCCGATGCGGAACTGATGGACTTCCTGCACAGCACCTACGAGGCCGCTGCCCGCCTCGGTGCGTGGGATCGGGACGCTCTCGAGCGTCGGCCCGGCGACCGGTGACAGGTACCGTCACGAAACTTGTTGCAGCAGAGTTTAATTCGAGACCTTTTGAACTCCGGGATTGCTGAACGGGAGAGGGCAGGGATGACGCAGTACGAGTCGATCCGCGTCGAGACACGCGACCGGGTGACGACCGTGATCATGGCCCGTCCCGAGCGCCGGAACGCGGTCGACGGTCCGATGGCCGCCGAACTCGCCGACGCGTTCCGGACCTTCGACACCGACCCCGACGCCGATGTCGCAGTCCTCTTCGGAGAGGGCGGGAACTTCTGTGCGGGTGCGAATCTCGAGGCCATCGGCACCGAGGAGCAGAATGTCCTCGATGAGGGCGGCGACGGACCGATGGGACCGACACGCATGGCGCTGTCGAAACCGGTGATCGCGGCGGTGGAGGGCTACGCGGTGGCCGGCGGACTCGAACTGGCGATCTGGTGCGATCTGCGGGTGGCGTCCGCCGATGCGGTGTTCGGTGTCTTCTGCCGACGATGGGGCGTGCCGTTGATCGACGGCGGGACCGTTCGGCTGCCCCGCCTCATCGGCGAGAGCCGGGCCATGGACATGATCCTGACCGGCCGCCCGGTCGATGCCGCGGAAGCACTCGACTTCGGTCTGGCCAACCGCGTGGTCGAACCGGGAACCGCGCGCGAGGCCGCCGAAGACATGGCGCGGGAGATCGCCGGCTTCCCTCAGACGTGTATGCGCAACGATCGCCGGTCGGTCCGCGCCCAGTCCGGCCGTTCCGAATCGGAGGCGATCGCATTCGAGTTCACGGTCGGCATGGAGTCCCTCGAGAGCGATGCGGCCGGTGGGGCCGCCCGCTTCGCGTCCGGAGAGGGTCGGCACGGGTCGTTCTCCTGATCCCGATTTCCCGAGCGGAACGTCCCGCCGGCTACTTCGCTACCGGAAGCGTTACGAAACTCGGTGCGGCAGGGTTCAGTTCGAGGTGCTGTGGCCGCAGTCCGCTCTCGACCAGCATCGGGCCGAGCGGCAACGAGCGCGGGACGCTCGCGGCGTAGACGTCCACCCGGATGCGGTGGCCCGGTTGCAGCACCGCCTCGGTCGGCAGCGTGCTGATGTCGAGGGCCGTCGGTTGCCCCGGGACGATCGGCTGCCGGGACTCGAGGGTCAGCACCGGATGTGCCTGTGCGTAGTCGCCGTCGGCGGTGAACGTGCTCTTCGAATCCTCGATCGCCCGCAGCGACGAGACGAGGGAACCGGTGGTGAGCACGGTGGACCGTCCGTCCGGAGCCACGTCGTTCACGGAAACCGACCAGAATCCGTCGGTGGCGTCGAGGACGGTCTCGAGGTGCACGTTGACCGGTCCCGAGAGCACGGTCGGTTCGGTGACCGGCCCGCTGGTGAAGGTGAGGCCCTCGGCCTCGTTGAACCGGGCGTCCTTCGTGCATCCCGCGCCCAACAGCACCGCGATGCCGGCGGTGCCCTGTGCGGCCTCACGGGAACAGAAGCCGCGCAGTCCCGGGGCGACGGTGAGTCGTTGCGCGGTTTCGGGCGCCGACGTCGCGAGTGTGCCGTCGTGGAGAGCGTGCCCGGCCGTGCCGCTCGGAGCCGCCGACAGGAAGAGCTTCTCGTGGTCGACGGGGCTGCGTGGGAACTCGTCGTTCGTGACCCAACCGCCGCCCTGCTGCAGCAGGGTGACCGGGCCGTACTCGTCGATGCCGTTGTCGATGTCCTTGAGCCAGCGGTCGAACCAGGCGTGCTGGAGCGCCGTGATGTTCGGCGGATGTCCCGGGGTGCCGAATCCGGTACCGAGGATCGCGTGGTAGCCGTCGCCCATCACCAGTTGCTTGCGGCCGGGTTCGACGGGAATCCGGTTGTAGATGTCGGGCTCGCTGTTGGCGAAGATGTCGTGCCAGTTCCCGAACACGAAGGTGGGCACCTCGATCGACTCGAGTCGGGCCTGCCGTTCCTGGTAGAACGGGCCGTCCTGAGCGACCGCGAGGGCATCGGGGGAGACACCGTCGATGCTCGGCGCGGTGAGGACCTCGAAGAGTTCGGGGATCTTCGTGGCGGGGTCGGCGAGCCTGTCGCGCAACCACTGCGCGTCGAACCGGCCCTGGAGGAGGGCTTGCATATCGGGAACCCACTTGAGCCCGTTGACGAGCCCGAGCCAGGCGGGCATGAAGCCCACGCCCACGGCGCCGCCGGTGCCCACGATGTCGCGCAGCAGGTCGTTGCCGGGTTCGACGGCGAAGACCGCGTCGAGTGCCTCAGGTCGTAGGCCGGCGGCCTGGATCTGGTTGATCGCCGAATAGGACACGCCGGTCGTTCCGACGCGTCCGTTCGACCACGGTTGCTTCGCCGCCCAGTCGATGACCTCGACGGTGTCCTGCTGCTCGCGCGGACCGAGAACGTCCCACTGTCCGTGGGAGAAACCGGTGCCCCGCACGTCGACGATCACCTGCGTGTACCCGTTCTGCACGAGATCGCGGTTGAGTCCGAAGGCGCGGCCGAGTTGGGATGCCGGGGCGGCGAGTTCGGTGATGCCGTCGAAGGGGGCACCGAAGTTCAGGACGGATCCGAGTTCGTCCACGAGTGGGGCGAACTGCGGGTCCTCCATCGCCACCGACGCCAGCGTCGACAACAGTTTCGTGTACGGCGTGAGACCGAGGACGACCGGTGTGGGTTCGTCGATCGGCGTGCCGTCGGCGTGTGCGGGACGGAAGACGTTGGCGCGGAGCACCGTCCCGTCGCTCAGTGTGATGGGTACGTCCCACTCGACGGCGGTGTTCGGATAGGCGTCGGGGGCATCGACGAGGCTCTGCCAGGAGGCACCGGAGGCGCCACCGGTGGGATCGGCGGTCGCCGGTCCTGCGGATGTGATGGTGCAGGCGGCCAGTGCCGCCACGACGAATGCGACCGTACGTGATCTCACCGGGCCCCCATGCCTGCGGTAAACAGTTCCGCGCACGGTAACGCGAGCTCGGCGGATCCGTCAACGACCGTAGTCAGTCGGATCGGAACCGATGTTGTTGTCGTTGATCCCGGGAAGGATCGACAACAACATCGGTTCCGATCGTGGGAACTATCCGGACTCGGCCATCCAGAGTTCCTCGGGCAGGGGCGACCCCAGCGCGTACATCCGGACTCCGTGGATATCGGAACTGTGGATCACCGACGGTGCCGCCCGCACGTACCAGATGCCGACGTCGAGATCGGCGAGTCGTTGCTGGACAGTCGTGTAGGCCCCGACCCGCTCGTCCGGTGAGGTCGCCAGTCGGCCCGCCTCGAGGGCGGCATCCAGTTCGGGGTCGGCGATACCTGCGACATTTCCCGACGACCCCGAGTGGAACTGATGCCACAGCGTGGTGTGCGGCTCCTGCACGTCGGCCGACCAGATGGTCGCATCGAAATCACGCGCTGCATACCGCGGCATGAAGGCCGCGTAGTCGAGTACTTCGACGTCGACCTCGACGTTGTCATAGGCGGCGAGTTGCGCCTGAACCGTCTCCGCGACCGTTCGGATCTCGACGAGGGAGGTGGCCAGGAAGGTGAACTCCACCGGCTTGCCCTCGGCCGCGAGTTCGTCGAAGAGACGCTGCGCCTCCTCGGGATCGTGCTGCTGCAACGGTATGTCCGCGAAGAACGGCGACGACTCCTGGAACAGGGTGCCCGGCACTTCGCCGTTGCCTTCGAAGACCGCGCTGTTGATGCCGTCGAGTTGCACCGCGGCGGCCACGGCCTTTCGCGCTCGGACGTCGTCGAACGGTGCCCGTCGGGCGTTGAGGGCGATGTACTGCCCACCGCCTTCCGGGACGATCTGCGTCGGAAACCCGGCCTGCTCCGCCCGTGTCAACGCCGACCAGCTCGACTCCGCGACCAGATCCACTGCGCCACTGGCGAGCACGTTCGTGCGCTGGTTGACGTCGCTGACGGTGGTCAACGTGATGTTGTCCAGGTACGGCCGCGGTGCATCCCAGTAATCCGGATTCCGTTCGAGTTCCATACGATCCTGGCGTGTCCACTCGGTCAGGACGAAGGGACCGGCGCCGACAGGTTCGGCATTGAACGTCTCCGGACCCTTCGCGAGGGCGGTGGGGGAGGCGATCCAATTCAGGGAACTCGACGTGACCGCGTGCGCGAAGTGGGGATTCGGTGAGCGCATGGTGATCGTCAGGGTGGTCTCGTCCACGACTTCGGTCGACGCGATCTGTGATGCCTGTGCAAGCGCATTCGACGCGACGGTCGGGTCCCGGTGCCGGTTCCAGTTGAATGCCACCGCCTCCGAGTCGAGCGGAGTTCCGTCCGAGAAGACGAGATCCGGCCGGAGCGTCAACGTGAACGTGGCGCCGCCGTCGGGGGTCGAGAAGTCGGTGGCGAGTTTGTGTTCCACCTCGAGTGTCGCCGGGTCGTCGACCATCAGTGTTCCGAACAGCGCGTTGCCCAGCATCGACTGCCCGACCCAGTTGTTGGCGAGGACCGCCGGGTCGAGGCTGACCGGCTCGCGAACCTGGACGAGCCGCGCGGATCCGCCGACGACGGGGTCTCCGACGGGCTCGGCGGCGGCGGAGCCGGAGCCCGCACCGGAGCTGCCGCAGGCAGTGATGAGGAACAGCGCCGAGCACAAGGCGACAAGCGTGAGGTACGACGATCTCCGTCGATTCATAGGGGTCCTTCCTGTGATCCGAGAACCGAACAGCTCGCCGACGCCCATAGGGCCTCGCCGGGACAGATTTCCTCTCGGAATTACTACTCTCTTATTAAGAGAGTACTGTTCTCGTTATCGATTGGGAATGCGATCACGGAGGTGTCGATGCGAATCGGGCTCACGGGCGGAGCGTCGTCCACGGACAGGATCGTGAAGCAGGCACAGAAGGCGGAGGCCGAGGGATTCACGTCCCTGTGGTTCGCGAGCACCGTCGCGGGCGACCCGCTGGCGGCTCTCGCGGTGGCCGGTCGGGAGACCGGATCGATCGAGCTCGGCACCGCCGTGCTCCAGACCTACCCGTGCCACCCGCTGCTGCAAGCGAACCGCGCCGCGGCCGTCGCCGAGGCCATGGGCCGGCCGGGATTCACGCTCGGGCTGGGACCGTCGCACGAGCGACTGGTCCGGGACGTCTACGGACTGTCGTACGACACCCCGGGACAGAACACCGAGGAGTATATCCGGATCATCACTGCACTCCTGCGCGGTGAGGAGGTGGACTTCCGGGGCGAGGCATGGTCCACCCGCAGCGCGGGACGGATGGTCGCCGTCGCGCACGAGGTGCCCGTCCTGCTGTCCGCCATGTCGCCGCGGATGCTGCGGGTCGCGGGGGAGTACGCCGACGGGACGGTCCTGTGGATGGCGGCGCCGAAGGTGATCGAATCGCGGATCGCCCCTGCGATCCACGCGGCCGCCGCGCGGGCCGGCCGACCGGAGCCGCGCATCGTGGCGGGACTGCCCGTCGCAGTCCACGACGACGCGGACGCCGCGCGGGATGCGGTCGCCGCGACCGCCACGTCCTACGCGGGAATGCCCAGCTACCGGCGGGTCCTGGAGGAGGCGGGCGCGAGTACCCCGGCGGACATCGCCGTAGTCGGCGACGAGGAGTCGGTGCGCCGGCAGCTGCAGGGACTGCTCGATGCGGGTGTCACCGACGTCTGGGCGGCGATCGTCCCCGTCGGCGACGACCAGCGAGCCTCGCTCCGTCGCACCAGGGCTCTGCTGAGTGCGCTCACCACCGAACAGCAGCGACCCCGCCCATCCGCTCGCATTCCGGCCATCCGCTACGGAAATTCGCTGTAGCGGATGATGAATCGGCGAGCGGATGGGCGGGGTCGAAGGGAGAGCTCGGAATCAGGCGGCGGGACGCCCCTGATCGCGCAGGGCCGAGAGGGCGTCGATGCGCTCGACGGCCTCGGCGACGATGCGATCGATCAGCTCCTGGCAGCTCGGCAGGTCGTCGAGCATGCCGACGACCTGGCCCGAGGCGAGCACACCGGCTTCGGTGTTGCCCTCCACCAGGCCGGCCTTGAGGAGCATGGGGGTGTTGGCGGCCATGATGATCTGCTGCCAGGTGCGGTCGCTCGCCTTCTTCATGGCGAGGCCGTCCTTGACGATGGTCGACCACTTCATGCCCGTCATCGATTTGAACTTCGTCGCGTTCCGCGCGGCCGCGACCAGTCCCTTCGCGTAGCTCGACTTCTCGAGGCTGTTCACCAGGTCGGTGTTCAGGACGCGGTGCGGCATGCCGTCGACCTTGAGTGACACGGTGGTGTCCTGCAGGCCCCGCGAAAGGTACTGCTGCTTCACCGAATCCGGAACGGCGCTGTCGCTGGTGAGCAGGAATCGCGTACCCATCGCGATGCCGGCCGCGCCGTAGGACAGTGCGGCGGCCAGGCCGCGGCCGTCGAAGAAACCACCGGCGGCGACGACGGGGATGTCGACGGCGTCGAGGACGCTCGGCAGCAGCAGGGTCGTCGCGACGGGACCGGTGTGGCCACCGCCCTCGCCACCTTGCACGATCACCGCGTCGGCACCCCACGAGGCGACCTTCACGGCATGCTTGGCGGCACCGATCGACGGGATCACGACGATGCCGTGATCCTTCAGCTTGGCGATCAGCTCCTTCTTCGGTGCGAGCGCGAACGACGCGACCTTGACCTTCTCGCGGATCAGCAGGTCGATGCGCTCGCCGGCGTCCGAAGCGTCGGCGCGCATGTTCACACCGAACGGCTTGTCGGTGAGCGACTTCGTCTTTGCCACGGCCGCTTCGAGCTCGGGATAGGTCATCGTCGCCGACGCGAGGATGCCGAGGCCACCGGCGTTCGACGTCGCGGCGGTCAGCCGCGGGCCGGACACCCAGCCCATGCCCGTCTGAACGATGGGGTGCTCGATGCCCACGAGCTCCGTCAGTGCTGTGCGCAGGGTGCTCACAGCGCAACCTCACGGTCGCGGAGTCCCTTGGGGTCGATCACCTCTCGGATCAGACGCAGTTCCTCGGCGGTGGGTTCGCGGGTCACACCGGCCTCGTCGAGACCGGCGACCTCGAAGGACGTGTTCTCGGCGACGGTCTCGGCCTCGACACCCGGGTGCAACGAGAGCGCCCGGAAGCTGTGGCCGGGGCCGCCGAAGTCGAAGACACCGAGGTTGGTGACGACCCGCGCGATGTCCAGGAAGCGGTACGCCGGGTTCTCGGGATCGACCTTGTCGTATCCGACACCCGAGACGATGTCGACCGTGTCGACGAAGACACGCGAGGAATGCTTGCCGACCCAGTAGCTGGTCGCATGGTTGATCGTGTTGCCGGGAGCGCCGCGCACACCGAACATCTGACGCGTCGGCTGCTGGAGCGGACCGAAGGCCGACAGGTTCTGGTTGCCGTACCGGTCGATCTGGTTGGCGCCCATCACGACGTGGCGGCGACCCGACGCGACGACGTCGAACACCTTGCGGAACGGCATCCAGCCTTCGATCGGTGCCTTCGCGCCGAGGGCCGGGACGTCGGCGAGGATGAGTGCTTCACCGTCGGTGATCAACAGGTCGGGCTCGGTGGTGAGCTTGGCCAGGCGTGCGCCGATCTGCGGCAGTGTCGCCATCGGGCTCGCCATGATCTCGCCGGCACCCGAGAAGATGTCGGCGCATGCGATCGCGCAGTACTCGGCGCGGGTCACGGTCTCGGTGGTGGTCATGCCTGCTCCTGTGCGAACTTCTGGACTGCGGCCTGGTAGTCGTCCTCGCTGCCCGAGAGGAAGCGGTCGACGAATGCCTGCCACGCCTCGGGGTCCTTGGCGGACTCGGCGTAGTGGCGCTGGAACTTCTCGTCGCGGCCGTAGCTGTCGCCCGCGAGGGTGAAGTGCGCCCCGTTCGGCGCTTCGACGATCCCGTCGACCATCATGCGGTTGAGCAGGAGTTGCTGGAGCGGAACCTCTTTCACGAGCTGCTCGGTCTCGACGATCTTCTCGACCGAGACGTAGCGCCGCTCGGCGGCCATGCAGTAGAGGTCGTCGAAGTACGGGTCGACACCCTGGTAGCCGGCGTTGCCGTGCTTGTCGCCGATGTTGAGGTGCACGAACGCCGCGTCGAGGTTCAGCGCCGGCATGGCGATGAGGGTCTCGGTGCCGTCCGGGCCGGGATACGGCGAGGTGACGGTCTTCAGTTCGCCTTCCCAGAAGTCGACGACGGCCGAGCCCAGGCCTGCGCGGATGGGCAGGAACGGCAGGCGTGCCGCGGCGGCCTCCAGGCCGCACTTGATCATGCCCTCGTCCATCTCGCGGGCGACGATCTCGCCGCCCGTGCGGGCCTTGGCGAACCACGGATCGTAGAACGGTGCCGAGTCGAGCGAGACGAATCCGTAGTAGGCCTTCTTCACCTTGCCCGCCGAGCACAGCAGGCCCAGATCGGGGCCGCCGTAGGTGACGACGGTCAGATCCTTCACGTCCGAGCGGAGGATCGCCCGCACGAGGGCCATGGGCTTGCGGCGCGACCCCCAGCCACCGAGGCCGATGGTCATTCCGCTGCGCAGCTCGCCGACCACGTCGTCGAGCGACATTCTCTTGTCACGCATGGTGTTCCGAACTCCTGGTGGTGTGAGGCGTCAGCTGTTGCTGCGCGGCTTTCCTGTTGCGACGAACTCGTCGCGGTGCTCGTCGGCGATGCCGGCGAGATTCAGCTCGAAGGTGAAACCCTGCTCGAGGCGGTAGCTCGTCTTCACGTCGACGGGGTCGATGCGGTTGATGGCTTCCTTCGCACGGCGGATGACGCGGGTGTCCTTCGCGGCGATCATCTCGGCGACCTCGCGTGCGGTGGCGTCGAGTTCGCTGCGCGGCACGACCTTGTACGCCGAGCCGAAGTGCTCGAGCTGCTGCGCGGTGACGTTCTGCGCCGTGTAGTAGAGGGTGCGCATCATGTGCTGGGGGACGAGGCGCGCGAGATGTGTTGCGGCGCCGAGTGCACCGCGGTCGACCTCGGGCAGGCCGAAGACGGCGTCGTCGGAGGCGACGATGACGTCCGCGTTGCCGACGAGACCGATGCCGCCTCCGACACAGAAGCCGTTGACGGCGACGATCACAGGTACCTCGCAGTCGTAGACGGCGGCGAATGCGGCGGCGCACCCGTGGTTGGCGGCGATCAGGGCGTCGAACCCTTCGGTGGCCTGCATTTCCTTGATGTCCACACCCGCGTTGAAGCCTCTGCCCTCGGCGCGCAGGATCACCGCGTGGGTGTCGAGACTGCGCCCGGCCGTGGTCACGGCCTCGGCCAGGTCGAACCAGGCCTGTGAGGGGAGAGCGTTCACGGGCGGGAAGTCGACGGTGACCGTGGTGATACCGGCGCTGTCGGAGGTCGAGGTGATGCCCATGGCATGTTCCTAACGTCTGTACCGAACCAAGCGATTGCTTGGTAAGTTAGCACAGGATAGCCGCTTGACCCAGAGGGTCGTAAGGTCGCAGTACGACCGGAACATCGAGGAGAGAAGATGCCCGAAGCAGTAATCGTGTCCGCAGTACGGTCGCCGATCGGGCGAGCGCGCAAGGGCTCGCTCGCATCGATCCGCCCGGACGACCTGGCGACCCAGATGGTCGCCGCGGCGCTCGCCCAGGTCCCCGACCTCGATCCCACCGAGATCGACGACCTGATGCTCGGCTGCGGACAGCCCGCAGGACAGTCCGGCTTCAACATCGCCCGCGTGGTCGCGGTGCAGCTCGGCTACGACTTCCTGCCCGGGGTGACCGTCAACCGGTACTGCTCGTCGTCGCTGCAGACCACCCGCATGGCGCTGCACGCCATCAAGGCCGGTGAAGGCGACGTGTTCGTCTCTGCCGGTGTCGAGTCGGTGTCGAGTTTCGTGACCGGCAACGCCGACGGCCTGCCCGACACCAAGAACCCGCTGTTCGACGAGGCGCAGGCGCGCAGCGCGAAGCTCGCCGAGGGGGGCGTGGCGTGGACCGACCCGCGTAGCGAGGGATTGCTGCCGGATGTCTACGTCGCGATGGGACAGACCGCCGAGAACGTCGCCTCCCACACCGGGATCTCCCGGGAGGACCAGGATCGCTGGGGCGTGCGCTCGCACAACCTGGCGGAAGAGGCCATCAAGAGTGGCTTCTTCGAGCGGGAGATCACCCCGGTGACCCTCGCCGACGGCACGGTCGTCAGCACCGACGACGGTCCGCGCCCGGGCACCACCTACGAGGCGGTCAGTCAGCTCAAGCCGGTCTTCCGCCCGGACGGCACGGTGACCGCCGGCAACGCGTGCCCGCTCAACGACGGTGCGGCCGCTCTGGTGATCATGTCCGACACGAAGGCGAAGGAACTCGGGCTCACCCCGCTCGCGCGCATCGTCTCCACCGGTGTCTCGGGCCTGTCGCCGGAGATCATGGGCCTCGGACCGATCGACGCGACCCGCAAGGCGCTCGCCAACGCGAACATGGGCATCGACGACATCGACCTGTTCGAGATCAACGAGGCGTTCGCCGTGCAGGTGCTCGGCTCGGCGCGCGAGCTGAAGATCGACGAGGACAAGCTCAACGTCTCCGGTGGCGCAATCGCCCTCGGTCACCCCTTCGGCATGACCGGTGCCCGGATCACCACGACGCTCCTCAACAACCTGCGCACCCACGACAAGCAGTTCGGCGTCGAGACGATGTGCGTCGGCGGCGGTCAGGGCATGGCGATGGTGCTCGAACGCCTCAGCTGATGAAACCTACCCGGTGGGCCGGGCTCCGGCCCGGTCCACTCGGTGGCGGTCGCAAGAAGATGGGGCTACCAGTGGCCGTGGGTGTCGCGCCAGCCTTTGCGGATGATCTTCCCGGTGGCGTTGCGCGGCAACAGGGTGGACGTCAGCGTCCACTGCGTCGGCACCTTGAAGTAGGCGAGATGCTCGGAAGCGAAGGTGGTCAATTCCTCGACGGTGACCGTGGAGCCTTCGACGAGCACAACCACCGCCGCGACCTCCTGACCCCATTCCGGGTGGGGCACGCCGGTCACCATGCATTCGCGCACCGCGGGGTGCAGGGCGAGGACGCGTTCGACCTCCGACGGATAGACGTTCTCACCGTTCTGGTGGATGAGGTCGGCGCGCCGGCCCACCAGACGCAGACGGCCGTTCTCGACCACACCGAAATCGCCTGTGCGCAACCAGCGGTCGGGGGTGAGCGCCTCGGCGGTCGCCGCTTCGTCGTCCCAGTAGCCGAGCATGACGAAGGGGCTGCGTACACACACCTCGCCCACGCGGCCGTCGGGCAGCCACGCACCCGTCTGATCCCGGATCTCGAGGCTCACCGTGATGATCGGCGCACCCACCGTGCCGGGGAACTCCTCGAGTTCGGCGGCGGAGGCCACCGCGATCGACGTGCTGCACTCGGTGATGGTGTAGCTGTCGACCATGGCGTGCTTCCCGAACGGAAGCTCCTCGCGCAGGCGCTGTTTGAACTCCGGAGTCGACGGTTCCGACGACAGGGTGAACCGGCTCAGGGAGGTGAGGTCGTATCTGTCGAGATCCTCGTCCTCGAGCATCCGCGCCGCCATCGACGGCACGGCCATCCAGTGGGTGACCTGCTCCGCTTCGATGAGTTCGAGCACGGGCCGTACTCCGTACCATCCTTGATTCATCACCACGGCGCTGCCGGTCGCCAGCCGCGGCACGATCGTGTTGTTCAAGCTCGTGATGTGGAACAGAGACGACGTCAGCAGATACCGGGCGTCCGACGGCGCGGACCGGTCGTATGTGCCGCCGGTCCAGATCGTCGCGATCGCGTCGAGATACCGGTTGTAGTCGACGACCGCCAGCAGATTCCGCTGGGAGTGCAACGCCCCTTTGGGATCGCCACTCGTGCCGGAGGTGTACAGGAGAACGGCGGGATCGTCCTCGGCGACCCGCGGCGGCGGCGGCTGCGCGCCGTCGAATTCCGCGACCAGTCGAGGTAGATCCTCCTCGATCGACAACACCACGGTCTGCGCACGATCGATGCCGGCCACGGCCGCGGTACGCGGACCGTCGACGAACACCACCCGCGGACGCGCATGGCGGATACCGAACTCCAGCTCCGGTTGGACCCACCAGGCGTTCAATCCGACCGAGATCGCGCCGAGGGCCTGTGTCGCCCAGAACGCGGTGACCCCTTCGGGTCTGTTCGCCGACAGGATCGCCACGCGGTCGCCCGACCGTACCCCGTACCGCTCGTGCAAGGCTGCGGCGAGGGCATAGGACATGCGCGCGTTCTGGGCAAAGGTGATCCGGCGATCGGCGGTGACCAGGTACTCGCGGTCGCCCCAGACGAGGGACTGCGAGAGCAGATCCGCCACGGCGACGTCGCGTTTGCGCATGACGGGCATCTCGGTGCCCAGGACATCCTGCACGACGATCTCGAACTCGCCGCCCGGACCGGTGAGGCGCGATACCAGCTGATCGAGGAAATGGGAGGGATCGGACGGGATGGTCATCGCCTGTATCCCGCCGGTGTCCCTGCACGCTTCACGAACGTCCCCTCCTCCATCGAGTGCGTACCGCCAGAATCTCACGACGGGTCACCCCGACTTCGAATGTACCGGTGAGTGGGACGGGCGGTGACGGTCACCACCGCTCTCCTTAGCCTGTGACCTGGGCGTCTGTGAAAAGCGAGGTCCTGTCTCCGTCGGGCCGCCGCCCAGCGCCCCCATGAGAAAGGACCGAAGACGAATGACCGTAACGACGTCGACGCCCGCGCAGTGGCGAGGCCACGACCTGGGTGCCCGCACGATCGGCTACGACGAGCGGGACGCGATCCTGTACGCGCTCGCGGTGGGCGCCGGCGCGACGGACCTCGATCTCGTGTTCGAGGACCGACTGCGGGTGTTGCCGACGTTCGCCCTGACGCTGGCCCAGTGGGCACCGGATGCGCTCGGTGAGCTCGGTGCCTTCGACACGGCTACAGCGCTCCACGGTTCCCAGAGCCTCGAGGTGCTCGCACCGTTGCCGCGCTCCGGGGAGATCGCGATGTCGGCGCGCGTGGGTGAGGTCTGGGACAAGGGTCGGGCAGCGGTGTTCGAGGTCGTCGTCGAGAGCGAGTTCTTCGTCGCGACGTGGTCGTTGTTCGCACCGGGAGCGGGAGGTTTCGGCGGCGAGCGCGGACCGTCGGCGCCGGCTGCGCCGGAGGGGGAGGCCGACCTGGTCGGCACGCTCACCACCCACGCCGACCAGGCCGCGCTCTACCGGCTGACCGGCGACCGGCACCACATCCACATCGATCCCGAAGCCGCAGCGCGAATCGGACAGCCCCGCCCGATCCTGCACGGACTGTGCACGCTCGCCGCCGCGACGCTGCCCCTGGCCGACATGCTCGGAGCGCACCCGGCCGATCTGACGATGCTGTTCGGGCGGTTCGCGGCCCCCGTCTTCCCCGGCGATGCGGCACAGGTCCGCGCCTGGGGTGACGCAGCGGATGCCCGCTTCGACGTCGTCACGGAGACCGGCGCCGTTCTGTCCGGCGGTCGCGCCGCTTTCGCTTGATCGCCACAACCGTCTGGAGGAAAGACTTGGACACGTTCGCAGAAGTAGTGCGCGCTCGTCACGGTGACCCGAAGGTAGGGTTGCGTTTCGAGGACCAGCAGTGGACCTGGGGCGAGGTGGTCCAGGAAAGTGCCGATCGTGCCGCCGCGATCGTGGCGACCGTGCCCGCCCCGGCAGATCGGCAGCGTCATATCGGGATACTTCTCGAGAACGTCCCGGATTTCGTGTTCTGGATCGGTGCGGGCGCTCTGGCCGGGGCGGCCGTGGTGGGTATCAACGCCAGCCGTAGCGGTCCGGAGATCGCCCGGGACATCCGGCACGCGGATATCGACCTCGTGGTCACCGAGTCCCGCCTCGCCCATCTCCTCGAGGGCACCGACCACGGGTTGCCCGCCGACAGGATCTACGACATCGACGACGCGCGGTACGGGCAGTTCCTCGAGCCGTTCCGCGGCGCGGACCTGCCGGGGACCATCCCGTCCGCCGACGACATCGCGCTGCTGCTGTTCAGTTCCGGGTCCACCGGTGCCCCGAAGGCCGTCATCGTCGGTCAGGGACGATTCGCCCGACTCCTCGGGCCGCTGACCGAGCGTGTGCGCATGCGCGAGGATTCGGTGGCCTATCTGTGCATGCCGCTCTTCCACGGAAACGCGCTCATGCTCAACCTCGGCACGGCCATGCATGCCGGCGCGACCGTCTGTCTGATCCGGAAGTTCTCGGCGAGCAGATTCGCCCCCGACGTCCACCGTTACGGCGCCACCTTCGTCAATTATGTCGGACGCGCCCTGTCGTACATTCTGAGCCGGCCGGAGGACCCCCGTGACCGCGCGAGCACCCTCGAACTCGCGTTCGGCACCGAGGCGTCCGAAGCCGACGTGGCCCGCTTCTCCGAACGCTTCGGCTGCACGGTCGTCGAGGGTTACGGCATGAGCGAAGGTGTCTTCCGCATCAACCGCACCCCCGACACTCCGACCGGATCGCTCGGCGTCGCCGTCGGAGGCGTCGACGTCCGGATCCTCGACGAGGACACGGGGCAGGAGTGCCCTCGCGCCCGTTTCGACGAGACCGGTCGTCTCCTCAACAGTGACGCCGTCGGTCAGATCGTCGCGCGTGGTGCCGCTCATACCTTCGAGGGCTACTACAAGAATCCCGAGGCGATGGCCGACCGGGTCAAGGGCGACGATTTCTGGTCGGGGGACCTCGGGTACCGCGACGAGAACGGTTTCTTCTACTTCGCCGGAAGATCCTCCGACTGGCTTCGCGTAGACAGTGAGAACTTCTCCGCCACCCCGGTCGAGCGCATCATCCTGCGGGTGCCGGGCGTTCTGTCCGCCCCGGTCTTCGCCGTGCCCGATCCCACGACCGGGGATCAGGTCATGTGCGCCGTCGAACTCGAGCCCGGTGCGGAGTTCGATCCGGTGGTCTTCGGGGCGACCCTCGCCGAGCAGCCCGACATGGGTGACAAGTGGTGGCCGCGATTCGTGCGCGTCACCGACCGGATCCCGCTGACGGGGAGCAACAAGGTGAACAAGGCTCCGTTGCGGGCGGTCGCGTGGAACACCTCCGACACGGTCTACGTGCGTGTCGGACGGACCTCCGAGTACGTGCTGCTCGACGACGCGGAACGCGCACGCATCGAGAAGGAGTTCGTCGCCAACGGCCGGGCGGCCCTGATGCCGACCGCCGAGCCTGCCCCGGTTGCGTGATCGCGGCCCGGCGCGGTCTCAGGACGGCGGAAGGTCTCGACCAGTGAGATGTCCTCATCAGGGGTGATACCGATCACCTAGCGTTTCGGTCGTATCGCGACGGAATGCTCCAGCGGACTCCGCCGCCTGACCTCCTCAACGCTTCCCTCCCGAAAGGACGGACGACCGTGAGCATCGGCACTTCCGAACAATCCGAGATCCGCGAGATCGTCGCCGGGTCGGCTCCCGCTCGCTTCGCCCGAGGCTGGCACTGCCTCGGTCTGTCGAAGGATTTCAAGGACGGCAAGCCGCACTCGATCGAGGCCTTCGGGACCAAGCTCGTGGTGTGGGCCGACAGCAACGACGAGATCAAGATCCTCGACGCGTACTGCCGGCACATGGGTGGGGATCTCAGCCAGGGCACGGTCAAGGGCGACGAGATCGCTTGTCCGTTCCACGATTGGCGCTGGGGTGGAAACGGGCGCTGCAAGAACATCCCGTACGCGCGGCGCGTTCCTCCCATCGCCAAGACCCGTGCGTGGCATACCCTCGATCAGGACGGCATGCTCTTCGTGTGGCACGACCCTCAGGGGAACCCGCCGCCCGCCGACGTGACCATCCCGCGCATCGAAGGCGCGACGAGCGACGAGTGGACCGACTGGGTCTGGTACACCACCGAGGTCGACACCAACTGCCGGGAGATCATCGACAACATCGTCGACATGGCGCACTTCTTCTACGTGCACTACTCCTTCCCGGTCTACTTCAAGAACGTCTTCGAAGGCCAGGTGGCCAGCCAGTTCATGCGGGGCCAGGCCCGTGAGGACACCCGTCCGCACGCGGCAGGACAACCGAAGATGCTCGGAAGCCGCTCCGACGCAAGCTACTTCGGACCGTCCTTCATGATCGACGATCTCGTCTACCAGTACGAGGGTTACGACGTCGAGTCGGTCCTCATCAACTGCCACTACCCGGTCTCCCAGGACAAGTTCGTCCTGATGTACGGCATGATCGTCAAGAAGTCCGATCGCCTCGAAGGCGAGCAGGCCCTGCAGACCGCCCAGCAGTTCGGGAACTTCATCGCGAAGGGCTTCGAGCAGGACATCGAGATCTGGCGGAACAAGACCCGTATCGACAACCCGCTCCTGTGCGAGGAGGACGGCCCCGTCTACCAGCTGCGACGCTGGTACGAGCAGTTCTACGTCGACGTCGAGGACGTCGAGCCGGCGATGACCGACCGCTTCGAGTTCGAGATGGACACCACCCGCCCGGTGGCCGCCTGGATGAAGGAAGTCGAGGAGAACATCGCCCGCAAAGCCCTCGAAGAGCAGTCCACCCCTGCGGGCTAGGAGCGGAGAACATGCAGAACCGGATGGCGCCGTTGCGGTGCGGTGAATGCGCCGCGCAGGTGCTCGTGCAGAAGAACAGCTGGGAGCACACGTCCATCCAGTGGAACACCGACGCGCGCCGTCGTTGCCCCGTCGTCCGGGACGACGACGGGCGCGAGGGCCGCCCCGGTGCGCCCCGGATGTCGTGCTCGAACCTCGACGCCGCGATCGCGAAGGCGGCCGCCTCGGGTGTCATCGAGGTCTTCGACGACACCCCGATCCGAGCCCCCATCGTGCAGTGACCGTTCCCTCCCGACCTTCCGCTCCCGACTACTTCTCGAAGGACCGACGATGCCAGAATCCCTCGACCTCGATCGCTCGTACTACGGCCCGTGGGCTGTCATCGCCGGCGGCTCCGAAGGCGTCGGCGCCGCGTTCGCCGACGAATTGAGCCGCGCGGGTTTCGATCTCGTGCTCATCGCGCGTAAACCGGAACCACTGGAAGAGACGGCGGACAAGGCGCGGAGCAACGGCGTGCAGGTGCGCACTCTCGCGCTGGATCTGCTCGACGACGACGCCGTCGAGCAGATCCGCACGGCCACCCAGGACATCGAGGTCGGCCTGTTCATCTTCAACGCGGGCGCGAACAGTTACGGCCACGAGTTCGTCACCGGCGACCTCGACGGGTTCCGCGGCGTGATCGACCTCAACGTCCACCGGCAGATCGAGTTGTCGCACCTGTTCGGTGGGCCGATGAAGGAGCGTGGCCGCGGCGGCATCATGCTGCTCGGGTCGCTCTCCGGATACATGGGTGCCGAACACCAGAGCATCTACGCGGCATCGAAGGCGTTCAGCCGCGTCTTCGCCGAGAGCCTCTGGCTCGAACTCGCACCGCACGGTGTGCATGTGGTCGAACTCGTCCTCGGTGTCACCCGCACCCCGGCGATGGTGCGTGCGGGCCTCAACTTCGACATTCCGGGGATGCTCGTCGCCGAGCCGGAGGATGTCGCACGTGAAGGTCTCGAGCACCTGACCGACGGCCCCGTATGGGTCGCCGGCGGCAACTACGAGGCCGCGGTCAAGCGCAGCGGGTTCCCGAGGAACAAGCTCGTCGAGGGTGCAGCAGCAGCGATGCGGGCCCTGCTGAACCGCTGATCCGCGCGATCCCCACCTACTCGTCCCCGGGTGCCGTACGGCGCCCGGGGACGCCCCATTTCACGACGCTGCGTTGTACGCGGAGTGCATCCGTTCCCGCACGATCTCACCCGGACGGACGAAGGCCCCGCACCGCAAGAGGCGGTACGGGGCCTTCGGTTCGCTACGGCCGGTTCAGAAGTCGATGCGTACGTTCTTGCTCTTGGGCCTGGCCTGGCATGCGAGGACGTATCCGTTGGCGATGTCCTCCTCGTCGAGGATCGCCGACGGCGGGGTGTCCACCTCTCCTTCGACGACGGTGCACGCGCACGAGCCGCACTCGCCCTCTCGGCAGGAGTAGGGCACGTCCAGGCCCTTCGACAGCATGATGTCGACCAGGGTGGCGCTGCGCGGCCACACGAGGTCGTGTTCCTCGCCGTCGAGCTGCACGGTCACGGAGGCGGCGTCGGTGTCCGACTCGTCGATCTCCACGGCGGGTACGTCGGCGAACGGATCACCGGACAGAGAGGTGAAGACCTCGGCGTGGATCCGGTCCTTCGGGACGCCGGCCAGCAGCAGGCCTTCGCGGACGGTGTCCATGAACGGTCCGGGTCCGCACATGTATGCGCGGTGATCGGCGAAGGAGGAGATCAGGGTCGCGAGCTGCTGCGGGGACGGCAGGCCCTGCACGCTCTCGAGCCAGTGGACGACGGTGAGGGCGTCGGAGTGTCGTGCGGCGAGCTCACGGAGTTCTTCGGCGAAGATGACGGATTTCTCGTCGCGATTGCCGTAGACCACCACCACATTGCGGTTTCCGCTGTGCAGTGCCGACTTGAGGATCGACATCACGGGGGTGATCCCGCTTCCGCCGGCGAACAGGACGAGCTTCTCGGTGAGGTCGACCGGGGTGAAGACTCCTGCGGGAGGCAGCACCTCGATGCTCTGACCGGCGGCGACGTTGTCGCACAGCCAGTTCGAACCGTATCCGGCCGCGGTGCGCTTGACCGTGACCTTGAGGGGTTCGTCGGCGTGCGGTGAGCTCGCCAGGGAGTAGCACCGCGCAACGGAACCCGTCATGTCGCTCGGAATGCGCAGGGTGAGGAACTGTCCCGGTTTGTAGGTGAAGTCCGCTCGGCGGTCCTCGGGTACGTCGAACACCAGTGAAACGGCGTCGGCGGTTTCCTGGACGACTGCACTGACGGTCAGCACGATGGAGCGTGAACCGACCGGTGTCTCAACGGCTGTCATCACAGTGGGTTCCCTTCGATACGAAAACTTCTCGATCGGACCACGGTAGAACGACGCCGACGCCGACGCCCGTCTCCTCCCGGTAATCGGGACAGCCGGAGGAGACGGGCGTTCGGATCAGGCGGTGCGCGCGGTGCGCGGGATCAGCACGGTGATCCCGATGGTCACCACGGAAAGCGCGATGAGCATGCCGCCGACCATGTTGATCCCTGCGAGGGGGGTCGCAGCGAAGGCGAGCAGCATGGTCGCGATCGACGTTCCGACACCCTGGCCCGCGGTGCGCAGCACGGCGTTCGTGCCGGTCGTCTCGCTGGTGTTGTGCTCGGGCACGGACTCGACGATCAGGTTCGGAATCGCCGTGTAGGCGAAGGCGGTCGCGACCGACACCACGACGACCATGGCGGTCATGGCCACCACGGAGTGGTGAGCGGTGAGCATGACGACGACGCCGACGATGAACAGGGCGGTGCCGAGCAGCATCGAGGCGCGTGAACCCACTGCGGCGGAGATCCGGCCGCTCAGCGGGGTGCAGACGAATCCGAACAAAGAACCGATGAACGAGAGCCAACCCGCGTGTGTCGCGCTCAGGCCCAGGCCGAAGTCGCCGGTGGACGGCGTCTGCATGATGATCGGGATGATCATGGTGACCACGCCCAGCGGACCCGCCGCGATCGCGACGGTCGCCAGCATCGTGAGCGAGAACTTGCGGTCGGCGAACAGTCGCACGTTGATGATGGGGGAGGGGGTGCGCAGTTCCCACCGCACGAGCAGGACGAGGGCGGCGGCGCCACCCAGGATGAGACCGAGGGTGCGCGGGTCCGACCAGCCCCATGCCTGGGACTTGTTGACACCGAGCAGGATCGCGGCGACCGCACCGGCGAAGGTGACCGCGCCGATGTAATCGATCTTCTCGGAGGTCCCGGTGGGCCGACGCCACGGCAGGACGAACCAGACGAGCAGCAGAGCGAAGATCGCATATGCGGCTGCGACGACGAAGATCATGTGCCAGCTGGCGTTGTCGATCAGCAGACCGGCGACGAGCAGCGACGCGGAACCTGCTGCGACTGCGGAGCCGGAGATCAATGCGACGGCAACGGGGACGCGGGAGGCGGGAAGGTGCTCACGGGCCAGCCCGATGCACAGCGGCAGGATCGCGCCGGCCACACCTTGGATCGCGCGGCCGATGATGATGCTGGTGAGACTGTCGCCGACGGCGCTGACGATCGAGCCGAGCGCCGCGACGGCGAGCAGGACCATCAGGATGCGTTCCCGGCCGTACATGTCGCCGAGTCGTCCGCACACGGCGGCCGAGGCAGCCGAGACGAGGAGGAAGGCCGTCACCGCCCATCCGACCGTCGATGCGTCGCTGTCGAATTCGGTGATCAACGTCGGGATCGCGGCGAACATCATCGATGTTTCGAACGCGCTGATGATCTCGACGGCGATCAGGACCGACACGATCACCCATACCGGTTGCTGCCGGTCGAACCGGCTCCGCCCCTTCGGGGTTGCGGCTTCCGGCTGGGAGAGTTCATTGGCGTAGGAAGTCAAAGCACATTCCAGACTCTCGGCGGCCCGAGCGCGGGCCGTGTTTCCCTGCCCCACGAATGGGAGTGGCTCGGATCACTTGGTATCGCAGGTGAGAGCTGTCACGCTGTGCTATCTCGCTGAGCGAGAACGCCTTCGGGATGTCAGATCAGCGCGGCCTCGTGTACCGAGCGGTCGAACTCGGGGAGTTCCGCGCCGTTGCGGAGGGTTGTCGCGAGAGAGGGGTCGGCGAGATGCAGACGTCCGATGGCGATCAGATCGAACTCGTCGTCGCCCAGCCGTCGTTCGAGTTCGGGAACGTTGTTGCGCGCGGGCGCGCTGCCCTGGAGGCGGCTCTCCCGCAACGTCGTCGCGATTCCGACACTGCCCACGGCCATCGAATGTGCGCCGGTGACCTTCTTGGCCCAGCCCGCGAGGGTCAGGTCGCTGCCTTCGAATGCCGGAAGGTCGAAGCGGCGGATGCTCGCGTCGAACACGTCGACGCCGGCTTCCTTCAAGGGGGTGAGGACGGCCTTCAGTTCGTCGGGGGTGTGGGCGATCCGGGCCTCGTAGTTCTGCTGCTTGTGCTGCGAGAAACGGTAGAAGATCGGCAGGTCGTCGCCGATGCGCGAGCGGATGGCGGCGACCACCGTCGCGGGGAAGCGGGTGCGGCGCTCGAGGTCGCCGCCCCATTCGTCGTCGCGGAGGTTGGTGCCTTCCCAGAGGAACGCGTCGAGCAGGTAGCCGTGCCCTCCGTGGAGTGCGATGCCGTCGAACCCGGCTTCGGCGGCAGCGGCGGCTGCGTCGGCGTAGGCATCGACGACCTGTTCGATGTCCTCGGCGGTCATGGCTCGCGTGGGTGCGGAGGCTCGGGCGATGTAGTCCTCGCCGTAGGACGTCACGCCGAGCTCGCCCCAGATCCCGGACGGTCGCATGGGGACGAGGTCGGGGTCGACATCCGCGCTCATCGCGCCCCAGAGGGGGCCGACGTGCCAGAGCTGGGGAACGATGCGTCCGCCCTCGGCGTGGACCGCATCGACGACGCGACGCCAGCCTTCGAGAGCTGCTTCGCCGTACATGTGGGGCACGCGGGGGTTGTCGACTGCCGTCGGGTGCTCGATGGCGACGCCCTCGGTGACGATCAGGGCGGTGCCGCCCGCGGCGCGTCGCCGGTAGTACTCGACCACGTCCGGTCCGGGTACGCCACCCGGGGAGTGGGAGCGGGTCATCGGGGACATCACGATGCGGTTGCGGAGCTCGAGGGAGCGCACCGTCAGGGGGCGGAAGAGGGGGGACTCGGTTTCTGACATCTCGGTCTCGACTCTTTCGGCTCGGCGGGCGACGGGTGCAGGCAGATTCCGCCCACATCCGAGGTTGTACCCATCGCTCGGCCCGGGGGACAGGGACCTCCTGCTCAGTGAGACGTGTCGGCGGACGGTCGGTGAGGAAGACGCGGATCGCGCAATCGGCCCGGTCCGCTGATCGGGAATTGTGCAACAGGTCACTCGCCGAGTACTCTGGCATCCGCTCACAAGAATCAATTTCAGTTTTTCTCTCGTGGGTGATCGGATTCCGGAGAAAGGGTGGCGATGTCCGAGGCACAACGTACGCAGGTCTCCCAGGCACCGAAGCGCGAATTGCCTGCATCGATGGTCGAGAGAATGACCCTCATCCTCGATGCCTTCGACGATCTCTCATCGCGGCTCACCCTCGAGGAAGTCGCGTGCCGCACCCAGCTTCCGCGTTCGACGGTCCACCGCATCCTCGACCAGATGGTGCGACTCGACTGGATCGACCATGCGTCGTTCGGCTACTGCCTCGGTCGCCGCGCAAAGGCCATGGGAGAGGGCGACAACGGACACATCCGTGTCCGCGAGGCCGCGGCACCGCTCCTCCACGAACTGCACATGACCACCGGGATGGTCGCGCACCTGTCCGTGCTCGACGGGCCCGACTGTGTCTACCTCGACAAGATCGGCGGCCAGCTCGCCGCGACGCTGCCGTCGCGGGTCGGTGGACGTGTACCCGCCTACTCCACGGCGGGCGGGAAGGCGCTGCTCGCCGGACTCGAGCCGGAACAGGTCGATGCTCTCTACCCCGGCCCGCACCTGCCGCGTCGCACCGAGCGGACCATCGCCGACCTGTCGACCCTGCACCTCGAACTCAATCGCATCCGCCGTCGTCACGGCCTGGCGTTCGAGACCGGCGAGGCCACCACCGGTATGTCCTGTGTGGGCGCCGCGATCCGCAGCCCGGCATCGCCGGTCGCCGCGATCTCCCTGTGCGGCCCCACCCGTCCCGGCCACCTCGAGCGCATCGCACCCCTGGTCGCCGGCGCGGTTCGCGACATCTCGCACACGCTGTACCCGGAGCTGAGCGCACCTCGTCGCATTCGTGCCGCGCGGAACACTGCAGACTCGTGGTCTCCGCAGGTCATGGAGCAGATGCTCGCCACGCAGTCGGACGGCTGGATGTAACCTGCATACGCTCACCGGCCGCCGGCACGTCCGGAACATCCCGGTGATCGGGAGCGTCCGCGCGACGTGAGGGGAATCACTGGAAGCCTCGTCGGTATGACGACGGAATTCACTTTCGAGAACACGGCGCGGGAACTCGCGACCGACCGCGGCACCCTTCGCTACCACGAAGCCGGCACGGGCGAGCCGCTTCTGCTGCTCCACGGCTCCGGACCGGGCGTCACCGGCTGGCGGAACTACCGCGGTGTGCTCGCCGACCTCGCCGAGCACTTCCGGTGCCTCGTTCTGGAGTTTCCCGGCTTCGGAGTGAGCGACCCGTGCGAAGGACACCCGATGGCCATGGCGTCGGTGGCGGTCACCGATTTCCTCGACGGTCTCGGACTCGACCGCGTCTCGATCATCGGTAACTCGATGGGCGGCATCGTCGGAACGCAGTTCGCGATCGCGCACCCCGATCGGGTCGAAAAGCTCGTCACCATCGGGGGCGCGGGACGATCGGTCTTCGCGCCGTCGCCCGGCGAGGGCATCCGGCTGCTCATGGAGTTCACGGACGACCCCACCCGCGACAAACTCGTCCGCTGGTTGCGCTCCATGGTGTACGACCCGGCGATCGTCACCGAGGAGCTCATCGAGGAGAGGTGGGCACTGGCCACCGAACCGAAGACCCTCGAGATCGCTCGGCGCATGTACAGCACCGCAGCCTTCGCTGCCGGCGCGAAGGCCGCTGCCGCCTCCGACGCCACCCCGTACTGGGCTCAGCTTCACAAGATCACCGCACCGGTGCTGCTGACCTGGGGTCGCGACGATCGTGTCAGCCCCGTCGACATGGCGATGCTTCCCATGCGCGAGCTGCGCCGCGGCGAGCTGCATGTCTTCCCCAACTGCGGACACTGGACGATGATCGAGGCCCGCGAGGCATGGCTGTCGGCCGTCCTCGCCTTCCTCACCAGAGACGACTCGTAGACACCGGTCCGGGGACGGCCGACCGGTCGTCCCCGCCACAGCGGAAGGCTGTTCCCGCTCAGTGGAAGTGCTGCGATATCAGAGCCGTTCTCCTGAGACCGTAGGCGTCAACGGAAGCGACGCTCACCACGCCGTATCGCGGGCGTCACCCCTCACAGAGCTGGAGAGATCATGGGACAGGTGCTCGACTCCGTTTCGGAGTTCGCAGACGAGATCCGCGCGGACGGCGCCGAAGGCGACACGCTCATGCGTCTGACCGACCGCAGCGCCAAGAGACTTCGTGACGCCGGCGTCATCCGCCTCCTGCAGCCGAAGGAATTCGGGGGCCTCGAGGCACACCCACGCGAATTCGCGGAGACCGCCATGGCCATCGGTGCCATGGACGGCGCGACCGGCTGGGTCAGCGGCATCGTCGGTGTCCACCCCTGGGAGATGGCCTTCTTCGATCCGAAGGCCCAGGAGGAGGTGTGGGGTGAGAATCCCGACACCTGGATCGCTTCGCCCTACGCCCCGATGGGTGTCGCAACGCCCGTCGACGGCGGATACATCCTCAACGGTCGCTGGTCGTTCTCCTCGGGCACGGATCACTGCGATTGGGTCATGATCGGCGCCGCCGTCGGCGACAAGGACGGCAACCGGCTGAGCCCCCCGCAGAGCCTGCACGTGCTGCTGCCGCGATCGGACTACCGCATCGACCACGAGAGCTGGAACGTGGTCGGTCTGCGCGGCACCGGCTCGAAGGATCTGATCGTCGAGAACGCATTCCTTCCCGAGTACCGCACCCTGCGCGCCGAGCGCGTCATGGGTGGCGTGGCGTGGCAGGACGCCGGACGTGACGAGACGCTCTACAAGTTCCCGTTCTCGTGCATCTTCCCGCTGGGTATCACCTCGTCGCTCATCGGTATCGCCGAGGGTGCGCTGAACTGCTACATCGAGTCGCAGCGTGAGCGGGTCACGGTCTCCGGCACCGCGATCAAACAGGATCCGTACGTGCTCTCGGCTCTCGGTGGGGCCGCTGCGGAGATCGCTGCTTCGCGCGCCGCGATCCTCGACACCGTCGATCGGTTCTGGGACATGACGGAGAAGGGCATCGAGGTCACCTTCGAGCAGCGCGCGATCGGTCGGCGCACGCAGACCGCCGCCGCCTGGCGGGCCGTGGCAGCGGTCGACGAGATCTTCTCGCGTGCCGGTGGTGGCGCACTGCAGTTGAGCAACCCGCTGCAACGCTTCTGGCGCGACGCGCACGCCGGTCTGAGCCACGCCATCCACGTGCCCGGTTCGATCTTCCATGCCGCGACGCTCACCCAGCTCGGCGAAGAACCGCAGGGCATGATGCGGTCGATGATCTGACATCACATCCATTACGGCGAAGGAACATTCGGATATGACGGACATCCGGGGACTGGGTTATCTCAGGATCCAGACCACAGACATCGCACGGTGGCGCGAACTCGTCGTCGACGGACTCGGGATGGCGATCGGCGCCGGCCCCGAGGCCGACGGCCTGTACCTGCGCGTCGACGAGCGGCGGGCACGGGTGATCGTGCTGCCCGGTGAGGTCGACAAGGCACTCGCCGTCGGCTGGGAGGTGCGCGACGAGTTCGCGCTGCGTCGCGTGCGCGAAGCGGTCGAGAAGGCCGGCATCACCGTCGAGGTCCTCTCCGAGGAGGAGTCGACCTATCGCGACGCCGAGCAGGTCATCGCATTCGACGATCCGGGCGGCACCCGCACCGAGGTGTTCTTCGGTCCGGTGCTCGACCACAGCCCGGTCGTGACGCCCTTCGCCGGTGTCTTCCACACCGGCGAGGAGGGGCTCGGCCACGTCGTCCTACCCACCGCCGCGTTCGCGGAGTCCTACGAGTTCTACACTGAGGTACTCGGTTTCCTGCCGCGCGGAGCGACGCGGCTCGGTGGCCTGTCGGCACCGCCGCCTGTGCGACGCGTGCGGTTCCTAGGCGTCAACCGCCGTCACCACAGCCTCGCGTTGTGCCCGGCGCCGCCCACCGCCGAACCCGGTCTCGTGCACCTGATGCTCGAGGTCGACACCCTCGACGCGGTCGGTCAGGCCCTGGACCGGGTGAACAAGCTCGGGTTCTCGATTTCGTCGACGCTGGGCCGCCACACCAACGACAAGATGGTCTCGTTCTATGTCCGAGCTCCGGGCGGATGGGACATCGAGTTCGGCACGGAGGGGATGCTCGTCGACGAGACCTTCTACACCGCAGAGGAAATCACCGCGGACAGTTACTGGGGTCACGACTGGTCGGGTTCCGAACCGCTCGCGGCGTTCTCGCCTCCGGTGGGCTGATCGAGTTCGTTCACCCGGGTACTTTCCGGCGATGCCACGGCGTACGACGCCGTGGCATCGCCGCGTCGGCGGCCTGTTCGCTCGCCTGTCACTGTCGGCTACGACATGACCGCGCGGCTCGATCTCGAACCGGCATTCTTCGAGGCTCGAGGATTCCGTTCGGTGCGACGTGAGGCGATCACCGAGGAATCGGAGACCACTGGTGGATACGCGACAGCGCCGTGAAGTACAACCCTGCCTGCCACTACACGGGTACCCCATCGATGCGTTGTGCGCGCTCGTCCGTCAACACGGCCGGCGGCCGGGCGATATCGTGAACATCGAGGTCCGGCTCGATCCCGGCGCCTACAGTCGGCAGGTGTCACACACGCCGGCAAAGCGTATCGAACCCGACCGTCGTGCCACGATCCACGGAGCCTTCAACATCCCCGTGACTGGGGAGACGCTTTGGTTGCACACGGAGGCACAGGGGTCGGCGCGTGAACCCGGATATGCTGCGGGGGAGACGCACACACGACACGAGGAGTCCGATGACCGCCGACGACGTTCTGGGCGCGGTCCGCGAATTGACCCCGGGGATCGCCGATCGGGCCGCACGTGTCGACCAGTTCGGCCGCATTCCCGACGAGGCGATCCGCGATCTCGTCTCGGCCGGAGTGTTCCGCATGTTGCAGCCCCGCCGGTACGGCGGATGGGAGACCGAACCCGCACGCTTCTACGAAGTGGTGCGGACGATTTCGGAGGCGTGCGGTTCGACGGGGTGGATCGCCTCCATCGTCGGTGTCCACCCCTGGCATCTCGCTCTGTTCGACGATCGGGCGCAACGCGACGTGTGGGGGGAGGACGATTCCGTGCTCATCTCCTCGGCGTACGCCCCGGTCGGAAGACTCGTCCCCGTCGACGGTGGTGGTTACCGCCTGTCCGGAACGTGGATGTTCTCCTCCGGCTGCGGGTTCGCGTCGTGGGCGCTGCTGGGTGCGGTGATCGTCGGGTCGGAGGGGCGGCCCGTCGATTTCGTCACTGTTCTCGTTCCGAAGTGCGACTACGTGATTCGCGACGTGTGGAACGTCGTGGGATTACGGGGAACGAGCAGCAACGAGATCGTCGTCGACGACGTGTTCGTCCCCGACTACCGGGTCAAGAGCAACTACGAGACCTCGCAGCTGCGGGGTCCGGGCCGGAAGGTCAACACCGGTCCGCTCTATAGGCTTCCGTTCGCCGCCATGTTCACCACCACCGTCGCCGTGCCCATCGTGGGAGTGGTCGCCGGATGTTACGACGAGTATCTGTCGGCGATGCGCGAACGCGTGCGGCTGAGCCTGGGCGGGGGACGTTTCGTGGACGATCCGTTCGCGCAGGTCGCCGTGGGACGGGCAGCATCGGATATCGACGCGGCGACGCTCCAGCTCGACCGTAATATGCGTGAGCTGTGGAAGCTGGCGCGGGCGGGCGCGGAGATCCCGCTGCAACTGCGCTTGCGTACCCGGCGGGATCAGGTGCGGGCCACCGAGCGAGCGGTCGAGGCGATCGACCTGTTGTTCAAGACGGCCGGGGGGACGTCGTTGTTCCTCGGCGGTGTCATCGAACGTGCCTGGCGCGACGCACATGCCGGAAGCGTCCACGTCGCGAACGAACCCGAGCGGGCCTATGCCTTGTACGGACGGGACGCATTCGGGTTGCCGGTCGAGGACAATCTCATCTGATCTCCGTGCTCCCGGTGGGGACGCCGCGAGTGTTTCTGCCCGTTCTCCCGGCCACCGGGAATTCTTCACCGCCGAGGGGGAACGGCCTCTACGGTCCGAGGGGATCACTCCACCCTCTGCGGGATCGTGTGCCGCTCTCCGTTTTCGGAAGGACCTTCCATGAGCACTTCTCCGGTTCGCCCTGTCCCCGCCGGCGAGATCGAACGCTGGGATCTCGAAGCCGACGTCGTGGTCGCCGGTTTCGGTATCGCCGGTGTCTCCGCAGCGATCGGTGCGGCCGAGAGTGGCGCCGACGTACTGGTGCTCGAACGAACCGGTGGCGGTGGGGGAGCGGCGGCGCTGTCGGGCGGCATCGTCTACCTCGGCGGTGGCACACGACTGCAGAAGGCGTGCGGATTCGACGACACCCCCGAGCAGATGAAGACCTTTCTCGCCGCGGCCCTCGGTCCGGGTGTGGACGAGGACAAACTCGACGTCTACTGCGAGGGCAGCGTCGACCACTTCGAGTGGCTCGAAGCATGCGGCGTGCCCTACAAGGAAAGCTTCTGGTCCCAGCCCGGGTGGGAGTGCCCCGTGGACGACTCGCTCATGTACAGCGGTGGTGAGAACGCCGCGCCGTTCGCCACACTCGTCGACCCCGCTCCCCGTGGGCATCTCGCGCAGGTGCCGATGCCGCGCAACGGTGATCAGGCTGCCGGTCACGTGCTCATGACCACCCTGATCGCGAAGGCCGCCGATCTCGGCGTGCGTGTCGAATCCGATGTCCGGGTCCAGTGTCTCGTCGTCGACGAGACCGGACGCGTCGTAGGGATCGTCGCCACGAGGTTCGGTGCTCCGCTCACGGTACGTGCGCGCGGCGGTGTCGTACTCGCCACCGGGTCGTTCGCCTACAACGACGAGATGATGCAGGCGCACGCCCCACGGCTGTACAAGCGGCCTGCCGCGACCGTGGAGGAGCACGACGGTCGTGGAATCGCGATGGCTCAGGCACTCGGAGCGCGACTGGCGCATATGGACGCCTGTGAGGTCGCGTTCTTCTGCGACCCGCAACTGATCGCGCGAGGCATCCTGGTCAACGGCCGGGGGCAGCGTTACGTCACCGAGGACACCTATCCCGGGCGGATCGGCCAGCTCACCATGTACCAGAACGACAATCAGGCGTTCCTGGTCATCGACGAACAGGCCTACGAGGAAGGAATGGCCACACCGACCTCGAGTCCGCAACTCCGTCACCGGCCGACCTGGGTGTGTGAGACGGTGTCGGAACTCGAGTCCGAAATGGGTCTTCCCGCAGAAACTCTCGTCTCGACGGTGGAGCTCTACAATCGGCACGCCGAATCGGGGACGGATCCGGTCCTCGGAAAGAAGGCGGAGTGGGTGCGGCCCCTCCGATCGCCGATCGCCGCGATCGATCTGCGCGGCATGACCGGAGGTTTCACCCTGGGGGGACTGCAGACCTCGGTGGACTCGGAAGTTCTTCATGTGGACGGAGATCCGATTCCCGGTCTGTATGCGGCGGGCCGTTGTACGTCCGGTCTCTCGGCGTGGGGCTACTGCAGTGGCATCTCCCTCGGTGACGGTAGCTTCTTCGGCCGGCGCGCCGGAATGCGTGCGGCGGCGAAGTGAGTGGCACCGGAATGTCCCCTCGGATGCGATGAGCGGGGCATTCCGGATCCGAGTCCGGGAGGGCTCCGCATCTCGTGTCGTGCGAGCCTGCTGCGGGGGAATGCCGGGTTCGGCGACCCCAGCCGTGCGCCGGCTCTGCAATTCGCGCCGGAGGCCGGCGACCGGACCTCGGTGCCGGGTGGGCGGCCTGATCGGGTAGTCGAACACGCGAGGAGCGTTGTCGCCGTACACGGAAAGGGCGGACCTCCTCACTGCCCTCCGCACGCATTGTGTATGTTCGACGCCGCGAACAGGGGGGTATCGATGAACGAACACAGGGCTGGGCACGGTTGCCGGGGGCCGGCGGGGGCGGGCTGCCGCCGGGATTCCTCATCGTCTCCGGTGCGGACGTGTCCGGTCCGGCCCTCGACGACGGTGCTCGTCCTTCGGCGATCGACGGTTCGGCCGACCGGTTCGTAGGGGGCCGGTCCTCGGGCGAGGCCGACCGGCACGGAATTCGTCTCCGTGCCCGGGACGAAATATGTACCCGAACGAGGATCTGGTGTAGAACATTTCGGAAAGATGTAACTTATGTTCGAAAAGCACGTTCTCTTCATCGTGAAAGGGAGATCCGAGAAGTGGATCCGAGCCGAATACGTGCCCTGCAGATCGGCCGCTGGCGTCTCAAATACAGACTCGCGGCCGTGCTGTCGATTCCCCTCGTCGTCGCTGTCGCTCTCGGTGCCGTACGCGTCACGACTCAGCTCGACGAAGCGCAGCGGTCGGCCGCATTGTCCGAACAGACCGTTGTCGCCCCGGCACTGCTCGACTTCTCCACCGCTCTGATCAGCGTCGCTACCGCCACGAGCCTCGGATTCACCCCCAAGAACGCAACTTCGGACGATGTGACGCAGTCCATGGCCACGCTCAGGGAACTCGCCGCAGGAGCCGATCTCAACTCCGATGTCGCCGTAGAACTCGATGCGCTGCTCGCCGACGGCGACCAGCTCTACGCCGCGGTCATGAACTCCTCCCTCGGCGTCGACGAGCTCGGTCGCCGGACCACCGACTTCCTGGTGCGGTGCAAGAATCTCTTCCGGGACCTGTTCGACCTGTTCGAGAACCACGACGCTCTCGTCGACGCCACGAACCTGCTCGTGATGTGGGACGCGCAGCTCAACCTCCTCGACCAGATGGAGTCCTTCCGGCTGCTGTCCACCAACCCCGAGGCCGCCCGGCTCCTGGCGACCAACGCCATGAACACCGAAGAGTCGACGCTGCGACTCCTTCGAGGATCGGGGCTCGATACCGGGCAGATCGACGGGATGCTCGGCGATATCGAATCGCGCCGTAGACTGATCGAGAACTTCACGCCGAGCAGGCAATTCGGGGAAGACCTCCGCAACGCCATGATTTCGGCGTCCCAGCCTTATGCGGAGGGGATCGACAGCGCCAGCGCGCACATCATCGGGACGCTCGAAGAACTGGCGGACGAGACACGTACCGCGGCCACCCGCGACGCGCTCCTCGTCACGGCAGCACTCGTACTCGCCCTGCTCCTCGCGATAGCAGTCATCCGTTCCCTGTCGGTGCCCCTGGGGCGTCTACGGGACAACACTCTCGCAGCGGCGAACACCGAGCTTCCCGCCGCCATCGCGGCGGTCAAGGACGGGGCCGACATCGACTCCGTCCGTCTCGCTCCCGTCGGCACCGATACGGACGAGGAGATCGGCGAACTCTCCCGAGCGGTGGATTCGATGAACACGCAGGCGCTGCGTCTCGCCGGCGAGCAGGCCCACCTGAGGAAACAGGTGAACGTGATGCTCGAGACGCTGGCACGTCGCAACAAGACCCTCGTCGAACAGCAGCTCTCGCTGATCGAATCTCTCGAATACGAGGAGAAGGATCCCGCGCGGTTGCAGAGCATGTTCGCTCTCGATCATCTGGCGACGCGCATGCGGCGTACCGGCGAATCCCTGTTGGTTCTCGCGGGCACGCGCCCGCGTACTCGCAGCGGGCCCGCACCGCTCGGCGACGTGCTCCGCGGTGCGGTGTCCCAGGTGGAGAACTACCAGCGGGTGCAGATCGGGAACACCCCGCACGGATATCTCGTCGGTAAGGCGGTGAACGACGTGGTGCATCTGGTGGCCGAACTCGTCGACAACGCGCTGCGGGCTTCCCCGCCCAGCACTCCCGTCAGGTTCGAGTTCTCCTCCGCCGTGGAGGGTGGCCTGCTTCTCGATATCGCCGATCGCGGAATCGGTATTCCCCGAGATGCCATGGAGGAGATCAATATCCGTCTCGCGGCGGGTGAGAATGCCGATGTCGACGCCCCGCGGCAACTGGGATTGTTCGTGATCGGGCGTCTGGCGGCCCGCAACGGCATGAGCGTGCGTCTGAGGCCGACCTTCGACACCGAGACGAACGCCGGTGTCACGGCGTCGGTCTACTTCCCGGCCGCCCTCCTCAGCGAGGTGCACACGGTCCAGCCCACCGTGATGACGGAACGTCCCCGCCGGCTCAGGACCGAGGAACTTCCGTCCTTGGTGCCGTCGACGACGCCCGCCGGAGGTATTGCCCACGGAAAGCATCGTGGTTGACGTGTGACCGGAAGTGATGCCACCGCCGTCTCGACGGCGGTGGCATCACTCGTACCGCAGGTGTTCCGGTCTGCCGGTGGTCTCGGCCGGTCACCGAACCGTGCTCGCGCGGTACCCCCGGCTCACATCCCCCCGACGGACCCGTCGGGAAGATGCACTGCGGACCCGGTGGGCCGCGGCCACGGATGCCCCGTCAAGCGTTCGATGTCGTTGTTGAAGCGTTCGAGCCACCCTGCGAAGGTGGCGACCTCGTCCTCGGACCAATCGGTCAGCACGCGCTCGAGCGCGGCGACTCCGTGGGCGCGCTCGGCGGCGAGCTTCTCCTCGCCCGAGGAGGTGATCCGGAATTTGCGGGCCATCCCGCCGTCCGGGTCGGGGATACGTTCGACCAGCCCGGCGGCGGTCATCGCCGAGGTCTGCCGGTTGAGTGTCGAACTGTCCAGATCGAGTGCGTCGCTGAGTTGGCCGATCGACATCGGGCCCTGCATGCTGATGCGGCTGAGAACCGTATAGGCGCTGCGGTCGAGCGAATGCCTGCCGCGTTTGCGGCTGTTGATGTTCGCCAGGTGCCGGCCGAGCAGCATCGCTTCGAACTCGATCAAGTGGGTCGGCTTGGTCATCGAAAGTCTTTCGTGAAGAACGTCACCCGAGTAGGTCGCCACGTTGCGGCGTCATCAGTATGTACTGTACACATCGAATGCATGATGCGTCGAATATGCATCATGCATATTTCTTTTCTTTCAGGAGTTCTATGACAGACATATCCGAAAATACCCCGGTCCGTTCCGGGGCTCTCGTCGGTGTCCTCGCCTTCACCGGCATCATCGCGGCGCTCATGCAGACCCTGGTCGTGCCCTTGATCGTGGACCTGCCGACCATGGTGAACACCTCTGCCGCGAACGCGTCATGGGTGATCACCGTGACCTTGCTCGCCGGTGCCGTGGCGACTCCGGTCACCGGACGACTGGGCGACATGTACGGCAAACGCCGCATGATGCTCGTCTGCCTCGTGCCGGTGATCGCCGGTTCGATCGTGTGTGCGCTCTCGTCCACACTCGTGCCGATGGTGATCGGTCGCGGTCTGCAGGGAATCGGCGTAGGTCTGATCCCGTTGGGAATCAGCCTCCTTCGGGACGTACTGCCGTACGACCGTCTGCATTCGGCCGTGGCACTGATGAGTGCGTCCATGGGCGTCGGCGGCGCTCTCGGACTGCCTGCATCTGCCGCCGTTGCACAGTACGTGCATTGGCGGTTCCTGTTCTGGGGCGTGGCGGTGCTCGGTGCGGTGGCGCTGGGTGCGTTGTGGTGGGTTCTCCGCGATGTTCCCGTCCTGCAGTCCGGCGGACGCTTCGACGCGGTGGGAGCGGTCGGTCTGAGTGCGGCCCTCGTCTGTCTGTTGCTGGCGATCTCCAAGGGCGCCGACTGGGGCTGGTCGAGCACCCTCACGATCGGTTTCCTCGCCGCTGCCGTCCTGCTGCTCGTAGTGTGGGGATGGTGGGAGCTGCGGGTCCGCGATCCGTTGGTGGATCTGCGCGTCACCGCCCGCCGGCCCGTGCTGCTCACCAACAGTGCTTCGATCGTGGTGGGTTTCGCGATGTACGCCCAGTCGCTGATTCTCCCGCAGATCCTGCAGCTGCCGGAAGAGACCGGTCACGGACTGGGCCAGTCCATGATCATGATGGGTCTGTGCATGGCACCGGGTGGTCTGATGATGATGGCGGTCTCTCCCATCGGAGGAAAGCTCTCGGCTCACCGCGGTCCGAAGACCACGCTGCTGGTGGGCTGCCTGATCATCGCTCTGGGGTACACGGTGGGGCTGCTGTTGATGGGATCGGTCCTGGGCCTGGCGGTCGTCGCCGCGATCTGCAGCACGGGAGTCGGGTTCGCATACGGTGCGATGCCCGCCCTGATCATGGGGGAGGTCCCTGCCACGGATACGGCATCCGCCAACAGCGTGAACAGTCTCATGCGGTCGGTCGGCACGTCCTCCGCTTCCGCCGTCATCGGTGTCGTCCTCGCGCAGATGAGTGCGCCGTTCGCCGGTCATACCATTCCCACGGAGTCCGGCTTCCGGGTCGTCCTGCTGACGGGCGCAGGCGTCGCGCTTCTCGCGGCCGTCCTCACCGCCGCCGTTCCGCAGTCGCGCCGGGCCCGTCTCGCGAAGGTCGACGCCGATGCGACGTCCTCCGTGAGGGTGTGACGACGACTTCCTCCGCCCGCCGGTAGCGGCGGGCGGAGGAAGTATCGGCGGAGTTACCGCGCGTCGAGCCCGAACGCCCCGCGGTAGAACACCATCGGACTCTGGTCGCCGACGCACTCCAGTTCGGCGACACGTCCGATGACGACATCGTGGTCACCTGCCACGTGCACATCCTCGACCGAGGCGTGCACCCGCATGAGAACGCCGGGTAGCGACGGAGTGCCCCAGCGGGACAGATCCCAGTCGAGACCGTCGAACTTGAGGCCGCGGCCGGACCCGAAGCGAGCGCACAGATCGGTCTGGTTCTCGCCGAGGACGTTGACGGTGAACCAGCCGGTACGGCGCAACCGCGGCCATGCACGCCCACGGTGGTCGGCGCAGAACAGCACGAGGGGCGGCTCGAGCGAGACCGACGCGAACGACTGGCACGCGAAACCGGTGGGGCCGTCCTCGTCGAGACCGGTCACGACGGTGACTCCGCTGGCGAAACGTCCCATGGCACGTCGCATCTCGTCCGGGCCGGGAACGCCGAGTTCGAACGTCGCGTCCTGGGTCTGAATTCCGGTCTGCATGTGCCTCACTCCGATTCGCTCTGGTCGCGGCCTCCGGCGACGTCCTACGAATCGAGCGTATGGGTGACGCGCGCCACCCCGGAACGGCTTCTCGCTGAGTGGACATCCGGTCGCCGTGCCGTGTGCACGGGACGTGTGGGCCCTTCCATCCCACCGTTCGGGACCGCGAAAGATCCGCAATGCGACAATCTGGCCGGTGATGCGGTGCGGAAACGACGGGCCGTGATCGTGGAGAGGGGAACCGGTGCCCAGAATCGGCAAGGCGCGCGACGGGGCGGAGCCGACCTCCGCCGAGCAGCGGCGACGGCAGGTGCGGATCCTGGAGGCCGCGGCACGGCTGGGCTCCGAGCACGAACTCGCTCGCGTCCAGATGACGGAGATCGCACGGAACGCCGGGGTGGCGATCGGCACGCTGTACAGGTATTTCCCGTCGAAGACGCATCTGTTCGTGGCGTTGCTCCTCGATCGCCTCGAACTCGGCGCGGATCGGCTTCCCGCGCGGAAACCGGGGATGAACGCCCGGGATGCGATCACCGAGGTGCTGATCGAGATGACCCGGCGGTTCGTCGACCGGCCTCGCCTGGCGTCCGCGATGCTGTTGTCCAACAGCACCGCGCCGGCGAACGTGGTGCCCGACTCCGTGGAAGTGCGGCGAACGTTCCTCCGGATCCTGTTCGACAAGGCAGGACTCGACGACCCCACCGACGAGGATCGCAACACGCTGCGACTGTTGTCGATGTTGTGGTCCGGGCTGCTGGTGACATATCTCAACGGCGGAGCGACTCTCGCGGAGACCGAGGCGGATGTGCGGAGCAGTTGCGAGCTGCTGCTCGCCCATCTCGGGGATTAGGGAAGGGCTCCGGAAACGACACGAGTCCCGTTCCACCGTCGTGCGGGGAACGGGACTCGTGTGATCACGACCGGCCGGTTACCCGGCCGCCCCGATCGGGGGCGCGGTGTCGAGGGCGTCCCCGAGGGCCGCTGCGGTAGCTTCCGCTCCGCCGAAGGTGAACGCCAACTGCCGTCCCCACAGGAAGTAGCGGTGGATGGGGTAGTCGATGTCGGCGCCGATACCGCCGTGCAGGTGCTGGCCGGTCAGGCCGACTCGCACACCACCGCGCGATGCCCACCACTTGGCGACGAGCGCCGCGGACTCGGCTTCGTCCTCGCGCCCGACGTCGAGCAGCCATGCGGCCCGGCGCATCGTGAGCCGGATCGCTTCGGTGTCGAGGTAGGCATCGGCCGCGCGCAACGCAACGGCCTGATTCGTCGACAACGGCCGGCCGAACTGCACGCGCTCCGAGGTGTACACCGCCGTGGCCCGAAGCGTTTCCTCGCATACCCCGAGCTGAACGGCAGCCAGAGCGATGCGGATGCGGCGCCGCGTCCAGGCCGCGATCTCCGCACCGTCGCCGGGCAGGACATCCTCGGCTCCGATGTGTACGTCCGTGAACTGCACGGCTGCCTCGGCGCCGCGGCCGGTCACGGCCGCCGGGACGGCCTCGACGCCGGGCGCATCCACCGGTGCGATCACCACGGCGACCGAATCGTCGTCGCACCGAACGGGTACGACGACACCGGCGATGATGGGTGCCCACGGAACCGACGGGATCTGCCCGCTGATGACGAGGTCGTCACCCTTGCGGATTGCGGTCACGGTGGGGCTCGCCCCGGGAGTGTCGTCGAAGGCGCCGGTCAGTACGACGGAACCGTCGACGAGTCCCGGAAGGTAACGCCCCACCTGCGTTTCCGTGCCGAACTGCGCGAGCGGAAGAGCCGCGCCCGCCACGGTGGACCACACGGGGACGGGGGCGACGCGCCGGCCCTGCTGCTGCAGGATCGTCGTCAGTCCGAGCATGCCCATGCCGGCGCCACCCGAGGATTCGGGAAGAGCCAGTCCCAGAAGCCCGGAGTCGGCGAGTGCCTGCCACAGGGGAGCGTCGAAGCCGCCCTCCTTGCGCTCCACCTCGACCACACGCTCGACCTTGGCCAGGGAACCGAAGACCTGCGATGCCAGGTCCTCGACCGCGATCAGGTCGTCATCGAGCTCGAATTCCATGTCAGCTCCTCGTCTCGGCCGGCGTCTTCACGTCCGCCTGGGCCGTCCTGTCGGATTGCGTGCGGGTGGCCGCTGCATCGGGACGCCTGCGGGCGCCCAGGGTCATTCCGAGGTTCTTCGCGGCCACGATCTCGCGCATCACCTCGTTGCTGCCGCCGCCGAAGGTGTTGTTCTGGGCGCGTCGGCCCAGAGCTTCGACCCGGCCCTCGATCACCGCACCGGGGCTGCCGGGGCGCAGCAGTCCGCGGGCTCCGAGCACTTCCTGCAACATGCCGTAGGCCGCGACGACACCTTCGGTGCCGAAGACCTTCGCGGCAGCGGAATCACCGCCGCTGAGGGTGTTGGCGGCGATGTCGGACACCAGGCGCAGGTTGACGAGATCGGTCGCCGACAGCAGTGCGTAGACCTCGGCGAGGGTCGAGCGGACCCACGGCACGTCGAACAGCACACCGGGACCGAAAGGTTCCTGCTTGGCCCACGCGAGGACCTCGTCGTACATCTCGTTGGCGATGCCGCCGCGGGCTGCGAGTGCCACACGCTCGTGGTTGAGCTGACTGGTGATCAGGGTCCAGCCCTGATTCAGCTCACCGACCACATTGCTCAGCGGGACGCGGATGTTCTCGTAGTAGGTCACCGCCGTGCTGATACCACCGACGGTCTGGATCTCGGTGGCCGAGAAGCCCGGCGAGGAGGTCGGCACGAGCACGACCGAAATGCCCTTGTGGCGGGGAGCGTCCGGATCGGTACGCACGGCCAGCCAGACCCAGTCGGCGAAGATCGCGGAACTCGTGTACAGCTTGTTGCCGTCGATGACGAGTTCGTCGCCCTCGACGCGCGCCCGTGTCTGGAGTGCGGCGAGGTCGGTGCCGGCGCCGGGCTCGGTGTAGCCGATCGCGAACTTCAGTTCACCGGTCAGGATCTTGGGGAGGAAGAAATCCTTCTGTTCCTGGGTGCCGTACTTCATCAGCGCGGGGGCGACGGTGTTGAGCGTCACCAGCGATACCGGTGCGCCGGCGCGGATCGTCTCGTCGTAGAAGACGTAGAGCGCTTCGGGGTCCTCGCCGCGTCCGCCGTACTCTTCCGGCCATCCCAGGCCGAGCCAGCCGTCGGCGCCCATCTGCCGGTAGATCTTGTCGAAGACCGGCCCACCCTCGGTCTGGTCGACCAGGGCACGCCGATCCTCATCGTTGATGATGCGGGCGAAGTACTCTCGCAGTTCGGTGCGCAGCCGCCGTGACTTGTCGGACAGCTCGGGATGCATATGGTCTCCTGAGAAGTGTTCGGGGCCCGGGGTTACGGGCTTAACGGTCGGCCGAGAGGACGAGCGCGCTGTGCGGCACCGGTGATCCGCCCGTGACCAGCACGTTGTCGAGAGTCTTGGTGGGCTGGTTCACGGAGGTGCCGCGGATGAGCCGGACACCCTCGGCGATGCCGTTCACGCCGTGGATGTAGCCTTCGCCGAGCTGCCCGCCATGGGTGTTGATCGGCAGGCGGCCGTCGACCTCGAGGTTGCCTTCGGCGATGAAGTCCTTGGCCTCGCCGCGGCCGCAGAAGCCGTACTCCTCGAGTTGGAGCAGCACCATCGGGGTGAAGGCGTCGTACAGGATCGCGGCGTCTATACCTTCGGGACCGAAGCCGGCCTGTGCCCACATCTGCCGGGCGACGAGTTCGACCTCGGGCATCGCGTCGATGTCGTCGCGGTAGTAGCTGCTCATCGAGATCTGCTGAGGACCGACGCCCTGCGCCGCGGCGGTGATGATCGCCGGAGGATGCGGAAGATCTCGGGCGCGTTCGGCGCTCACGATGACCAGTGCCTGGCCGCCGTCGCTCTCCTGGCAGCAGTCCAGCAGGCGCAGCGGGTCGGCGAGCATCCGGGAGTTCTGGTGGTCGTCGATGGTGATGGGCCGCTCGTAGAACCAGGCCTTGGGGTTGTTCGCCGCGTGCTTGCGCGAGAGCACCGAGATCTGCCCGAAGTCCGCACTGGTCGCCCCGTACTTGTGCATGTAGGTGCGTGCCAGGAAGGCTTCCTGCTGAGCGGGAGTGAGCAGACCGTAGGGGTTGATCCAGTTCCGGTATTCCTGGTCGGTGTTCGAGTTGTACGCGAACGGCGGCGGACCGGCACCGAAACGGTGGCCCGAGCGCTCGTTGAACGCGCGATAGACGACCACGACATCGGCCACACCACTGGAAACGGCGAGTGCAGCCTGCTGCACGGGTGCGCAGGCGCCGCCACCGCCGTGCGGGATGCGGCTGAAGAACTTGAGTTCGGGGATGCCGAGCGCGCGGGCGACGGCGATCTCCGGGTTGGTCTCCATGGTGAACAGCGCGAAGCCGTCGACCTCTTCGACACCGATCTGCGCGTCCTCGAGAGCGGCGAGGACCGACTCGCACGCGAGCTGCCATTCGCTGCGGCCGGAATTCTTGGAGAACTCCGTGGCTCCGATGCCGGCGATAGCAGCGGCTCCGGAGAAGCCCTTGACGGTCATCGTGTCTTCCTCTCGTAGGGCTCCACCACGACCTCGGCGGTGACGTGGACGCCTCTGCTGTTGCGGCCCTGCACCTTCAGGGTGACGGTCGCGCCCTCGACGGCGGTCACCTCACCGTTCATGTGCATGGGGTCGCCGGGGAAACAGGGCACGCCCAGACGCAGCGACGCGCGGCGTACACGCGCCGACGGTCCGGTCCAGTCGGTGACGTACCGGTCGACGAATCCGTTGGTGGCGTTGATGCTCATGAACACGTCCGGGGTACCGCGTCCGAGTGCGGCATCCGGATCGTGGTGCACGTCCTCGAAATCCTGTGATGCGATCGCGGTGGCCACGATGGTCGTGCGATCGATCGGCAGGACGAGTTCGGGAAGTTCCTGTCCGACAGTGCATTCGGCGAGGTTCATGCTTGTCCTCCGGGCTTGCGCAGCTGGGGCAGGATCTCACCGTGCGCGTGCTCGGAGAATCCCACCTCGAGTTCCATGCCGATCTCGAGCGTGTCGTGGTCGACACCCGCGATGTCGGCGACGATGCGGATGCCTTCCTCGAGGTCGATCAGTCCGACGGCGAGCGGGTACTCGAAGGCCGGATCCTGGGGGTGGTGGATGACGGTCCAGCTGTGGAGCGTTCCGCGACGCGAGGATTCGACCGTCTTCCATTCGAACGAACGGCAGGCGGGGCAGGCCGGGCCCGGCGGGTGGCGCAGAGTGTCGCACTCGTTGCACTGCTGGATCTCGAGTCGGCCCTCACGGACGGCGTCGAACCAGAACTGGTTGTCCTGGGTGATGGTGAGCCGGGGGACGGCGGTCATCGCGTCTCCTTGTCGGTGTTCGGGTTGAACCGGAGCATCCGGAATCGTTCCTCGGCGACGAGTTCGCCGTTCTGGTCCTCGTAGCGCTTGTACAGGGTGAAGAATCGCCCGTCGCCGAGACCCGTTCGCTTGACTCCGGATACGGATTCGATCGTGTAGTGGGCGGTGATGTGGTCGCCCGGGACGATTTCGCGGTGGTAGTCCTGCTCGACGTTCGTCGCGACGACCGAGGTGAAGCCCTCGCGGTCCAGGTCGGCGAGCATCCGGGAGTACGCGAAATCCTCCACGACGCCCTCGGTGCGCTTGCGCTGGACCTCGCGCCAGCGACGGTAGCCGGCCATGATCCAGGTCGAGATCATCGCGGGCGGGCAGACGATCGACTCGCGTCCGGTCTCGCGAGCGGCCTCGGCGTCGACGTAGATCGGATTGAAGTCGTCGTGGGCCTCGACCCAGTTCCGGATCATGGCGTCGTTGACGACGTATCGGGCCACACGGGGCGGTTCGGCCACCTGCCCGACGTATTTCTCGTAGTCCTGCTCGACGGTCTGCATGGCCCAGTCACTCCTCTTCGACACGCGCGTTCGTCGTCACGCTAAGTGGGGCCGACAAGCAAGTTCCCGTGATTCCCACTGAGCAGGAGCAGCGGCGGAGGACGAGGGGGAGCAGTACCAAACCAAGCGATTGCTTGGTAAGTTGTCAACGCGAGACCCGCGCATCCTGCGGGGTGAACGACGTGGAGGCAGCGAATGGATCTGGGACTCGACGGCGCGGTCGTGCTCGTCACCGGGGGAATACGAGGAGTCGGTGCGGGCATCACCAGGGTGTTCCTGCGCGCCGGAGCGACCGTCGTGACATGCGCACGCAACGAACCCGAACAGCCTGTCGAAGTGGACGGGCGGACCGCGGAGTTCCTGAAGTGCGACGTTCGCGACGCCGATCAGGTCGGCACGTTGATCGAGACCATCGTGGAGCGTCACGGTCGGCTCGACGCCGTGGTGAACAACGCCGGCGGGTCGCCGTACGCACTGGCGGCCGATGCCAGCCCGAAGTTCCACGCCAAGATCGTGGAACTGAACCTGCTGTCCCCGCTGCTGGTCGCGCAGGCTGCCAACGCGGTGATGCAGAAGCAGGACACCGGCGGCTCGATCGTCAACATCTCGAGCGTGAGCGGATCGCGCCCCTCGCCGGGAACCGCGGCCTACGGTGCGGCCAAGGCGGGCGTCGACAGTCTCGCACAGTCGCTCGCCGTCGAGTGGGCACCGAAGGTACGGGTGAACTCGGTGGTGGTCGGGCTCGTCGAAACCGAACAGTCGCATCTGTTCTACGGCGACAAGGCAGGCGTCGCCGCAGTCGGCGAGACCGTTCCGCTGGGGCGGCTGGCCCAACCCGAGGACATCGGCCACTGCGCCGCATTCCTGGCCTCTCCGCTGTCGGCCTACGTCAGCGGATCGACATTGACCGTCCATGGCGGCGGTGAACGCCCTGCCTACATGGCAGCGGCCGAAACGAAGGAGACGAAGTGAGTGGACTGCTGGACGGGCGCGTCGTCATCGTGACCGGCGCCGGGCGAGGACTGGGCCGTGCCCACGCCCTCGCCTTCGCCGCGGAGGGTGCGAAGGTCGTCGTCAACGACATCGGTGTCGGCAGCGACGGTTCGGCCACGGGTGAGTCGCCCGGCGAGCTGGTCGTCGAGGAGATCCGCGCGGCCGGGGGAGAAGCCGTCGTCAACGGCGACGACGTCGCCGACTGGGCCGGCGCCGAGAACCTCGTCAAGACCGCCCTCGACAACTTCGGCCGACTCGACGTGCTCGTCAACAACGCCGGATTCCTGCGCGACCGCATGCTCGCCAACATGAGCGAGGAGGAGTGGGACGCTGTCATCCGCGTGCACCTCAAGGGGCACTTCGCGCCGATGCGTCACGCCATGAGCTACTGGCGCGCCGAGTCCAAGGCCGGCAATCCCGTCGACGCCCGCATCATCAACACCAGCTCGGGCGCCGGACTGATGGGTAGCATCGGTCAGGGCAACTACGCCGCGGCCAAGGCCGGCATCGCGACGCTCACGATCCAGGCCGCAGCCGAATTCGGCCGCTACGGGGTGACCGTCAACGCGATCGCGCCCTCGGCGCGCACCCGCATGACCGTCGGTGCCGGTGGCGCGATGGCCGAGATGATGGCCGCGCCCGAAGAGGGTTTCGACGCCATGGCGCCGGAGAACGTCTCGCCGCTCGTCGTATGGCTCGGCAGTGCCGAAGCGAAGGACGTGACCGGGCGCGTGTTCGAGGCCGAAGGTGGCAAGGTGTCGCTGGCCGACGGATGGCGCCACGGTGAGGCGATCGACAAGGGCGACCGCTGGGATCCGAAGGAACTCGGTCCCGTCGTCGAGAAGCTGATCGCAGCGTCGCAGCCGCCGACGCCGGTCTACGGAGCGTGATGTCCTCGTGCGCGTTTCCGGTGGTCGCCACCGGAAACGCGCACGGGCAGCCGATCTAGGCGGGCGTGCGGATGATGAGGGTGGAGCCGGGGAAGTAGGCGGCGAGTTCGGAGCGCGCCTGCTTGAGCGTGGCGGTGCCGTAACCCTGCTTGCGGAACTCGGGATGCACCCAGATCCGCACGTCGACCTCGTTGCCGGTCAGCTCACCGAACGCGAAGCCGATTGCCTTCGGCTCGTCGCCCGAAAGATCCTCGGCCACAAGCCACATCCCGGACTCGTCGTCCATCAGCTCGGCGCCGCGCTGCCGCTCGGACTCGACCAGCTCGTCGCTGTCCGCGCCCAGCTGGTCGGCGCAGCGGACCTTGAACAGCGCCGTGTCGGCCGCGCTGTGGGAGATAGGACGCAGCCGGAAATGCGCGCCGGTCGCGTACGGACGCGCCGCCGTCGTCCACTGCAGCACCGCATCGAGATCGTCGAGTTCCTCGCGGATCTTCTTGCGCTCCGCCTGGGTGAGGCGGCGGAACGGAAGATTCAGCACGGCCTCCGCGCAGAACTCGTCGGTGTCGAGCAGCGAAGCGAGTTTCGCGACCGCGTCGCCCCGGTCCTTGCTCTCGACGATCACGTCGAGCACCTCGTGGCGTCGTTCGAGCGCCCGGAGCAGCGCGGCCGCGATCTCCCGCCGGTCGAGCACTTTGTCGTGATTGGTGGTTGCCATCGTGCGACATCCCTTCGTCGAGAACCTGGACGTACGAGACTCAGTATTCCCGCACGGGACCGTCCCGGCGAACCGTGCCGGCCGGGACGCTCACTCGCACACGACGACGGGAATCACACGGTCGGTCCATGACTGGTACTTGTCGAAGTCCGGGTACATCGCGGTGAGCATCGGCCAATACCGCGCCCGCTCCTCCTCGTTCGCGACCCGCGCGTGCATCGTCCGCACCCGCGACTTGATCTGGACGGTCACCTCGGGGTTCGCCTGGATGTTCCGGAACCACAAGGGATGCTTGGGAAGTCCCCCCTGTGACGCCACCAGCACCACCTTGTCGCCGTCTTCGAGGAACAGCAGGGGAGCCGTCCGGGGCTGCCCGGTCTTCCGTCCGGTCGTGGTCACCAGACACACGGGAACTCCCCGCGGGAACGCGCTTCCGACTCGCCACTTGCCCCCTATGCGCCCGCCCGTGGCCCGGTAAGCCGCGACGTTCAAGCGCGACCCCCATTTGATGATCGACGTCGTGGCGTTGGACCGGAGTCCTTTCGGGGCGTTCTCGGTACCCAACTCAGATCCGTTCGATGATCGTGCCCGTGGCCAAGGCTCCGCCCGCGCACATCGAGATCAGCGCGGTCGACGCGTCGCGGCGCTCGAGTTCGTGCAGCGCGGTGGTGATCAGGCGCGAGCCCGTGGAACCGACGGGATGGCCGAGCGCGATGGCACCGCCGTTGACGTTGACCTTGTCCATGTCCGGTCCGTGCACCTGGGCCCAGGACAGCAGTACCGACGCAAAGGCCTCGTTGACCTCGAACAGGTCGAGATCGCCGATGCTCATGCCGGCCTTCTCGAGAACCTTCGCGGTGGCCTGGACGGGGCCGTCGAGGTGGAACTCGGGTTCGGCGCCGACGAGTGCCTGCGCGACGATCCGCGCCCGCGGCTTCAGTCCGAGTGCCTTCGCCCGGTCGGAGTCCATGAGCAGCACGGCGGCGGCTCCGTCGGAGATCTGCGACGAGGTGCCGGCGGTGTGGATGCCGCCCTCGAGCACGGGCTTCAGCTTCGCCAGCGACTCGGCCGACGTCTCGCGCAGACCCTGGTCGCGGGTGACGGTCGCCTTCTCGCCGGTGCGGTTGCCCTCCTTGTCGACGACGGGTGCGACGACCGGCAGCACCTCGCGGTCGAACCGGCCCTCGTCCCAGGCCTGCTTCGCGAGCTGCTGCGAGCGCACGCCGAGGGCGTCGACATCCTCGCGGGTGATGCCGCGGCGCCGCGCGATGCGTTCGGCGGCCTCGAACTGATTGGGCATGTCGATGTTCCAGGACTCCGGCCGGCGCGGGCCCGCCTGGTCGCCGACGTTGGCGCCGAGGGGCACCTGGGTCATCGCCTCGATACCGCACGCGATGCCCACGTCGATGGCGCCGGTGGCGATGAGGCCTGCGATGAGGTGGTTGGCCTGCTGCGCCGATCCGCACTGGGCGTCGATGGTGGTCGCACCGACCTGCCAGGGCAGGCCCGCGTTGAGCCACGCGGTGCGGGTGATGTTGTTGGACTGGGCGCCCGCCTGGGTGACGCAGCCACCGATGACCTGTTCGACGAGCTCGGCGTCGATGCCGGCGCGTTCGACGAGTCCGGCCTGGACGGCGCCCAGGATCTCGGCAGCGTGCAGGCCCGCGAGCCATCCACCCCGCTTGCCGATCGGGGTCCGTGCGGCCTCGACGATGACTGGTGTGCCCACTTCGGGCTCCTTTCTCCTACGTTCTTCGCAAAATAGAACAGGTTTCTCCGAGAGGCAACAGAACTTGATTATCACACGGGACGTGCGGATCTCTTGGTCGCACGGCGCACCTGTGTTTGAATGGTTCTAGAACGTGTTACAAATCACGCGAGCGGTACTCGCCAGGGCAGGAGAGATATCAGTGGCGCAGCCGAACATCCCCGAAGACATCGACTTCACCGATCCCGATCTGTACGCAGACCGTATGCCGTTCGAAGAGTTCGCGGAACTGCGCAAGACGGCACCGGTGTGGTGGAACAAGAAGTCTCCCGACGTCGGTGGTTTCCACGACGAGGGTTTCTGGGTTGTCTCCCGGCACGAGGAGGTCCGTGAGGTCTCCCGCCGGAGCGACGTGTTCTCCAACTGGGAGAACACTGCGATTCCGCGGTTCAACGACGACATTCCGCGCGAGGCCATCGAACTGCAGCGCCACGTCCTGCTCAACAAGGACGCCCCCGAGCACACCAAGCTGCGCAAACTCGTCGCCCGAGGCTTCACGCCCCGTGCGATCAACGGCCTGCGCGACGAGCTCGACCGTCGCTCCAAGATGATCGTCCAGGAGGCCTGCCAGGCCGGTCAGGGTGACTTCGTCACGCAGATCGCCGCGGAACTGCCGCTGCAGGCGATCGCCGATCTCATCGGCGTCCCGCAGGAGGACCGCGCGAAGATCTTCGAGTGGTCCAACCAGATGACGGGCTACGACGACCCGGACAACACCGCCGATCCGGCGGCCGCCTCCATGGAGGTGCTGGGCTACGCCTACCAGATGGCCGCCGCCCGCAAGGAGAACCCGGCCGACGACATCGTCACCACCCTCATCGAGGCCGACATCGACGGCGACGAGCTGGCTCCCGAGGAGTTCGGCTTCTTCTTCATCGTCCTCGCGGTGGCTGGCAACGAGACCACCCGCAACGCCATCACCCACGGCATGGCGGCCTTCCTCGACAACCCCGAGCAGTGGGAGATCTTCAAGCGCGACCGGCCGAAGACCGCCGCCGACGAGATCATCCGCTGGGCCACCCCGGTCACCTCGTTTCAGCGCACGGCGCTCGAGGACACCGAGCTCGGCGGACAGACGATCCGCAAGGGCGAGCGCGTGGTCATGCTGTACGCCTCGGCCAACAACGACGAAGAGGTGTTCGAGAACCCCCGCGAGTTCGATATTCTCCGGGATCCCAACCCGCACCTCGCCTTCGGTGGCACCGGTGCGCACTACTGCCTCGGCGCGAACCTCGCCCGCATGGAGATCGACCTGATCTTCAACGCCATCGCCGATCACATCCCCGACATCACCAAGATCGGCGACCCGCACCGTCTGCGGTCGGGCTGGCTCAACGGCATCAAGGAGTTCCAGGTCGACTACAAGACCTCGGGTGGGTGCCCGGTCCAGCACTGACCGAACCGAACACCGACCGAACCGAACATCGAGGTCCCCGGCCACCCCTGCGCGCCGGGGACCTCGCACATCCCGTGTCGTCTACCGGGCCTCGGACCTGCGGGCGATCCACCACATCGCGGCCCCCGTCGCGAGCACACCGGCTACCGATACACCGGTCGTCAGAACCGTCCACGAGTCCGGCGCCCACCCGGACGGGGAACCGGTGAGAGGCGTGTAGGCGGTCCATCCGAATCGGGTGAGCAGAGGCAACGCCATCACGGCGGGCAGCGAGAAGGAGGCGGCGGTGACCGCGCTCGTCGACGGTAGTGCCGCGCTGATCGTGTACGCGGCTGCCACCGGAAGAACGAAGAGGGTCGCCAGGAGGTGGACGTTGTCCCAGGGCGTACGAGTGAAGATCGCCGTGATCGTGACGAACGCGAGCACGCCCACTCCGGCCATCGGCATCGGCGCGCGACGGCCCAGCCACGCGCCGACGGCGGCGAGCACGACCATCACGGCCGGCAGGAACCATCCGCCGGGTATCCACGAGGGAGCGGTACCCGCGGCGACGGCCACGGCGAAGGCGGCGAGCAGGACCGATCCGATTCTCTCGCGCAGCCACAGGGCAGCACCGATCACAAGTGGGACAGCGACGATGCCCCACAGCCATCGTCCGTTCCCGCCGGGATTCGCATCCGGAGACCACACGGCACTGTGAAGAGACCGATACAGCACGACGGCAACGAGCGGTAGGCCGATACCGACCACCGTTTCCCTCACATCCCATCGTCGTTCGTCGACCGAAGCGGGAGCACCGGCACGCATCACGAGAGCCGCTGTTGCCACCGCGATGACAGTCGCCGAGAGAACCGTCCACACCGCGTTGGCGGGCTGCGCCGACACCTCGAGGTACACGGCGCTTCCGGGCGAGGAGGCCGCGAACTCCCGGTATTCCGCGATGGGTTCTGCGGTGAGCAGCGCGGCGACGACGCCACCGGTCATCACCGCGGGGAGTCGGGTGCCCGCGATTCGGGCGCAGCAGACGACGAGGGCACCGAGCACCAGGCCTGCACCGACCGCCGAGACGTACATGTCGAACCGCCACGCACCCGGCATGGCGACAACCGCCACGAGTGCGGCTCCGGCCACGACGGTGACGAGCGCGCCCACCCGGTGGCGTAACCACAGCGTGATCAACACGGTGACCAGCGCTCCCGTGGCAGACGCGGTGATACCCGAAGTCTCCACGGCACCGAATCCGAACCCGGTATCGAGTGGATAGGTGTCGACGCTCGGCGCGGCGAGGACGGTTCCGGCGGTGAAACTGCCGACGGCTGCGAGCGCGTAGAGAATCCAGGAGAGCACCCCCTACCTTCTCCGAGCGGTCACCGGGACGCGACGCCGACACGCCGGACGGCGACGCGGTCAGGTCAGGCGGCGAAGATCCTCGGAGGTGTCGACGTCTCCGGGGTCGCCGAGCCCGGTGCAGTCGAGACGCTGCACGCGGTCACGATTGCGGGTGAGGAAGGACCGCGCGCCCTCGTCGCCGGTGGCCTCCTCGGCGGCAGTGAACGCGTCGGCGAGGTCGAACACCACCGGGTGACCGGGACGATCCTCGAAGACGGGGAGCGTGACCGTGCCCGGCCGGTGCTCAGCCAGGACGTGGCGCACCAGATCGGCCGTGATGCCGGGAAAGTCGACGACGGTGAGCGCGACCCGGTCGTGGGTGCGCGCCGCGTCCACCCCGCGGCGCAGGGAGGTCGACATGCCGTCGGACCAGTCGGGATTGTGCACCGCCGTGGCGCCGGCCGGACAGGCTGCGGCGACCTCGTCGCCGAACGCACCGACCACCACCACGACCTCGTCGCAACCACCGCCGAGCAGCGCATCGACGACGGTATGCAGCAGAGGACGGCCACGGTGGGGGAGCAACGCCTTCGCGCGTCCACCCAACCGCGAGCCGTCCCCTGCTGCGAGAACGATTCCGGCGGTCGGCATACCGCCGATGCTACGAGACCGGTCGCAGAGTCTTCATCGCGCGATCCACTTCCCAGAACGCACGCAGCGACACGATCTTCCCGCCGCCGTCGACCCGGTAGACGAACACGCCCTCCGCGTCGATGAGATTGCCCGCCATCGTCGTGCGGATCGTGCCGATGTTGACGCATTCGTCGCCGCACACCAGCACGTCGTCGACGAGGAACTCGAGCTTGTCGGTGTTCGCGATGGTCATGTCGTAGAACTTCGCGATCGCCTCGTGCCCGTGGTGTCCTTTGCCCTCGGGATCGAAACCGGACGGGCCGACGGGATCTTCGACGCACGCATCCTCGGCGAACAGCGCGAGCCACTCGTCCTTGCGTTTCCCGCTCGCCGCCGTCTGCGACGCCCGGGCCGCCACGCGCGCCGGATGTTCCTCGCTCATGCCGCGTCCTTTCCGTGGATGTACTTGTCGGCGAACTTCCGTAGCGATTCCTGCTTCGCCTCGAGCGGCGAGTCGAATCCGTGCCCGTCGAAGATCCACGGCACCACGATGATGTCGGTGACCCCGGCGTCGGCGAGTTCGGCATAACCGGAGCTGCCGAACCTGTCGACGCACACGGCCTGGATCTCGAACGGCTCGTCGCTGCGGCCGTACTCGGCACGCAACTCGCGCAGGCGCGTGATGACCTCGACGAGATCGTCGTACTTGATCATCGCCGACGTCCAACCATCCCCGACCCGGGCCGCGCGCCGCAGCGCCACATCGGTGTGCCCACCGACGTAGAACGGCACCGGCTCGGTGGGGGCGGGGCTCATCTGGAGCCGGTCGAAATCGTAGAACTCGCCGTGGTGCTCGACCATGCCACCGCCGAGGATCAGCTTCAGCACGTCGATCATCTCGTCCACGCGCTTGCCGCGCTTGGCGTACGGGACGCCGCACCACTCGAATTCCTCCGGCGCCCATCCGATCCCGACACCGAGACCGAACCGGTTGCCGGTGAGATTGGCGACCGAACCGACCTGCCGGGCCAGCAACACCGGATTGCGCGAGCCGAGTTTGAGCACCTGCGTGTAGAACCGGATCGTCGACGTGGCGGCCGCCATGGACGCCGCGGCGATGAGCGGATCGACCCACGGGGTGTCGGGTGTCCACATCCGCGAACCGTCGGGGGTGTACGGATAGTCGACCGTCTGCTTCTCCATGTAGAACAGGGAGTCGGGCAGGGCGATCGACGTGTATCCGCACTTCTCGGCGGTCTGCGCGATGCCGGTGAGCTGGTCGAGCGGGGTCATCGCGACCCCGACGGTGAACGAGACCATGCCCGCCTCCTAGTTCGTGGGCCGGTCGGAGCCCACGACCCACATCGAGAAGTACTGCGAGCCACCACCGTAGGCGTGGCCGAGCGCCTTGCGGGCACCGTCCACCTGGTGGTCTCCCGCCTTGCCCATCACCTGGATCGCGGCCTCGGCGAAGCGGATCATGCCCGACGCACCGATCGGGTTGGAGCAGAGCACGCCGCCGGACATGTTGATCGGCAACTGGCCGCCGATGGCCGTCTCGCCGGCCTCGGTGAGCTTCCAGCCCGAACCCTCGGGGGTGAAGCCGAGATTCTCGAGCCACATCGGCTCGAACCACGAGAACGGCACGTAGATCTCGGCGCAGTCGATCTCGGTGAGCGGATCGGTGATACCGGCCTGCTTCCACAGCGCCGCGGCGGCGACCCGGCCGGCCTCCGGATTGACCTGGTCGCGACCGGCATAGGTGGTCGGTTCGGTGCGCATCGCGGTGGCGTGGATCCAGGCCACCTTGCGGCCCGACTGCTCGGCGGCCTTCGCGGTGTCCTCGTCGCCGAGCACGACTGCGCACGCACCGTCGGACGACGGGCACGTCTCGTCGTACCGGATCGGGTCCCACAGCATCTGCGAGGCCTGCACCTTCTCCAGGGTGATCTCGGGCTGCTTCAGATGGGCGTACGGATTCTTGGCGCCGTTGAGACGGTCCTTGACCGCGACCATCGCTCCGATGTGCTCGGGCGCGCCGGACCGGCGGATGTACGAACGGACGTGCGGCGCGAAGTAGCCGCCCGCACCGGCACCGACCGGCATGGTGAACGGGACCGGTGTGGACAGCGCCCACATCGCGTTCGACTCGGACTGCTTCTCCCAGGCCACCGCGAGCACCCGGCGGTGCACACCGGCCTGTACGAGGCTTGCCGCGACGTTCGCCGTCGAGCCCCCGACGGACCCGGCGGTGTGCACGCGCAGCATCGGCTTGCCCGTGGCGCCGATGGCGTCGACCATCGACAGTTCGGGCATCATGACGCCCTCGAACAGGTCGGGGGCCTTGCCGATCACGACGGCGTCGATGTCGTCCCAGCCCACCTGGGCGTCTGCCATGGCTCGGTCGATCGCCTCGCGGACGAGGCCGGACATCGACACGTCGTGCCGCTTGGCGACGTAGTGGGTCTGCCCGGTTCCGAGGACAGCTGCGGGTTGCTTCGCCATCAGTTGCGTCCCTCCAGAACGGCTACCAGATTCTGTTGCAGCACAGCACCGCTCGTCGCATGCGCGAGTGCACGTCCGGCCGTGCCGTCCATGATCGCCTGCGCTGCGTAACCGATGCGCTCGAGACCGCCGGAGAACATCGGGTTGCCCGTCAGCGGTCCGCCGGACGGGTTGATCGTCGTCGAATCGTCCAGGCCGATCGCCTCGCGGAGGATGAGCTCCTGATGCGTGAACGGCGCGTGCAGTTCGGCGACGTCGAAGGCGGTGTCGCCACCGGTGACCGCCTGCGCGGCAGCCCGTGCGGAGGCCGACACCGTGAGGTCGAGCGAGCCGAAGTTCGGTGAGTCGGTGCGATGTTCGATCCCGGTGATCCACGCGGGGTTCTCGCACAGCTCGCGGGCCCGGTCGCCGCTCGCGAGGACGATCGCGGCGGCACCGTCGGTGACCGGAGCGCAGTCGTGCTTGCGCAGCGGATCGGCGATGTACGGCTGCGAGAGCAGGTCCTCGATGTCGAGATCACCCGAGAGCTGGGCCTTCGGGTTGTTCTTCGCGGCCGCGCGGCTGCGCACCGCGACCTCGGCCATCTCGCGGTCGGTCCACTTGCCGGAGTCGAGACCCATGCGGGCCTGCAGGCCGGCGAGTGAGACGGAGTCGACGCCGAGCGGTGCCACGAGGTACGGATCGAGCTGCAGGGAGAGGGTGCGCCGCAGGGTGCCGGCCGAGGACTTGCCGAAGCCGTAGACGAGGGCGGTGTCGACCTCACCGGTGATGAGCTTGACCCACGCCTCGTAGAGCGCCCAGGCCGCGTCCATCTCGACATGCGACTCGTTGATGGGCGGGACCGCACCGATCGCGTCGATCGCCGAGATGAACGAGAACGCGCGTCCGGCAAGGTAATCGGAGGAACCCGAGCACCAGAATCCGATGTCGGACTTGGTGATGCCGAGCTTGTCGTACAGCTCCTGGAAGCACGGGACGAGCATCTCGACGCCGTTGGTGGTGCCGAACGTCTCGCGCACGTGCGGAGCATGTGCGAAGCCGACGACTGCAATGTCTGTCATGGTGTCCGCTGCTCCTAGAGGTGGTGTTTGAAGGTGTCGTAGTCGGCGTCGGGTTCACCGGTGGGCCGGAAGTACTCGATGTTGCGTAGCGTGTGGTCCCACTCCTCGCGCGGACGCCACTTGGCCTCGACGCGCATGCCCATCCGCACCTCGGAGGCGTCGCACTCGAGGATCAGGTGCAGGAAGGGGATGTCGGCGCCGTCGAGCAGCACGTAGGCGGCGACGTAGGGCGGCTTGATCTGCTGGCCCATGAACGGGACGTTGACGATGCAGAAGGTGGTGACGATGCCCTTGTCGGAGACCTCCACCGGTTCCTTGGTGGGCACGCCGTCGGTCGGGCTCGCACCGCGCGGCGGCACGTAGACCTTGCCGCCCGGCCCGGTGCGACCACCGATGATCTTGCCTTCCTTCAGTCCTCGCAGGTACCAGGACTCCTCGGGGGAGGCCGAATGGCGGTAGTGCAGGTCGACGGGGGTGGTGATCATGGTGACCGGTTCGCCGTCGCCCGCATCCACGGTGAGGGTCGACTCGCCGGGTTCGAACGCCTCGATGTCGTGGATGTCGCCGGTGCGCTCGGCGGCCCAGCGCACCCGCACGCGCAGACCCGTCGCGATCTCGTCCGCGGACGCGACGTCGACCGCGTGCAGCAGCGTCGTGTCGGCTCCGTCGAGACGGATCAGCGCCCACGCGAACGGCCGGTCGAACGGCTGTCCGGGCAACGGCTCGGCGTTCCACGTCCAGCTCACCACGGTGCCGGTCTGTCCGACCTCGACGAAATCGGTGAGCGGTTCATGGGTGGCCGCGTCGAATTCGGGGGGCGGGACGAGGACCCGTCCGTCGGATCCGCGCGCGCCGAGAATGCGGCCGTCGCGCAGTCCGGTGACGAAGGCTCCGACGGTCGGTCCGGTGGATCGCGTGTAGTCGAACTTCAGATTCAGCGGTGCGCTCAGCGGTGGCTCGGCAACCGCGCTCTTTCCCAGGCTCACAATTTCGAGTAGAACAGGTTCTAGTGTTGCTGGCAAGAGCGGCGCGCGAACTGCACCTCGCCGCGATTCGTCCGACAGGAAAGGCGTCCAATGAGACTGGGACTGCAACTCGGTTACTGGGGTGCTCAGCCACCCCCGAACGCACCGGAACTCGTTGCTGCGGCCGAGGCCGAAGGATTCGACGCCGTCTTCGCCGCCGAATCGTGGGGGTCCGATGCGTTCACTCCGCTCGCGTGGTGGGGCTCGTCCACCGAGCGGGTGCGGCTCGGCACGTCCGTCGTGCAGATCTCTGCGCGCACACCGACGAGTTGCGCGATGCACGCGCTCACACTCGATCACCTCTCGGGTGGCCGGCACATCCTCGGCCTCGGCGTCTCGGGGCCGCAGGTGGTGGAGGGCTGGTACGGGCAGCCGTTCGCGAAGCCCCTCGCGCGCACCCGCGAGTACGTCGACGTGATCCGCAAGGTGCTCGCGCGCGAAGAACCGGTGACCAGCGACGGACCGCACTTCCCGCTGCCCTATGCGGGCGCCGGCTCCACCGGGCTCGGCAAACCGCTCAAGCCCATCACGCATCCCTTGCGGTCGGACATCCCGATCTGGATCGGTGCCGAAGGCCCGAAGAACGTCGCGCTCACCGCCGAGATCGCCGACGGCTGGCTCGCGATCTACTACACCCCGCGGCTGGCGTCGATGTACGACGAGTGGCTCGACGAGGGGTTCGCCCGGCCGGGTGCCCGGCGCACCCGCGAGGACTTCGAGATCGCCGCGACCTGCCAGGTGGTCGTCACCGACGACCGTGCGGCGACCATCGCGGCGATGAAACCGGTGACGGCGCTGTACGTCGGGGGAATGGGCGCGCCCGAGTTGAACTTCCACGCGCAGGTCTACCGGCGGATGGGGTACGACGCCGTGGTCGAGGAGGTGACCGCGCTGTTCCGTGCCGGTCGCAAGGACGAGGCGGCCGCCGTGATCCCGGACGAGATGATCACCGAGACGATGATCGTCGGCGACGTCGACGAGGTGCGCGAAGGTGTGAAGCGGTGGGAGGAGGCCGGCGTGACGATGCTGCTGGTCGGTTGTCGCGACGTCGATCAGGTTCGCACGATCGCCGACGTGGTGCTCCGTTAGACCGTGGTGTTGCGCTGAGCGCGACAACGGGCGGAAACCGTTCCGTGAGGACGGTTTCCGCCCGCCGCGTGCGGACGTCAGGAGGCGTAGGCCGCCTTCAGCTTGCCCTTCACCAGCTTGCCCGTGGGGGTGCGGGGCAGTTCGTCGACGAAGTCCACCGACCGCGGCACCTTGAAGTGGGCGACCCGTTCGCGCACGTATGCGATGAGCTCGTCGGCGAGATCGGGTGATGCGGTGGCACCGGACGACACCTGCACGACGGCCTTGACCTCCTCGCCCATCTCCGGATGCGGCACGCCGATCACGGCGACGTCCTCGACGGCCGGATGCAGGGCGAGGACGTTCTCGATCTCCTGCGGATAGATGTTCACCCTGCCGGAGATGATCGTGAACGACTTGCGGTCGGTCAGATACAGGTAACCGTCCTCGTCGAGATAACCGAGGTCGCCGACCGTGGTCCAGGTGGGGTGCTCGGGATGCTGCGACGCCGCGGTCTTCTCGGGATCGTTGTGGTACGAGAACGGAACCTTCTCGTACTCGAGATAGATCGTCCCCACCTCGCCGGCCGGAAGTTCGCGCCCTTCCTCGTCGCAGATGTGCGCGGGCCCGAGCACACTCTTACCGACCGAACCCGGGTGTTCGAGCCATTCCTGACTGTTGATGAACGTGATCCCGTTGGCCTCGGTGGAGCTGTAGTACTCGTAGATCACCGGTCCGAGCCAGTCGATCATCGCCCGCTTGACCTCCGGCGGGCACGGCGCGGCGGCGTGAACGAGCACGCGCAGACTCGACAGGTCGTGGCGGGCGCGGATTTCGTCGTCGAGCTTGAGCATGCGCACGAACATCGTCGGCACCATCTGCCCGGCGGTGATCTTGTGCTCCTCGATGTGCCGGAGTGCGGTCTCGGCGTCGAACTTCTCGGCGAGGACCACCGTGCCGCCGAGCGCGTGGATCGCCCCACCCCAGCGCAGAGGCGCTGCGTGATAGATCGGGGCGGGGGAGTAGTAGACGTCGGAGTCGGTGAGGCCGAAGAGGAACTGCGCCACCGTCACCAGCGGCTCACCGGGTTCGTCGACGCGACGTTCCGGGAGATCCGGCTGGATTCCCTTGGGGAAGCCCGTGGTTCCGGACGAGTACAGCATGATGGCGCCGCACGGCTCCTCGTCGAGCCGTGGACCGGCCGCGGCGAGGGCGTCCTCGTACGACTCGAAACCGCGCACGGCGCCGCCGAACGCGAGTCGCGCGGAACCGATCGTGACCTTCTCGCCGACCTGCTCGGAGAGATCGCCCAGTGTGGCCGACACGATCAGGGCCTTGGCGCCGCTGTCCTCGACGATGTACGCCACCTCGCCGGCGGTGAGATGACTGTTGACCGCCGTGATGTACAACCCGGACCGCATTGCGGCCCAGAATACCTCGAAGGCCTCCGGCAGGTTCTCGGTGAGGAGGGCGACGACGTCGCCGGAGCGGAGCCCGGCATCGTGCAGCACTCGGGCGAGCGCTGCCGACCGGTCGTCGAGTTCGCGGTAGGTCAGGCTCCGGCCGCTGTCGGCCAGGACGACGGCGAGCTTGTCCGGGGCGGTGCGGGCGTGGACTCCTGGATACATGGGCTCCTCATTACCTCGGCGAACGCTGTGGCCTTGTGTTGTGGGTCACAGCAGGCAATGTAGCAGAGCTAATGACATGACTGTGACCGCGCTCTCACGGATGGGAGCGCGGTCCACAGCGGCGCAGGTCAGGAGCCGGTGAACTTCGGGGCACGCTTCTCGGCGAATGCCCGCGGACCCTCTTTGGCGTCTGCGCTCTTGAAGACGGCGGCACCGAGCTCGGCGTCGATCCGGAATGCCTCCTCCTCGTGCAGACCTTCCGAGTTGCGGATGGTCCGGAGGATGGCCTGCACCGCGACCGGGCCGTTGTTCGCGATCGTCTCGGCGATCTCGAGGGCCTTGTCGAGTGCGGTGCCGTCAGGGACGACGTAACCGATGAGCCCGATCTCCTTGGCCTCGGCGGCCTTGATGTGGCGGCCGGTGAGCAGGATGTCGGCGGCGATCGTGTACGGGATCTGCCGGACGAGACGCACGGCGGATCCGCCGAGCGGGAACAGTCCCCACTTCGCCTCGGAGACACCGAATTTCGCGCTCTCGCCGGCGACACGGATGTCGGTGCCCTGCAGGATCTCGGTGCCGCCGGCGATGGCGGCGCCCTCGACGGCCGCGATCAGCGGCTTCGTCAGGCGGCGACCCTTCAGCAACGCCGGCAGGCGCGACAGGTCCCACCCACCCCCGTTGCCATTCCCGTCGCTCCGCTCGCCCTGCTCGAACTTGTCTCCGGGAGGCGCTGCATTCATGGCCTTGAGATCGGCACCCGCGCAGAACGCGCCACCGGCGCCGGTGAGGATCGCGACGCGGATCTCGGGATCGTTGTCGACGCGGTCCCACGTCTCGTTCATGATCGCCATCATCTCGCCGGACAGCGCATTTCGTGCTTCGGGCCGATTGAGCGTGACGATCAGGACGTGGCCGCGTTGCTCGACGAGGCAGTGCGGTTCGCGGGACGAGATGTCCGAATCGGCTGCGCCGGGGGCTTCGGTAGCGGACACTGGCAGGACTCCTCGCGGTGTTGTGAACTGGATCATATTCGGGTCTTGTCAGAAACGGTAACACGTTCTACTTTTGTCGGCGTGGCCCTAAACATCGCAGACCTCGTCGAACACGCAATCGACCTCGTTCCCGAGCGCGTCGCGCTGGCCTCGGACGGACGTGAGGTCACCTACGCACAGCTGGAGGAACGAGCCAACCGACTTGCTCATTACCTGCGCGAACAAGGAGTGAAGCCGGGTGACAAGGTCGGCATCTACTCCCGGAACACCATCGAGGCCGTAGAGGCGATGATCGCGGTCTTCAAGATCCGCGCCATCATGATCAACGTCAACTACCGCTATGTCGAGAACGAGTTGCAGTACATCTTCGACAACTCCGACATGGTGGCCCTCATCCACGAACGCCGGTACTCCGACAAGGTGGCGAACGTCCTCCCGAGCACACCGCTGGTGAAGACCGTCGTGGTGGTCGAGGACGGCACCGACGTCGACTTCTCGGCCTACGGCGGCGTCGAATACGAAGCGGCACTGGCGCAGAGCTCGCCGGAACGCGACTTCGAAGACCGTAGCGCCGACGACATCTACATCCTCTACACCGGTGGCACCACCGGCCACCCCAAGGGCGTGATGTGGCGTCACGAGGACGTCTGGCGCGTCCTCGGTGGCGGCATCAACTTCATGACCGGCGAGTGGGTCAAGGACGAATGGCAGCTGGCGAAGGAGGGCGCCGAGAATCCCGGTCTCGTGCGCTATCCCATCCCGCCGATGATCCACGGTGGCGCCCAGTGGGCGCTGTTCCAGTCGCTGTTCAGCGGCGGCAAGGTCATCATGCACCCCGAGTTCTCGGGCCACGAGGTGTGGCGCATCATCGACGACCACAAGGTCAACGTCATCTTCATCACCGGCGACGCGATGGCCCGCCCCATGCTCGACGCACTCGAGGAGGGCAACCCGAAGACCGGTCAGCCCTACGACCTCTCGACGCTGTTCGCCATGGCGTCGAGCGCCGCTCTGTTCTCCCCGTCCATCAAGGATCGTTTCCTCGACCTGCTGCCCGGCAAGGTCATCACCGACTCCATCGGTTCGTCCGAGACCGGCTTCGGCGGCATCGGTATCGCCGAGAAGGGCAAGACCCTCGGTGGCGGCCCCACGGTGAAGATCGACGAGTCGACCACCGTCCTCGACGACGACGGCAACCCGATCGAACCGGGTTCCGGCAAGGTCGGCATGGTCGCGCGCACCGGCAACATCCCGCTCGGCTACTACAAGGACGAGGCCAAGACCAAGGCGACCTTCCGCGAGTACAACGGGATCCGCTACTCGATCCCCGGCGACTACGCACGCGTCGAGGCCGACGGCACCGTCACGATGCTCGGCCGCGGTTCGGTCTCGATCAACAGCGGCGGCGAGAAGGTCTACCCCGAGGAGGTCGAGGGCGCACTCAAGCAGCACCCGGCGGTCTTCGACGCCCTGGTGGTCGGTGTGCCGGACGAGCGCTTCGGCGAGCGGGTCTCCGCCGTCGTCGCCCTGCGCGAGGGCGAGCAGACGACGCTCGACGAACTCATGTCGACGGCACGGTCGAAGATCGCAGGGTACAAGGTGCCGCGCGCGGTGTGGTTCGTCGACGAGATCAAGCGGTCGCCGGCCGGCAAGCCCGACTACCGGTGGGCCAAGGACCAGACCGGATTGCGTCCGGCCGACGAGGTCTACAACAACGGCGACGGCAACGGCGCCGCGGCGACGGGATAGAAGGACACATGCAGACCGGCCTCAGCAAGAAGTTCGGTATCGAGTATCCGATCTTCGGATTCACGCCCTCCGAACACGTCGCGGCGGCGATCAGCCGCGCGGGCGGACTCGGCGTCCTCGGGTGCGTGCGGTTCAACGACCCGGAGGAACTCGATGCCGTCCTGACGTGGATGGACGAGAACACCGACGGTAAGCCGTACGGCGTCGACATCGTGATGCCCGCCAAGGTGCCCACCGAGGGCACCGCAGTGGACCTCGACAAACTGATCCCCGCCGAGCACCGTGCCTTCGTCAATCGCACGCTCGACGAACTCGGTGTGCCGCCGCTGTCCGACGACGTCGGCGAGGCGAGCGGTGTTCTGGGCTGGCTGCATTCGGTCGCGCGCTCGCACGTCGACGTCGCCCTCGCCCACCGGCCCGCCCTGATCGCCAACGCACTGGGATCGCCGCCGAAGGACGTCATCGACCTCGCGCACGAGAAGGGGGTGCCGGTCGCGGCACTCGCGGGTGCGGTCGAGCACGCGAAGCGGCACGTCGAGAACGGTGTCGACATCGTGATCGCGCAGGGCTACGAGGCCGGCGGGCACACCGGTGAGATCGCGTCGATGGTGCTGTGGCCCGAAATCGTCGATGCACTCGGCGATTCCGCGGCAGTGCTTGCCGCCGGCGGTGTGGGATCGGGACGGCAGGTCGCGGCGGCGCTGGCCCTCGGCGCCTCCGGTGTGTGGATGGGTTCGTACTGGCTCACCACCTCGGAGTACAAGCTCGGAGCGGCCGCGCACGGCCCCTCGTCGATCCAGCGCGCGTTGCTCGGAGCGAGCTCGTCCGACACCGTGCGGTCGCGGATCTACTCGGGCAAGCCCGCGCGTCTGCTCAAGACCAAGTGGACGGAGGCGTGGTCGAAACCCGATGCGCCCGAACCGCTGCCGATGCCGCTACAGAACATCCTCGTGAGCGAGGCGCACCAGCGCATGTCGGCGGCCGACGACCCCGAGGCCGTCGCGATGCCGGTCGGGCAGGTGGTGGGGCGGATGAACGAGATCCGTCCCGTCGCGGAGATCATGGCCGAACTCGTCCGGGGCTACGACGAGGCGGTCGATCGGCTGAACGAGGCGCGCTAGACAGGACCACGGTGGCGGGGTGGCAGGTGCCCGGGGTGGAGTTATCCACCCCGGGCATCGTCTGCTCGGGAGCGGCGCCGGAGAAGGGCCAGGGCCGAGAGGGATCAGCGGCGGACCAGGATCTTCAACAGCTCTTGGATCTGCGTGGCCGTGGGGGAGGGCAGGCTGTCGCGGCCGTAGAGGAAGCCGATGCCCGCGTAGACGAGGGTGCCGGCACGCAGCTCCGCTTCTTCCTCGTCGAAACCCAGTTCGAGGAAACAGTTTCGGACGATGGCCATGATGCGCTGGTCGAGTGCGCGGACCGACTCGGCGACCTGCGGATCGCTGCGCGCCCATTCGCGCACCGCGACCTCGGCCTCCCAGGCGCGTTCGTCGACGAGCATCGCACCCATGTGGGCGAGCCGTTCGTCGACGGGCAGTTCTTCGAGGTTCGTCAGGCCGCGCGCGGCGTCGTTGTCCTGCGAGGTGTAGCGGGTGGCGATGGCCTTCATCAGGTCGTCGATGTCGGAGAAGTGCCAGTAGAAGCTACCTTTGGTGACTCCGAGTTCGTCGCACAGGCGCGAGATCTTCACGGCGCTGCGTCCTTCGGAGACCAGCAGGCGCAGACCCGCCTCGGTCCAGTCGTCGAGGGACAGCCGTGGTCGTCTGCCCGACCGGCGACCACTCCTCGCCGGTTGCTCTGCCACGGATGGTCACCTCGTCTCGATCGGATCCGAAATCGAGACTACATGCCCGAACCGGGCAGTGCCGTGAGGACGGCATCGCGTGCCGAGCCGTCGTGGGGGAGTGCCCAATGGTGAACGCATGGTGACGGATCCGGCCCGGGAAGCGTGACCACGGTCGAGGTGGGCAGCGCCCCGTTCTCGGGTGGGACGACGAGTCCGTCGCAGCGGGAGACGATGTCGGTGTAGTCGATCCCGGCCGTGGGCACGCCGCGTGAGTGCAGGTTGCGTAGGAGATCCGATCCGGCGATGATCTCGCGGCATCCGGCACACAGGGGGCCGACGAGCGGCTTCTCGAGGGCGAGGACCGCGTCGTAGGTGCCGAGGTCGCGGCTGATCTGCTCGGCGGCGGCCAGTCCGGCGATCTCCGTGCCGTGCCACATCGCACCGAGCGTGGTCAGCGACCGGACCCGATCGTTGCCGTGATCCTGCAGGTATCGCTGGGTGACGAGGGAACCGGCGCCGTGCGCCACGACGTCGACCGTGCACTGCGATCGCTGCCCGCACAGCTCGTCCAGAGCGTAGGCCAGGTCGCGTGCGCCCGCGTCGACGCCCCGCAGGCCGGCGAGGGGGACCGGGACATCGGTGCCCGCCGGTTCGCCCCAGGTGACGGGGACGGTGCAGAAGCCGGCTCCGGTGAGGTCGGCGCGCAGATCGGACCACACGTCCGGAGTGCTCGCGAGGTCGTGGACGAGCGCCACGGCAGCGTCTGCGCCGGAGCACGGCGCAGGGCTCGGATCGGCCGCTGCGGGCGCCGGAGCCACCGCGCCGAGGGTGAGAACAGCGACCGCCGAAACCATCGCCGAGCAGGGGGATCGAGTCATCTGCACTCCTCTGTGCGCACTATTGACCAAACCATACCGTATGGTACTGTGGCGGCGGTCACGATGACTGTCCGCATCGACTCCCGATCCGGAACACAGAAAGCCGCGTCATGCAGAGACTCACCCGTAGAACCCTTCTCGCCGGGCTCGCCGCAGGAACCGGTGCGGTGCTTCTCGGTGGCCGAGCGTTCGCGGACGGGCCGGACATCTCCCGCCCCCTGTTGTTCCACTCCCCACGACTCGAACCCTTCGTCGACGGCCTGCCCGTCCTGCCGCGTCTGGACTCGTCGTCCTACCGGATCGACGCCGTCAGCACGATGCACAGCTTCCACCGCGACCTTCCGCCCGGTCCCGCTCTCGCCTACGGCGACAACACCTACGGCGGAACGACTCTCGTGGCGCACCGTGGGCAGGAGACGTCGATCGAGTACCGCAACCGCATCGACGCGCATCCCTTCGCCGTCGACTTCGACACCTCGCTGCACGGTCTGAGCGAACGCGACCGCACCGACGTCCCCACCTCGATGCACCTGCACGGTGGGGTCACGCCTCCGGAATTCGACGGCAACCCCGAGCAGATCTCCCGGCCCGGACAGGGATTCACGTACCGCTTCCCGAACCGTCAGGACGCGACGACGCTGTGGTACCACGACCACGCCATGGCCGTCACCCGACTGAACGCCTACGCGGGACTGGCCGGCATGTATCTGCTCCGCGACGACTACGACACCGGACTGCCCGGCAACCCGCTGGGCCTGCCCACCGGCGAGTTCGAACTCGATCTGGTGCTGCAGGAGAAGATCGTCAACGGCGACGGTTCGCAGAGCATCCGTTCCACCCCGATCGTCCCGCAGGGTCGCTGGGAGGGCGGCGCCGTCGGCGACGTCGGCGTCGTCAACGGCAGGATCTGGCCCGAGGCCCGGGTCGCGCGAGGGCTCTACCGGGTCCGGCTGCTCAACGCGGCGTCGTTCAGCATCTGGGACCTGCACTTCTCCAACGGCATGCCGTTCTGGGTGATCGGCATGGAAGGTGGCCTGCTCGACGCGCCCGTCCCTACGACCCGCGTGCGACTGTCGCCCGGCGAACGCGTGGACCTGCTCGTCGACTTCGCGCAGCTCGACGCGGACGCCACCGTCGAATTGCGCAACTCCGAACCCGCCGCACCGCAGGCCGCGCAGATCGGTGCCGTGCTCATGCCGCTGTTCATGCGCTTCCGAGCCGAATCCGGCCGCGGGTTCACCGGTCCGGTCCCGGACCGCCTGCGCGGCGGCCCCGGTCTTCCACCCGCGGTCGGGCCGATCCCGGTGCCGCAGAACGTACGGAACGTATCGCTGAGCCAGCCCTCGGAGGTGCGGATCCCGCCGTCGATCATGTCGCTGAACAACCTGATGTACCACAGCACCGACATCGAGATGCCGCGTCAGGGCACCGTCGAGCAGTGGAACATCGTCAACGCGACGCCCGACCCGCACCCGATCCACCTGCACCTGGTGCACTTCCGCGTTCTGGGACGGCAGGCGATCGACACCCTCGCGATGTGTGCGCGGCAGCCGCAACCGCCCATCGGACTCAAGTGGACGCCCGATCCCGACCCGTACGTCGTCGAACCGATGCGGGGACCGGAGCCGTGGGAGACCGGCTACAAGGACACGGTCATCTGCGATCCGAACTCGGTGACCCGCATCGTCGCGTACTTCCCGACGGCCGACGAACTCGGCTTCGACCCCGACGCGACGTTCTCGCGCGCGGTCCACACCTTCGATCCGCACCGCGCCGGCCACGGCAAACACGGTGACCACGCCGACCACGGCGACACTGCCGGCGGCGACCTGCAGGGATATGTGTGGCACTGCCACATCCTCGACCACGAAGACCACGACATGATGCTCAAATACCGGACGGTGACATGACTTCCACCAGTTCCACCACGACCCGAGACCACTTCCAGCGCATCCCGTACGAACCGGCGAACGACGGTCGCGTCGAGATGCACTCCGGGCTCAGCCGCCACTACCCGACGCTGCACGGCAACCTCGTCGCGCAACCCGGGTACTCGAAGGACGTCGGTGTGGTCATGTGCCACCCGGCCTCGAACTTCCTGAGCCACTTCCTGCTCCGCGCCTTCGCCGAAGCAGGCGTCCCCGCAATGGGACTCAACACCCGCTACTCGTCCAACGAACCGGCACTCATCATGGAGCGGGCCGCCTTCGACCTCGGCACCGGAGTGCGGTGGATGACCGACGAACTCGGCTTCGAGAAGGTCGTACTCCTCGGGTTCAGCGGTGGCGGGTCGCTCGCGTCGTTCTACCAGTCGCAGGCGCAGAACCCGACCGTGACGACCACACCCGCGGGCGACCCGGCACCGTTCGCCGAGGCGAACCTGCGACCGGCCGACGCCCTGATGCTCGTCGGCGCGCACCCCGGCCGGGCACGGGTTCTCCGGCACTGGATCGACGGCGCGGTCACCGACGAATCCGACCCCTACGCCACCGATCCCGATCTCGACCTCTACGCCCCCGGGCGCACAGCACCACTCGATTCCGAATGGGTGCAGAGGTACCGCGACGCGCAGCTCGCCCGCATGCGCCGCATCGACGCGTGGGCGCTCGAGCAACTCGCCGACCTCGAACGCACCGGCGCCTCCGATCGCGGCTTCGTCGTGCACCGCACCGTCGCGGATCCGCGCTTCGTCGACCTGAGCCTCGACCCGAGCGACCGCGCACTCGGCTCCATGTACGGAGATCCGAAGGCGGCCAACACCGCCGCCGGTGGACTGGCCCGCTTCGTCACGGTGCGCAGCTGGCTCAGCACGTGGAGCGTCGACCACACCCACGCCGACGCACTCACCGACCTCCGCAACGTCACCACCCCGACGATGGTGATGAGCCTGCTCGGAGACCAGGCGGCCTTCGCCGAGGATTCCCGGCTGATGTACGACGCGCTGGCGGGCAGCCACAACGAACTGATCGAGATGCGGAACCTCAACCACTATCTCGTGGATCAACCGGACGGTCTCTCCGACGTCGTCGGACGACTGGTCGCGTGGATCCGCCGAACGGTACTCGAGGAGGTATCGGCATGACCCGAACACTCGCCGGTCCCGGACGCACCGCACAGGACCGATGCCCGAGCGCATTCCCCTACTGGCAGGCGCTGGAGAAGCCCGGGGTGAAGCGCACCCGCAGCCTCGTCCGACGGTTCACCGGCTTCGACTTCCTGCCCACCGACGAACAGGCCCGGGCCCTGTGCAACGACCTGTTCAGCGGCGACCCCACGGCGGAGCGCTTCGTCGACGAGGTCTACCACGGTGAACTCGGGCCGAAGAAGACCCGCGAGATGCTCGACAAGGCCCTCGTCGACGGCATCGACTCGATCGACGACGTGCCCGACGCGATGAAGGCCCTGTTCGAGGAGTTCGAGACCGTGCCCGACTGGGTGCAGCCCGAACTCGTCGAGCAGGGTGCCGCGATCTGGCGTCGCTGGGGCACGATGCTGTTCAGCTTCGCGGGCGCCGAGACCCTCGAGATCTACACCGAGGCAGCCGTCGCGACACCGCTGTCGCTCGCCGGAGGTTATGCCGGCGACAACGCTCTGCGACGTTTCCTCGAGACCTGCCGGTTCTGGATCGACGTATCCGAACCCGGCGCGCTGCTCGCCCCGGGTTCGAAAGGGCGGGCCACCGCGCTGAAGGTCCGCGTGATGCACGTGTCCGTGCGCTCACGCGTCGCGAAACACCCCGAATGGGACATCGCCAAGTGGGGACTGCCGATCAGCCAGACCTACATGCTGCTCACCCTCATCGCCGGCAGCCTCACCCCGGGTCTGGCCCTGTGGACCCTCGGCTACCACACCACCCCGCGAGAGATCCGCGCGCTCATCCACTTCCAGAAGTACATGGGCTACCTGCTCGGGGTGCGTATGCAGTGGTACCCCGAAACCATCGCCGACAGCATCCGCGCGCTCATGAGCACCGTGATCTCCCGCTCGTACGACTCGGGTGAGCACGGCAAGGAACTCATCGAGTCCTACCCGCAGGCGTTCGCCCCGCGCGACGGGCACCGCGGCCTGAAGAGACTGCGGGAGCACTACAACTTCCGCATCAACTCGGTGTACTCGGCGATGTTCATGGGGCCGGGCACCCGACGCAAGTACTCGATGCCGAAAGTGCTTCCCTGGATGATCATCCCGATCGTCCGCTTCCCGCTCATCACCGCGATGGAACTCACCCGGCGGTTCGTCCCCGGCGCGGCCGGCGTGCACGAGAAGATCATGTGCGCCCATCGCGAGAACTGGTACCGCGCCCAGATGGAAGGGCGCGAAGCACAATTCGACGCCAGCGGAGCACTCCGTCGCTGATCGGCCCGGACAGTCCCGCCCCACTAGACCTCGTACGGAGAGAACTCGATGACCCTGCACATCGTCGAAGCATGGAACGGCCCCGGACGCCGCGACGGTGAGATCACCGCCGTGGAGGCCGCCGACAACGGTGCCCACCCGTCCACCGACAAGCACGCCTTCGAACACTGGTACTTCGACGCCCATCTCGACGACGGACGGATCGTCGTGGCGATGATCCAGACCCGGGAACTGGTGCACCGCAAGCCCGGTGTGGAGATCCACGTCTACAGCGCGGACGGCAAGCGACGCGAAGCGAGCCGGTCGTACACCGACGCCGACCTCTCGGTGTCCACCGAACGGTGCGACGTGCGCGTCGGTGAGAGCTTCGCGAAGCTGACCGGCGAGGAGGACGGGCTGCCCGTCTACCGCGTGTCGGTGTCCGAAGGCGACCTCGCCTTCGACCTGACCTTCACCGCGGAGGTCCCGCCGTGGATGCCCGGTCGCGGCCGGACCAGCTACAACGAACGCGAATTCTTTGCGTGGGTCGTCGGCGCGCCGCGAGCGCGAGTCGCGGGGACGGTGACGGTGGACGGGAAGTCCACCGAGGTCACCGGTCGCGGCTACCACGACCACAACTGGGGCGTCGGCGACATGAAGCGCCTCATCGAGAAGTGGTACTGGGGCCGGCTGTACACCGAGGACTTCACCCTCGTCTACGCCATGGTGCACACCCAGAAGAAGTACGGATCGCACTGGTCGCAGCCGGTGATGGTCGCGCAGGGGCGCGAGGTGGTCCTCAGCAACGGCGAGGTGGAACTGACGGAGGGGCCGATCGTGCACAACGCGGTCGCCGACCGCACCTACCCGGCGTGGATCCGCCTCCGCATCCCGGGCTCGCTCGACGTCAAGCTCACCGTCCGCGAGATCGTGCACGCCCACAACCTGCTCGAGGACGTTCCACTCGCGTCGAGCAGGTTGCTCAAGCCTCTCGTCAACCGGCTCGTCGGTCATCCCGGTTACTTCCGCTTCCGGTCGGATTTCACGATGACGGTGACCGTCGACGGAACCGATCACGAGCGTTCGGGTTCGACGCTGCACGAGATGGTCGCGTTGACATGAGCGAGCGCGCGGACGTCGGTGTGGAGCCCGGCTTCGCGGGCATCGAGTATCTGCACGGCTTCGGCAACGAGCACCACAGCGAGGCCGTTCCGGGTGTGCTTCCGTGGGGACAGAATTCGCCCCAGCGGGTCGCGTACGGGCTCTACGCCGAACAACACTCGGCCACCGCGTTCACCGAGCCCCGCGAGATCAACCGCCGCACATGGACGTACCGGATCATGCCGTCCGCCGCGCACGGTCCCTTCGAGCGGATCGACGACGCCGGCTGGGTGTCGGCACCCGACACCGGGGGAGTGCTCACCCCGAACCGGTTGCGATGGGATCCGCAGCCGGAACCGGCGCCGGGCACGGACTTCCTCGACGGCGTGACGACCTACGCCGTCAACGGGGACGTGCGGTCCCGCACCGGCGTCGCCGTCCATCTGTACGCGGCGTCGCAGTCGATGACCGACCGTTACTTCGTCGATGCCGACGGAGAACTGCTGTTCGTCCCGCAGGACGGCGCGCTGCTGCTGTGCACCGAACTGGGACGGCTGCTCGTCGAACCCGGTGAGATCGCGGTGATCGGACGAGGTCTGCGGTTCCGCGTGGATCTGGTGGGGGAGAAGGCGACCGGTTACCTGCTCGAGAACTACGGTGCCGCCCTGGCCCTGCCGGAACTCGGCCCCATCGGCGCGAACGGTCTCGCCCACGCCCGCGACTTCCTGTACCCGACGGCCTGGTACGAGGACCGTTCGGGCACGGTGCAACTCGTGCAGAAGTTCGGTGGGCACCTGTGGGCCACCGAACTCGACCACTCGCCCCTCGACGTCGTCGCCTGGCACGGCACGCACGGTGCCTACAAATACGATCTCGGTCGCTTCAACGCGATGACCACGGCCGGCTGGGACCATCCCGATCCGTCGATCTTCACCGTGCTCACCTCTCCCACCCCGATTCCGGGGCAGGCCAACGTCGACTTCTGTGTCTTCCCCGACCGCTGGGTGGTCGGAGAGCACACCTTCCGGCCGCCACACTTCCATCGCAACGTCATGACCGAGTTCATGGGACTCGTTCGTGGACAGCACGACTCGAAGGCGGAAGGATTCGTTCCCGGTGGCGCCTCGCTCCACAACCAATGGGGCGCCCACGGGCCCGACGTCGAGACCTTCGACCTCGCGACGTCGGCCGAACTGAAGCCGGTCAAGCTCGTGAACACCCTGTCGTTCATGTTCGAGACGAGACTGGCCCTGTCCGTCACCGACGCGGCCCACCGCGCAGCGCATCGTCAGCCGAACTACGACTCCTCGTGGTCCGGCCTCACCCGACGCTTCACCCCACCTTCTCCCCAGGAGTTGTGATGACCGAACTGTCCACCCCCGCACCCGTCGTCGTACCCGACCCGCAGCTGCGGATCGGCGGCCGGGCCGTGCCCGCCCGTTCGGGTGCCCACTTCTCGTCGATCAACCCGGCGACGGAAGAGGTCGTCGCCGAGGTCGCGGCCGGTGGCGCCGCCGACGTCGACGCGGCCGTCCTCGCCGCGCGCGACACCTTCGACTCCGGTGCCTGGTCGCGGATGGCCGGTGCCGAACGCGGCCGGATCCTCTCCCGCGCCGCCGACCTCATCGAGCAGCACGCCCCCGAACTGTCGGCGCTCGAGACCGCAGAGATGGGCAAGCTCTACGCCGACACCGTCGCGGGGGACATCCCCGCCGCTGCGGCGTCGTTCCGGCACTACGCCGGCTGGGCCGACAAGATCGCCGGTGAGGCGATGATCCTGCCCGACGTGGGTCCGCAGCACCGCTTCGGATTCACCCTGCGCCAGCCGCTCGGCGTGGTCGGTGCGATCACCCCGTGGAACAACCCGACGGTCGTCGCGGCCTGGAAGATCGCCCCGGCCCTGGCCGCCGGATGCTCGGTGGTCGTCAAGCCCGCCGAGGACGCCTCGCTGTCGACCCTGAAGCTCGCCGACCTGCTCGCCGAGGCGGGGGTGCCGGACGGCGCGTTCAACGTCGTGCCCGGTCTCGGCCCCGAAGCCGGTGCGGCGCTGGCCGCCCACGAGCGCATCGACAAGATCACCTTCACCGGCAGTCCGGCCGTCGGCAAGACCATCACCTCGCTCGCCGGCGAGAAGTTCCGCAAGGTGACCCTCGAACTCGGCGGCAAGGCCCCGCAGTTGATCTTCCCCGATGCCGACCTCGAGGCGTCGCTGCCGTGGATCGCGATGGGCAACTTCTACCACCAGGGTCAGGTGTGCGCGGCGGGCACGCGTGTGATCGTGCACGAGTCGATCGCCGATCAGGTCGTCGAAGGACTCGTCGAGTTCGCGCGCGGCGCGGTGATCGGTGATCCCTTCGACGCGTCGACGACGCAGGGCACCATCGTCAACCGCAAGCAGCTCGACCGCATCCTCGGCTACATCGAGAAGGGCCGCAGCGAAGGTGCTCAGCTGCTGACCGGCGGCTCGCGGGTGGGGGAGCGCGGTTTCTTCGTCGAGCCGACCGTCTTCCGCGGCACCAACGACCTCACCATCGCGCGCGAGGAGATCTTCGGCCCCGTCGCCACGGTCATCACCTTCAGGACCACCGAGGAGGCCGTGCAGCTGGCGAACGCCACGAAGTACGGTCTCAACGCGTTCATCTTCAGTCAGAACCTGTCGACCGTGCACAGCGTGATCCCGCAGTTGCGCGTGGGCACGGTGTGGGTCAACGGCTGGGGTGTGCCCGATCCGGCACTACCCTGGGGTGGACGTGACGCGAGCGGCATCGGGCGTGAACTGGGCCGCAGCGGGCTCGAAGCGTTCACCGAGGAGAAGACGGTTCACCTCGGTTACTGACCAGAGGACGGAAGAGGCAGTGACACAAGCCGAGTCGACACAAGACGGGTCGCAGGCAGCCGCGTCGCAGGCAGCGGGAGCGCTGGCGGACATCAGGGTGCTCGAACTGGGAACCCTGATCGCCGGCCCGTATGCAGGACGTCTGCTCGGCGACATGGGTGCCGACGTCATCAAGATCGAGGATCCGAAGCGTCCCGACCCGCTCCGCACCTGGGGACAGGGCGAGCGGGACGGGCACCGCTACTTCTGGACGGTGCACGCGCGCAACAAGCGCTGCGTCACCCTCGATCTGCGGGCACCCGACGGACAGGAGTTGTTCCGGCGTCTCGTCGCCGAGTCCGACGTGGTGGTCGAGAACTTCCGTCCCGGCACGCTCGAGAAGTGGGGACTCGGTTACGACGTGCTCTCCGAGATCAATCCGGGCATCGTGCTGGCCCGGGTCTCCGGCTACGGGCAGACCGGTCCCAAGGCCGGGCAGGCCGGCTACGCGTCCGTGGCCGAGGCGGAGAGCGGCCTGCGGCACCTGAACGGCTATCCCGGCCAGGCACCCCCGCGACTCGCGCTCTCCCTCGGCGACTCCCTCGCCGGGATGTTCGCCGTGCAGGGCATCCTCGCCGCGCTTCTCGGCCGTGAACGGACCGGACGCGGGCAGATCGTCGACGTGGCGCTCACCGAGGCGTGCCTGGCCATCCAGGAATCGGTGATCCCCGACTACGACGTCGCGGGCGTCGTCCGCGGCCCGTCCGGCACCCGCCTCGAGGGCATCGCCCCGTCGAACCTGTACCGGACGTCCGACGACATGTGGATCGTCATCGCCGCCAACCAGGACACGGTCTTCCGTCGCCTGTGCGCGGCGATGGAACGCCCCGAGCTCGCCGACGACCCGCGCTTCGCCGATCACCTCGCGCGCGGCGTGAACCAGGACGAGCTCGACGCCCTCATCGGTGAGTGGGCGGCGACGTGGACGCTCGACGACCTGCTGGCGCACCTGTCGTCGTCGGGTGTGGTGTCCGGTCCGGTGAACACGGTCGCGGAGGTCGTTGCCGATCCGCAGTTCCAGGCGCGCGACATGATCGTCCCGCATCACGACGAGCGCACCGGCGCAGACGTGCTCGGCCCCGGTGTGGTGCCGACGCTCACCGGGACGCCGGGTTCGGTGCGTCGCGCCGGCCCGCCCGTCGCGGGATACGACAATGCGGCGGTCTACGGCGAGATCCTCGGACTGAGCGACATCGAGCAGAAGGAACTCCGCGAGCGCGGAGTTATCTGAGGTGCGCAACGCGAGGTGAAGGCTCGCAACGTCGGCAGTCACTGCTGATGTTGCGAGCCTTCGTCCGTTGTTGCGTGCCTTCCGCACAGACCCATCTGGCACTAAGGTAGAACGTGTTCCAGTCTTGCGCCTTTCTATCGAGGAGTGCCGAATGCACACGCCCATCTGCGACGAACTCGGCATCGAGTTCCCGATCTTCGCGTTCACCCACTGCCGCGACGTCGTCGTCGCCGTCGCCAAGGCCGGCGGCTTCGGTGTCCTCGGCGCCGTCGGGTTCACGCCGGAAGAGCTCGAAATCGAGCTGAACTGGATCGACGAGCATATCGGCGACCGCCCGTACGGCGTCGACATCGTCATCCCCAACAAGTATGAAGGCATGGACGCGAACCTCTCCGCCGAGGAACTCACGAAGATGCTGCAGTCGATGGTGCCGCAGGAGACCCTCGAATTCGGTCGCAAGATCCTCACCGACCACGGCGTCCCGCTGCCCGAAGGCGACGATAACGCGTTGCAGCTTCTCGGCTGGACCGAGGCCACCGCGACCCCGCAGGTGGAGGTGGCGCTGCAGCATCCGAAGGTCACGCTCATCGCCAACGCACTCGGCACCCCACCGGCCGACATGATCGAGCACATCCACAAGGCCGGGCGCAAGGTCGCGGCGCTGTGCGGTTCGCCGAAGCAGGCCCGCAAGCACGCCGACGCCGGTGTCGACATCATCATCGCCCAGGGTGGCGAAGGCGGTGGGCACTGCGGTGAGGTCGGCTCGATCGTGCTGTGGCCGCAGGTCGTCAAGGAGGTCGCACCGGTGCCGGTGCTGGCCGCCGGCGGTATCGGCAGCGGCCAGCAGATCGCCGCGGCGCTCGCGCTCGGCGCCCAGGGTGCGTGGACCGGTTCGCAGTGGCTCATGGTCGAGGAGGCCGAGAACACCCCGGTGCAGCAGGAGGCCTACATCAAGGCGAGCAGCCGCGACACCGTCCGCAGCCGGTCGTTCACCGGCAAGCCCTGCCGCATGCTCCGCAACGACTGGACCGAGGCGTGGGAGCAGGAGGGCAACCCGAAGCCCCTCGGAATGCCGTTGCAGTACATGGTGTCCGGTATGGCCGTCGCCGCCACCCACAAGTACCCCGACGAGTCGGTCGACGTCGCGTTCAACCCTGTCGGTCAGGTCGTCGGGCAGTTCACGAAGGTCGACAAGACCTCCGCCGTCATCGAACGCTGGGTGCAGGAGTACCTCGAGGCGACCGGCACGCTGGAGAAGCTGAACGAGGCCGCGAGCGTCTGATCCGTTCGGATTCGTCTCACGGGGAGGGACGAGGGTGCTCGAGGTTCGGTCCGGGTGCGATCCGGATCGGACCTCGAGCCGTCTCCACGTCCACCGGTTCTCCCTTCTGCGTGATCACCACGTGTTCACTGCGTTCGAGTTCGGCGGCCACCGAGCGGGCGGTGTCCATCAGGTCGCGCCACGCTTCCCCGCCGGCGACCCGCGCGGCGTCGCTCGGGCAGATGGTCGACGGATCCCGTTCCCGGAGCAGCGCGCAGATCGTGGCCGCGAGCCGTTCGCGGGCCGCGTCGTCGTCGAGCGGGTCCCACCACGGATGCCCGCGTTCACCGAGCGCGACCTTGGCGTCCTGGACACGATGTCGCGCGGCGTCACCCTCGCTCTTCACGAGACGACGGGCCCGCATCAGCTCCGCCACCAGCTGTTTCCGCAGAGGTTCGGGAATCGCGGGATCGGTGGCACGCCAGCGCCGCCCCTTCACCACCACATATCTGCCGTCGGGCGTGCGTTCCGCCTCGCCGGATGACCCGTCGGTGTCCATCGGCCCCGCCCGTCGCTCAGTTCGGCGGCGACAGAAGCCCTTCCAGACTCGTCGCCGAATAACCACCGTCGCGGCACAACTGTACCGTGGGGGCGCGGCGCCCCGGGTACTCGATGCACGGCATGTTCCGTGCTCCGCGCACCGCGATGGGGGAGTCCGCCGGCAGCTTGCAGTACAGGTCGGGCGGGGTGTCGGGCACGTCGAACTCGGTGGGTGAGCGCCGCTGTTCCGGCGGCAGGAAGCCGGTGATGCACGGTGGCGGGTCGTTGAAGGTCGCCGTGAAGTAGGTGTTCTGCGACGGGTTGTCGACATTGGGCAGACCCGCCGACTGGGTCGACGCCATGATCGACGGGAACAGCACCAGCATCTGTTCGAGCGACGGCCGGTACACCGCGGCGACCTGCTCGACGGTGACGAGATTGGCGAGCAGCAGGGGCAGGGTCGGTTCGGCCTCCTCGAACAGTGCCTGCACCTGTGCGGCGGCGGGGGCCGTCACGCCGAGGAGTGTGCGCACGTCGCTGTCGGAGTCGCGCAGCTGCGCGGTGGTGCCCGCCAGGGAGGACGCCCAGCGGGCGATCGCATCCGACGACGCGACCTGCGTGTCGAGCAACGGGCCGACCTGATCGATCAGCGCCGCGGTGATGTCCGCGTTCGCAGCGGCCTCGGCGCTCACCGCCGCACCGGCCTCGACGAGGATCCGCAGGGCGTCGCCGGAATCGGCCACCGCTGTGTGGGTCTCGTCGAGCAGCAGGGCGAGGCGGTCGGGACCCACGGACTGCAGCGTGGCGTCGAGCTGGTCGAGTGCACCGCCGATCGGTTCTGGCACGGAGATGCGATCGCGGGGAACGATCGAGCCCGCGGTCAGATACGGGCCGTCCTCGCCGTCGGGCAGGAACTCGACGTACTGCTCGCCGATTGCCGACATGCTGCGGATCTGCGCCGCCGCATCGGCCGGCACCGGAACATCCGAGTCGAGTGACAGGACCGCCTCGGCGCCGCTCGTGGTCATGGTCAGCGACGTCACCCGGCCGATCTCGATGCCGCGGTAGGTGACGTTCGCCGAGGGATACAGGCCACCGGCGTCGGTGAGGTCGAGACGCACCTCGTAGCGCCCCACCCCGAGCAGGGCGGGCACTTCGACGATGAACAGCGCGACGATCAGCACCGCCGCGATCCCGACCGAGAAGAACACCGCCAGTTTGCGGCGCAGCACCGCGGCCGGGCTCATCGGGTCGGCTCCGACACGGGCGGGACGAGCAGTGACACCAGATCCGGTACGGGTCGCCCGCCACCGGTGAGTGCGTTCTCGAAGGGCGTGCCGAGCAGCAGTGCGTTCTCGAGGGTCGGCAGGGTGAGGTCGAGGATGACCGTGCCGTTCGCGTAGTCGCCGCGCACCGCGTTGCGGTAGGTGTCGATGGGGAACGGGAAGGTCAGCAGGTAGCGCAGCGACTCGGTGAGCGAGTCGCCCGCCGACGCGAGCGAGGCCAGCACCGGTTCGAGATCACGCAGATTCGCGACGACGTCGTCGCCGCTCGCCTCGACGACCTCGTTCGCGACGCGCCCGAACTGCCCGAGGGCGTCGGCGGCGCGGGTCAGGTCGTCGCGCTGGGTGGACAGCACCTCCATGGCGGGCGCGAGATCGTCCGTCGCCGCGGCGATCTCGGTGTTGTGCTCGGCGACCTCGACGGCGAGTGCGTCGAGCGATTCCATCGCGCTCACGATCTGCTCCTTCTGACCGTCCAGCCCGGCGAGCACCGCGTCGAGACGGGTGAGCAGGGCCCGCACCGACTCCTGCCGCCCGTCCATCGCCCGGTTGAGTTCGCGGGTGATCTCCTGGGCCTGGGCGAGACCACCGCCGCTGAGCACCAGCGACAGCGACGACAAGGTCTGCTCGGTGGTGGGGAACGCACCCGCCCGTTCGAGGGGGATGACGTCGCCGTCCCCGAGCCGGCCGCGGGCGGGTTCGGCGAGCGGGGGAGAGAGTTCGACGTGGGCGGACCCGAGCAGGCTCGTCTGCCCGATCTTCGCGACGGTGTTCTCCGGGAGCACTGTGCTGCCGTCGACCATCACCGTCACGAGCGCATGTCCGTCGCCGAGCCGCAGGTCGGCGACCCGTCCGACGGTGACGTCGCCGACGCGGACCCGCGAATTGCGTTCGAGGGTCGTGACGTCGGACATCTCGATGGTCACGGCGAAGGCGTCGTCGCCGCGACCGTGCGTGCCGGGAAGCGGCAGGCTGTTCAGGCCGCGCCACTCGCACCCGGCGGTCAGCGCCAGGCAGGCGAGGACACCGATCGTGCGCAGGACTCGTGTTCTCACGGCGCCCCCGGGGAGAGCAGGTCGGCCAGCGAGGTCGGCGACGGTGCACCGGGCGCCGGCATCAACTCGGGCTCGGTGTAGACGAGCTGGTCGGGCAGCGCGCCCACGCCGCGCGTCGGATTGATGCGCACGGGCGGGTAGTCCATCGCGAGCAGCGGCAGGATCGGGCCGAGATACTGCACGCACAACTCGGACGCGGTGTGCGCGTCGACCTGCTCGGCCGCGGCGAGCGCGGAGCACACGAACTGGGCGGGATTGGCGAAGTTGGTCAGCGACAACGCCGAGACCACCGTGTTGTGCGCGGGCTGGTAGATGCCCTGCAGGTTCGACAACGCCGTCGGTGCGACGTGCAGTACCTGCGCGATCCCGTCACGCTGTGCCGCCAGGGTCTCGGTCAGTGCGGCCGTGCGATCGACGGTCGTGTCGACGCGCTCGCGGTTGTCGCGGACGAACCGCTCGACGTCGACGAGGACGGCGTCGAGTCCCGCCAGGGCGGCGCCCATGTCGTCGCGGTTGGCGTCGAGGATCTCGGTGACGGACGCGAGCCGGTCGTGGAACGAGACGATCTGATCGCCACTCATCGACAGCGCCTCGACGAACACCTGCAGGTTGCCGAGGGTGCCGAACAGGTCGTGCCGGCCGTCGGAGATCGTGCGCATCGCCATCGCGAGTTGCTGCAGGCTGTCGCGCAGGGCGGGACCGTGTCCCTCGGCGTTGGCGGCCGCGACGTCGAGGACCTCACCGAGCGCGCCCTGCGGGTCGGTGTCGTCGGGCCCGAGTTCGGTCGTGAGCCGCGTCAGTTGTTCGGTGATCTCGTCCCATTCGACCGGGACCGCGGTGCGTTCGACGGGAATCGTTGCTCCCACCGGGAGTTCGGGTCCTCCCGTGTGCGGTGGGGTGAGCTGGACGAAGCGGGCCGAGACCAGGGTGGGGGCGACGATCGCGGCCTGCGCGTCGGCGGGGATGCGGCGGTCGGAGTCGACGTCGAAGCGTACGAGCACGCGATCGCCGCGCGGCTCGATCTTCGTCACGCGTCCCACCTCGACACCCATGATGCGCACGTCGTCGCCGACGTACAGGCCACGGCTCGAGGTGAATTCGGCCGTGTACTCGTCGGCCGACCGCCACGGAGCGACGGTGAACGACACCACCGCGACGACGGCGAGAAGCAGGATCGGGACACCCCACGAGATCAGGGGACGCAGTCGCGTCACGGTGTACCTCCCGGCGGCGTGATGCCGGCGTTCTCGAGCGCGGCGGTCAGGGCCGGCTCGATGATCTGCATGGGCAACAGGTTCTGGATGTACGAGTTGAAGAACGGGCCGGACGCGACGGCCTCGCCGAGTTCGGTCGCGTACGGGCCCAGCCGCTCGATGGCCAGGGCGATGTCGTCGCGGTTGCGTTCGAGGATCCCGAGGACGGCGTTCAGCTTGCCGAGGGTGGGTTCGAGTTGTGCCTCGTTGTCGGCGACGAGATTCGAGATCTGGATCGACAGCGCATCGACGTTCGCGAACAGGGTCTCGAGAGCGGCTCGGCGACGGTGCAGTTCGCCGAGGATGCGGTCGGCATCGACGATCAGGGCATCGATCGCGTCGCTGCGCTCGGCGAGGACCTCGGTGACCTGTTCGGCGTGCGCGAGCAGCGCCCGCAGGGATTCGTCCCGCGACGCGACGGTCTCGGACAGTCGCCGCACACCGTCGAGCGCCGCACCGACGTCGTCGGGCGTCTCGCGCAGGGTGTCGGACAGCACTTCCATCGACTCGCGCAGTTGCTCGGTGTCGATCGCCGCGGCGGTGTCGGTGAGATCGCCGAGGGCGTCGGTCAACTGATAGGGCGCGACGGTGCGGTCGAGGTCGATGGTGGCGCCGTCCTCGAGTCGTCCCGGACCGGCGGGACGCACGCGCAGGTTCCGTGCCCCGAGCGCGGTGGCGGTGGCGATCTCGACGGTGGTGTCGGTGCCCAGGACCACCGCCCCGTCGACCGTGAACGTGACGGCCACGGCGTCGTGGTCGATGTCGATGTCGGTCACCCGCCCGGCGTCCTTGCCCGCGACCTGCACGGTGTCGCCGGTGTTCAGACCGCCGGCGTCGACGAATCTCGCCCGGTAGGTCGTGCCGCCGTCGAGGAACGGCAGGGAGCGGATGTTCAGGGCGCCGAGCACGAGCACGACGAGCACGATCGTGCCGACGACGCCGACACGCACGGGATTCATCTCGCGGAACTGGGTCATGCCGGAGCGCACCTGCCCGTCGTCTGCCCGAACAGCGGTGAGGTGACCTTGTTCCCGGACAGGTCGTTGATCTCGATGAGCATGCCGCACAGGTAGTAGTTGAAGAATCCGCCGTAGGCGCCGAGTCGCGTGAGGGCCTTGTAGGCGTCGGGGAGTTCGGTCGTCAGTTGCTCGACGGTCTCGCTGCGCGAGTCGACCTGCGCGGCGACGTTGCCGGTCTCGCGGATCGTGCCGGCGAGCGAGGTGCGGGACTGCGCGAGCAGATCGGTGAGCGACCCGCCGATCGCATCGATGTGGGTGACGGCGTCGCCGACGAGCGTGGCATCCTGCGCGAGTCGCGCGGCCACCTCGTGGGCACGCACCAGTGCGGTGTCGAAGGTGTCACGGTGCGCGGCGAGATTCGCGAGCACCGAGTCGAGGTTCGTGATCACCTGTCCGACGAGCACGTCGCGGTCGGCGATGTGGGAGGTCAGCGAGGCCGCCTGGGCGAGGACGGATTCGACGGTGCCGCCCTGGCCCTGCAGCACGGTGATGAGATCGGCCGACAAGCGGTTGACCTGTTCGGGTTCGAGCGCGCGGAACAGCGGTGTGAAGCTGCCGATGAGCACGTCGAGATCGAGTGCCGGCCGGGTCCGGTCGGTGCCGATCGTCTCGCCCGCCGCCATGTGCGTGGGATCACCGGCGCCGTCGGACAATTCGAGATAGCGGTCGCCGACGAGGTTGAGATAGCGCACGGTGGCGATGCTCGCGCGGGTCGGGGTGTACGACGAGTCGACCTCGAAGGTCACGTCGATGCGGTTGTTCTCGCCGAACTCCACGGCGGTGACCCTGCCGACCTCGACCCCGGAGACGCGGACGAACTGGCCCTCCTCGAGACCGGAGACGTCGTCGAAGACCGCGTGGTAGCGCGTGTGTTCACCGAACCGGACCTGGCCGAAGACGACGAACAGTCCGGCCAGGATCAGAATCATGACGAGGGCGTAGATGCCCGCGGCGATCGCGGTGCGTGTCATCCGGCCCCTCCGGTGAGCAGTTCGAACAGCGAGTCGGGGACGAAGACCGGCGAGGTGTTCCCGGCCTCGAACGGATTGGCGCCGGTGTTCGCCACGACGTACGGGGCGGGGGTCTCGTCGGCCGTCACGATCGGCAGGGGACCGCAGCGTGGCCCGCCCGTGGCCTCGACCACCGGAAGATTGCGCGGATATTCGTACGGGTCGGTGCCGAGCAGGAAGGTCGACTTCAGCATCATCGACGAGCCGTTGCCGCCCGAGGCCGGTTCGGCGAGCTGCCGGGCACGGTCGGCGCCCTGCAGGAAACAGGGGAGCACCGGTGAGTACTCCTCGAGGAGGGAGGCCGTCGGGCGCAGCAGGTCGAGCACGTCGACGATCTGCTCGCTGTTCGGCTCGACCACGCGGCGACCGGCGTCGCCCATACCGATCGCGGCGAGCAGGACGCGGTCGAGGTCGTCGGCGCGGTCGACGAGGGTCGTGCCGGTGACGGCGAGATTGTCGAACGACGCCACGATCCCGTCGGTGGCTCCGGTGTAGATGTCGGCGGTCGTCTCGACGGCGGCGAGATCGCGTCGCAGTGTCTCTGTGCGTGGTTCGATCCGGGTGAGGACGGCGTCGGTGTCGACGAGCGCGCGGCCGAGCGACTCGCCCTGTCCGCGCAACGCCGACGACAGCGCACCGAGCGTGCGGTTCAGCTTCGCCGGATCGACCGCCTGCAGGACGTCGGACAGCGACTCGAAGACGGTGTTCGTCTCCACGGTCACGTTCGACGCGCGCAGCACCGTGCCCTCGGCCAGTCCGACCGGGCCGGGTGACGGCGGGTCGGTGAGAGTGACGTACTTGGCGCCGAAGACCGTCGTGGCGCGGATGTCGGCGCCGGGGTCGGCGGGCAGCCGGGCGGCGGCGTCCGGATCCAGGCGCAGTTCGATCACCGCGCCGGACGGCGTCTGCTGCACCGTGGTGACGCTGCCGACGTGTACACCGTGCGCCTTGACCATGGCGCCGTCCTCGAGCATCAGACCGGAGCGGCCGCTCTCGACGGTCACCTTCACGCCGGGCGTGAACGAGCCGCGGAAGCCGTGGTAGACGAACACGAGAACGAGCGCGGAGACGACGACGAAGCAGATCGCAGCGACCTTCGGCAACCAGGTGGGCACGCTCCTCACCCCGCCAGATGCAGCTGGCGGCTGCTGCCATAGAGGACCAGGGAGATCAGCAGGGTCACCGTCACCACCGCGATGAGCGACATCCGCACCGCGCGACCCGTCGCGACCCCGACACCGGACGGCCCGCCCGTGGCGGTGTAGCCGTAGTAGCTGTGCACGGTCATGACGACCACGGCCATGGTGATCGCCTGCCCGAACGACCACAGCACGTCGGTCGGGCGCAGGAAGGTCGCGAAATAGTGGTCGTAGACGCCGGGCGACTGGCCGAGCACCACGACGGTCGCGATGCGGCTCGACAGGAACGACGCCAGCACCGACAGCGAGTACAGGGGCACGACGGCGATCAGGCCCGCCAGGATGCGTGTGCCGACGAGATACGGCACCGACTTGATGGCCATGACCTCGAGCGCGTCGATCTCCTCGCTGATCCGCATCGCGCCGAGTTGCGCGGTGGTGCCGGCGCCGATGGTCGCGGCGAGACCGACACCGGCCGTCACGGGTGCGACGACCCGGACGTTGACATAGGCGGACAGGAAGCCGGTGAGCGCTTCGACACCGATGTTGCCGAGCGAGGTGAAGCCCTGCACGGCGACGGTCGCGCCGGCGAACAGGGTGAGGAAACCCATGATGGCGACGCTGCCGCCCACCATCGCGAGCACGCCGGTGCCGAGGCCGATCTCCGAGACCACGCGCAGGGTCTCGCGCGGATAGTGCCGGGCCGCCCGCACCGTCGAGAACAACGCGCCGACGAGGAAGACGACCTGGCGTCCCAGGGTGTCGATGCTGCGTGAGATCCCGTGGCCGAGGCGGCGCACCACCTGCGCAGTCCGCCCGGTGGCCGCCCCCGTGACACTCATCGGCTCATCACCACGCTCATCGCGTTCACCGACCCATCACCGCGATCCCGATCGAGGTGAGCAGCATGTTGGCGAGGAACAACGCGACGAACGCGAAGACCACCGTCTCGTTGACGGCCTCGCCGACGCTCTTCGGGCCGCCGCTGACGGAAAGTCCGCGATGGCACGCGATCAGTCCCGCGAGCAGACCGAAGACCGCCGCTTTGATCTCCGACAGCAGCAGCTCACCGGGACCGACGAGCAGCGTGACCCCCGCGGCGTACGCGCCGGGATCGACGTTCTGGAGTGTCACCGAGAAGAAGAACCCGCCGATCAGGCCGATCGCGCACACCGCCCCGTTGAGCGTGACCGCGACGGCGGTCGACGCCAGTGCACGGGGCAGCACGAGCCGGGCGGCGGGGTCGATGCCGAGCCCCTCGAGTGCGGCGATCTCGTCGCGGATGGTGCGGGAGCCGAGGTCGGCGGCGATCGCGGTGGCGCCGGCCCCGGCGACCACCAGCACCGTCACGAGCGGGCCGATCTGCGTGATGGCGCCGAGCCCGGCACCCGCTCCGCTCAGGTCGCCGGCACCGATCTCGAGCAGCAGCGAATTGAGCGTGAACACGACGAGGACGGTGAACGGGACGGACATCAGGATCGTGGGCAGGAGCGACACCCGGGCGATGAACCAGAACTGGGTGAGGAATTCGCGCCATTGGAAGCGGGAGCGGAACAGGGCGGTGAACGCGTCGAGGGACAGCGCATAGAAACCGCCGAGTGCGTGTGCGGTCGCGCGTGGCACCGATCCCATGAATCCTCGCTTCTTCCACGGTCGCATCGACGAAACCGCGTCCCGACCTCTCGGGTGCGCCGTACATACCCCAGGGTATGTAGAGCGGCAAGGGAGCGATCCCGGGTCTCGGGACGACGCTATCGCGCAGGAGTGCCGACGGAGGCGGGTTCGAGAAGGTGCACCAGTTCGTCTGACAACAGCCGGAATTCGGAATCGCCACGTTCCCGAAGCCACACCGGATCGCTGCAGGACCAGCGTTCGGCGGCCAGGGAACGGGTCAGGACCTTGAAGGTCGCGGTGCGGGGGAACTCGCTGCAGACACGGATCAGACCGGGCATCTGCTTGGGGCCGAGATCGGTCTGCGCATCGAGGAAACGCGCGAACGCGACCGGATCGAAGTCGGAGCCTGCCGCAGGGATCACCGCGGCCATCACCCGGTCGCCGACGTTGCGGTCGGGCACCCCGTACACCGCGACCTGAGCGAAACCCTCGTACCGCATCAGGATGCGCTCGATGGGTGCCGCACCGAGATTCTCACCGTCCACCCGGAGCCAGCCCGAGCTGCGTCCGGCGAAGTAGACGAAGCCGTTCTCGTCCCGGTAGGCGAGGTCGCCGCTGTGATAGCGCCCGTCGCGGAGGCGTTCGGCATCGGCCTCGGGGTTGTTGTAGTAGCCGTCGAACAGACCGGCACCGCGCACGTTGACGAGCTCGCCCGTCGCGGTGTCGGCGTTGGTGATCCTGCCGTTCGCGTCGAACACCGCCGGAGGGCAGCGTCGCCCCGTCTCGGGATCGAGGATCTCGATGCCCTCGGGAAGCCGGCCGAGGGCGCCGGCCGGGGCGTCGGGTGCCGACGCGATCGCGATGCCGCCCTCGGTCGAGCCGAACCCGTCGACCACCCGCGCGCCGAAGCGCCGCGTGAACTCGGCGACGTCGGCGGCCGACGCCTCGTTGCCGTACACGATGCGCAGCGGGTTGTCGTGGTCGTCGGGCTGCTCGGGAGTCGCCACCACATACGACAGCGGCTTGCCGACGTAGTTCGCGAAGGTCACGCCGTAGCGGCGGACGTCGGGAAGGAAACCCGACGCCGAGAACCGGCGACGCAGAGCGATGCTGCCGCGCGCGGCCAGTCCGATCGCCCAGCCGGCGATCATCGCGTTGGAGTGGAACAGCGGCATCGACACGTACACGGTGTCGTCGGGGCCGAGGCCGAACCGCGTGGCGAGCATCGTCGCGGGATCGGTGAACTTGCGGTGCGTGCACCGCACGGCCTTCGGATCGCCGCTCGTGCCCGACGTGAAGATCAGCATGAACAGGTCGTCGGGGGAATGCGCGGCAGTCTCCACGACCGTGTCGGCGAACGGGGCGAGCATCGCCGTCCACTCGGGGGAGTCGACGTCGATCACCCGCACGTCGCCGAGATCCACACCGTCGAGCAGGGACGCGTGTGCCGCCTCGGTGAACACGACCCGGCAATCGGCGAGCGCGATGTCGCGGGCGAGCGCCGCACCGCGCCGGGTCGTGTTCAGGCCCACCACCACCGAACCGGAGAAGGCCGCGGCGCCGAGCAGCAACGAGAACTCCGGGACGTTGTCCATGAGGATCCCGATGTGCTTCGGTGCTGGGCCGTCGAGCAGGTCGCGCAACAGTGCGGCGCGTCGCCGGGACTGCGCGACGTGTTCGCGCCACGACAGTTCGGTCTCCTCGAAGCGCAGGCCTCGATCGTCGACGTCGGCGAGTCGTTCGAGCAGTTCGGTGACGGTGAGGGCGGTCATGCGATCAGGCCGGGACGTCGGCGAGTTCGCGTCCGAGCGCGCGCAACTGGTCGGTGGCGGAGCCGAGCAGGAACTCGTGGTGCTTGGCCGCGAGGAAGTAGCGGTGCACCGGGTGGTCCTCGTCGAGCCCGACACCGCCGTGCACGTGCACGGTCGTGTGCGCGACACGGTGTCCCGCATCGGCCGCCCAGAAGGCCGCGGTGCGCAGGGCGTCGTCGTGACGCTCACCCGAGGCCATGCGGAAAGCGGCCTGCCACAAGGTCAGTCGCACCGCCTTGACGTCGATGTAGGCGTCGGCGAGTCGCTGGGAGACGGCCTGGAAACTGCCGATCGGGCGGTCGAACTGGACGCGTTCGCGCGCGTACTGCGCGGTGAGCTCGAGCGCCTGTTCGAGGACGCCGCACTGGTAGGCGGCGGAGCCGAGCAGGCTGCGGTCGCGCAACCACGTCGCCACGGCGAGGCCGTCGGTGCCGAGGACACGGTCGGCCGGGAGCGCGACCTGCTCGAGGGTGACGATGCCGCGACTGTCGAAGTCGGTGGTCTGCTGGCGGGTGATCGAGACACCCGGATCGTCGGGTCGCACGAGGAACACCGCCACCGAGTCGCCGACGGTGGCCGGGACGAGGAAACCGTCGGCGACCGGCGCGGCGTCGACGACGATCTTCACGCCGTCGAGCACGTGCCCGTCGCCCGTGGCCTGCGCCCGGGTCGCGGGGGCCGTGGGGTCGGGGTTCAGTTCCTCGGCGAGCGCGGCGGAGAGGATCTGCTCGCCGGTCGCCGCGGGGCGTCCCCACTCGGCCTGCTGCTCGGCGGTGCCGAACTCCGCGATCGCCGACGCGCACGCGGCGATCGAGCCGATGTACGGAACGGCGGCGACGCCGCGGCCGAGTTCGCGCAGGATGCTCGCCTGCTCGAGCGGCCCGTACCCGTCTCCGCCCAGCGACTCGGGAAGAGCGGCGCCGAGCACGCCCGACGATGCGAGCGTGTCCCACAGGGTGCGGTCGAGGCGGTCCTCGGAGGCATCGAGTGTGCGCAGGTGCTCGTTGGTGACGATGTCCGCGACGATGCTGCGGGTCAGTTCTGCGAGATCCTGCTGGGCCTCGGTAAGGGTGAAGTCCACGGTGCGCGTCCTTTTCTAACGCTTGGCGGGCGGCTGGCCGAGAGCGGTCATCGCGATGATGTCGCGCTGGACCTCGTTGGTGCCGCCACCGAAGGTGAGGATGAGGGAACTGCGGTGCATGCGTTCGATCCGGCCGCGGAGCAGTGCGCCGGCCGAGTTCTGCCGTACCGTCGCCGCGGGTCCGAGGACCTCCATGAGCAACCGGTAGGCCTCGGTCGCGAATTCGGTTCCGAACACTTTGTTGGCCGAGGCGGCCTCCGGGCCGAGCGGGGTCGTGCCGGCGCTCGAGGCGATGTCCCAGTTCATCAGCTGCAGGTATTCGGCCTTGGCATGGACGCGTGCCAGGTTGATCTGCACCCATTCCTGGTCGATCACCCGTCGCCCGTCGGGCAGATGCGTCTCCTGCGCCCAGCGCCGGACCTCGGTCAGCGCGGTGCGCACGGGACCGGCGGAGGTGAGCGCGACCCGCTCGTGGTTGAGCTGGTTGGTGATGAGCGCCCAGCCGCCGTCGACCTCGCCGACGAGCGCGGATGCCGGGACGCGCACGTCCTGGTAGTAGGTGGCGCTCGTGTCGGGGCCGGCCATGGTGTGCACGGGGGTGTACGAGAAGCCGGGAGCGTCGGTCGGCACGATGAAGACGCTGATCCCCTTGTGCTTCTTGACATCCGGGTTGGTGCGCGCGGCGAGCCAGACGTAGTCGGCGTAGGCGATCAGGCTCGTCCACATCTTCTGCCCGTTGATGACCCACTCGTCGCCGTCGCGCACCGCGGTGGTGCGCAGGGAGGCGAGGTCGGTGCCGGCGCCGGGTTCGGAATAACCGATCGAGAAGTGCAGTTCGCCCGCGGAGATGCGGGGGAGGAAGAATTCCTTCTGCTCGTCCGTGCCGTAGTGCATGATCGTCGGCGCGACCGAGTCGATGGTGAGGAACGGGACGGGCGCGCCGGCGATGGCCGCCTCGTCGGTGAAAATCAATTGGTCCATCGCGGAACGGTTCTGGCCGCCGTACTCCTCGGGCCACCCGAGGGTGAGCCAGCCGTCCTTGCCCATCTGCTGCACGACATCGCGGTACACGTTGCCGGAGCCGTACTCCCCGGTCGTGGCCGCGAGCGCCTCGCGGCGCTCGGGTGTCATGATCTGTGCGAAATAGGCCCGCAATTCCTCGCGGAGGGCTTGTTGCCCGGGGGTGTAGGAGATGTCCACGAACGCTCCGTTTCGTCGCTGCGTGTCCCCGCGAATCGTCTCTGTGGGATCATCGCGAATCATTGCACAGAATTGGAACGCGTTCTAGTCTGGACCCGATCGGTCGGCGCGAATGTGAAGCGAGGTCCCGGAATGGATGTCAAGGTCGACTTCGACCGCTGTGAAGCGAACGGCGTGTGTGTCGGGCTGGCGCCCGACGTCTTCGATCTCAACGACGACGACGAGCTGATCGTCACGCATCCCGTACCCGAGGGTAGCGAGGACGCCGTCCGCGAGGCCGTCGCCCAGTGCCCGCGTGCGGCGCTCGCCGAGGCGTGAGCGCCGGACGGTGACCGGCCCCGGCCCTTGTCAGGAAAAATAACAAGTTCTACATTTTCGGTGCCCCCGGGTCCTGGTGGGGAGAGTACCGGCGTACGGCCGGCAATCGGCCCGAATCTTGAGGAGTACGTGGATGAGTGCGGACGCCAACGGTGGCGTGGAGAACGACGATCGGGTGTCTCTCGAAGGACGGGTCGCCGTCGTCACGGGAGCCGGAGCGGGTCTCGGACGTGCCGAGGCGCTCGCGCTCGCGCGGGCCGGAGCATCGGTGGTGGTCAACGATCTCGTGGAGAACGACGCGGTGGAGGACACCCTCGCGCGGATCCGCGATCTCGGTGCCGAGGCGGAGTTCGTGCCCGGCAGCGTCGCCGAGCGTGAGACGGCCGATGCGATGCTCGCCGCGGCGCAGGGCAAGTTCGGCGGTCTCGACATCGTCGTCAACAATGCGGGCATCACGCGGGATCGGATGCTGCCCAACATGTCCGATGACGAATGGGACTCGGTGGTCGCCGTGCACCTGCGCGGTCACTTCCTACTCTCCCGCAATGCCGCGGCCTACTGGCGCGACCGGTCGAAGCAGGAGGGTGGACCGGTCTACGGGCGCCTGGTCAACACGTCCTCGGAGGCCGGTCTGCTCGGTCCGCCCGGGCAGCCCAACTACGGCGCCGCCAAGGCCGGCATCACCGCACTCACCCTCTCGGCCGCTCGTGGTCTCGAGCGGTACGGGGTCCGGGCGAACGTGATCTGCCCCCGCGCGCGCACGTCGATGACCGAAGCGGTCTTCGGCGACGCGCCGGACGACGGCATCGATCCGCTCTCGCCCGACCACGTCGCGAATCTGGTCGCCTATCTCGCCTCCCCGGCGGCCGATCGCGTCAACGGGCAGGTCTTCATCGTCTACGGACCCATGGTGGCCCTGATGGCCGCACCGGTCGTCGAACAGCGTTTCGATGCCGCCGGGCAGTGGACCCCCGCCGCGCTCGCCGACGAGCTCGGCGGTTACTTCGCCGATCGTGACCCGGGCCGGACGTTCTCGGCCTCGGCGGCACTCGATCTCTAGTTCCGGCCCCCTGCTGTTCCCGCTCGGGGACAGCAGGGGTCCGTGTCTTCGCCCCCGGGCCGGATCCTGCAACCACGGGTGACGGACACCGGGGATTCCGGTAGCGTAACGCCCACTCGGGCTGTTTCTCCGGCTCTCGCCAGGCCTCGTATTTCTGCCTGGTACGTGTTCTAGTTTTGTTTCGTCGTCACGACCCGCTCGCGAGTGTGACGACCTCCTGTGGCGACGTGGTCGAGCTCGGTTCCTGCGTCGGAAATCTCAGCGAAACCCCAGTGTAAACCCACTTATGAGCGTGTCGATGCGCGTCGGTCGACGCCCGTGTGTCTGTTCGGACGGAAATGGATCGAGATGCCCCTCGGCGGATCTTTGACAGGTGAACACGTTCTAGTTACTATGACCCGGGTCACAGCACACGCCATCGATCGGCCGCGCGCCGACGACGTGAGGATCGAAGGGGGCACACGATGGTAGACCTCCTCGAGGTCCCCTTACGGGCCGTCGGCGGACTGTTCGCCATGACCGGCGAGACCGCCCGGGCGGCCTTCCGTCGCCCCTTCCAACGGCGCGAGTTCATCGACCAGGCATGGTTCGTCGCCCGCGTCTCACTCGTGCCCACCGTGCTCGTCGCGGTGCCGTTCACGGTCCTGGTGAGCTTCACCCTCAACATCCTGCTCCGGGAGATCGGCGCGGCCGACCTCAGTGGAGCGGGCGCGGCCCTCGGCGCGGTGACGCAGGTCGGTCCCATGGTCACCGTGCTCATCGTCGCCGGCGCCGGTGCCACCGCGATCTGCGCCGATCTCGCGGCGCGCACCATCCGCGAGGAGATCGACGCGATGCGTGTGCTCGGCATCGATCCGATCCAGCGTCTCGTCGTGCCCCGGGTGCTCGCGTCCACCGTCGTCGCCCTGCTGCTCAACGGTCTCGTGTGCACGATCGGCATCCTCGGCGGGTTCGCCTTCTCGGTCTTCCTCCAGGACGTCAACCCCGGCGCGTTCATCAACGGCATCACCCTGCTCACCGGCTTCGGAGAACTGATGATCTCCCAGGTCAAGGCGGGGCTGTTCGGCATGATCGCGGGGCTGGTCGCGTCCTATCTCGGTCTCAATGTCAAAGGTGGAGCGAAAAGTGTCGGCGACGCCGTCAACCAGACGGTCGTGTTCGCGTTCATGGCGCTGTTCGTGGTCAACCTCCTCGTCACGGCCGTCGGCATCAAGCTGACCGCGGGATGAGGGGAGCGGAGATTTCATGGCAGTGATGTCCTGGCGCTTCCCCCGTGCGGTTCGGCGCATGTCACGTGCGTCGTCCACGGTGGACCGAGTGGGGGAGCAGGCGCTGTTCTTCGGGCGCGCCCTCGCGACGGTCCCCCGGGCGCTGATGCACTACCCCAAGGAGACGGTCCGTCTGGTCGCCGAAATCAGCATGGGCACCGGCGCACTCGCCGTCATCGGTGGCACCGTCGTGATCGTCGGGTTCCTGACGCTCTTCACCGGCGGCATCATCGCCGTGCAGGGCTTCAGCTCCCTCGGCAACATCGGCGTCGAAGCGCTCACCGGTTTCTTCGCGGCCTTCATCAACGTGCGTATCGCGGCCCCGACGATCGCCGGTATCGGACTGGCGGCCACCATCGGCGCCGGCTCCACCGCCCAGCTCGGCGCCATGCGTGTCTCCGAGGAGATCGACGCGCTCGAGACCATGGCGATCCCGTCCATTCCGTATCTGGTGTCCACGCGCGTGCTCGCCGGGATGATCGCGATCGTCCCGCTGTACTCGCTCGCCGTGATCGCCTCGTTCGTCGCCAGTCGTTTCGCGACGGTGGTGCTCTACGGCCAGTCGGCCGGCGTGTACGACCACTACTTCACGACCTTCCTGATACCCACCGACATCCTGTGGTCGTTCGTCCAGGCCATCGTGATGGCGATCGCCGTGATGCTCATCCACACCTACTACGGCTTCACCGCAGGTGGCGGCCCCGTCGGTGTGGGTGTCGCGGTCGGCAACGCGGTGCGGGCCTCGCTCGTCGCGGTCGTCACCGTCACCCTGCTCATCTCGCTCGCCGTCTACGGCGCGACCGGCAACTTCAACCTGTCGGGATAGGGCGCGCGACATGGACACTCCTTCGTGGAAGAAGAAGCTCGCCGCCTTCGGTCTCGTGGGCGGCCTCGCCGCGATCGTCGCGGTGGCACTGACGATGTTCGCCGGTGGGTTCACCTCGACGGTCCCGCTCACCGTCACCTCACCCCGCTCCGGTCTGGTGATGGAGCCCGACGCCAAGGTGAAGATGCGCGGCGTCGAGGTGGGCCGCGTGGCGTCGATCGAGCACACACCCGCCGGCGCGGTCCTGCATCTCGACATGCAACCCGGGCAGATGCAACTCATTCCGTCGAACGCGCGGGTGGCGATCGAATCCACCACCGTCTTCGGTGCCAAGTTCGTCGACATCGTCGTCCCCGACGATCCGTCCTCCGTGCCGATGCAGGAAGGCGCCGTGATCGCGGCCGACAACGTCACCGTCGAGTTCAACACCGTCTTCGAGCACCTGTCCGACGTGCTCGCCCAGATCCAGCCCGAGAAGCTCAACGCCACCCTCGGAGCGTTGTCGGAGGCGCTCAACGGACGCGGCGACGCCCTCGGCGCCGCCCTGTCCGAGGCCGATGCGTATCTCGCCGAGATGAATCCGTCGCTGCCGCAACTGCAGGCCGATCTCGTCTCGGCCGCGCAGGTCACCGACGTCTACGCCGACACGGCACCCGACCTCATGACCACGATCGGCAACGCCACCGACGTCGGAAACACCGTCGTCGACGAACAACAGCAGCTCGACCTGCTGCTCATGAACCTCACCGGTCTCGCGAACACCGGACGGGACGTCCTGGGGGAGAACGAAGCACAGTTGACCACCGCACTCGACAGTCTGAGCCACACCACCGGTCTGCTCGGTGAGTACTCGCCCGAACTGACCTGCTTCATCGTCGGCCTCAACGACGCCCGGGTGGCGTTCGAGCCGATGGCCGGCACCGGCGAGTACGCGGCCCTGACCCTGAGCACGAGCTTCATGGGTGGTGCCACGCCGTACAACGACGCCCAGGATCTGCCCGTGGTCGGCGCGAGCGGCGGACCGAACTGCTGGGGCCTGCCGAACTTCGACCCGCGCCGCGACGGTCACGCGCCGTTCGTCGTGACGAACACCGGTGAAACGCCCTACAAGCCCGCAACGGAGGCCTGGATCCGCTACCCGACGATCTTCCAGTACCTGTTCGGCGACCATCTCGCAGGCGGGCGGTGACGATGAGAGCGACCACCGTCAAGTTCCTGATCTTCGCCATCACGATGGCATTGATCTTCGCCGGGCTCGCCGTCGTGTTCAGCCAGGCGCGGTTCACCGGCACCGAGAACTACCGGGCCACCTTCACGGACGTCTCCGGTCTCGGTACCGGCGACAAGGTCCGCATCGCCGGGGTGCAGGTCGGCTCCGTGAAGAAGGTCGACATCGGCCCCGACAACACCGCCGAGATCGAGTTCGACGTGGACGCGAAGCACACGCTGTTCACCAGTACCCGCGCCACCGTGCGGTACGAGAACCTCGTCGGCGACCGGTATCTCGAACTGCTCGAAGGCGCCGGCAGCGTCGACGTCCTGCCCGCCGGTGGCAGCATCCCGATCGAGCAGACCGAACCGGCCCTCGACCTCGACCTGCTCCTCGGCGGGTTCAAGCCGCTGCTGCAGGGCCTCGACGCGCAGCAGGTCAACGACCTCTCCGGAGCACTCTTGCAGGTCTTCCAGGGTCAGGGCGACACGCTCGTGTCGCTGCTGGGGAACACCAACTCGTTCACCAACTCCCTCGCCGACCGCGACCAGCTGATCGGCGACGTCATCGACAACCTCAACGCCGTCCTCGGCACGATCGACGATCACGATCGCGAGTTCGAGAACACCATCGAACAACTGCACACCCTGGTGGGCGGGCTGTCCGCCGACCGTGATCCCATCGGCGCGTCGATCCCGCAGATCGCTACCGGCACTGCGGATCTCGCCGCACTGCTGCAGAACAACCGGCCCGACCTGCAGACGGTCATCGCCGAGACGAACCGCACCATGACCCAGCTCGACCTCGGCAAGGACGACATCAACCGCACGCTCGAACGCCTGCCCTCCGATTACAAGAAACTCATCCGCGTGGGTGCATACGGAAACTTCTTCCAATTCTTTCTCTGTGCCAATACTTTCAAGTTCTCCGGACCGGACGGCACCACCATCCGGTACACCACGGCGAACCACGACACGGGAAGGTGTGCGAAGGTCGAATGAGTGCACCTCGTGACCCCAACTACATCCGGACGGGCATCATCGGCCTGGCCGTGTCCGCCGCGATCGTGCTCGCCGGTCTGCAGTACGACCAGCTGCACTTCCTCTCCGGTGGCCTGAGCTACTCGGCCCGTTTCCAGGACGCCGGTGGCCTCGTCCCCGGCGACGACGTCATGCTCGCCGGCGTGAACGTCGGCGACGTCACCGACGTGCGGCTCGACGATCAGGCCGTGCTGGTCACCTTCCGTATCCGCGACGGTATCGGGCTCGGCGACACCACCGGTGCCGACATCAAGACCAACACCGTTCTCGGTCGGAAGTCCCTGGCGCTGCGCCCCGGTGGCGACGGCGTGATGCGCCCGGGCTCGGTGATCGCGCTCGAACGCACCAACTCGCCGTACTCGCTGACCGACGCTCTCGGCGACCTCACGACCTCGGTCTCCGAACTCGACACCGACCGGATCAACGAGTCGCTCGACGCGTTGTCGCAGTCGCTCGAGAACACCCCGCCCGAGATCCAGGGCGCATTGGAGGGCATGACCCGCCTGTCGCAGTCGATCAACGCCCGCGACGAATCGCTGGACCAGTTGCTCGAACGCGCCGAGGGCGTGACGAGCATCCTCGCCGAGCGCAGCGACCAGGTCAACGCGCTCATCGTCGACGCGAATGCGCTGTTCGGCGAACTGAGTCTGCGCCGCGACGCCATCACCGAACTGATCGCGAACATCTCGTCCGTCTCGCGTCAGCTCACCGGCCTCGTGCAGGACAACCAGGCGCAGATGGCACCGACGCTCGAGAAGCTCAACCTCGTGACGGCCAACCTGCAGGCGAACAAGGAGAACATCGCCGGCGCACTCGACGGTCTGGGCCCGTACATCAGCGCACTCGGCGAATCCGTCGCCAGCGGACCGTTCTTCAACGCCTATGTGTCCAACATCCTGCCGGCACCGTGGTGGAAGGCCGTGGTGGACAGCCAGGTCGCACCCGATCTCCTCCCCGAGGATCTGCAGGACGTGATCCCGGACGAACCCCCGACGATCAAGAGGGACGGCGAATGAGTACCGATACCGCCGCAACGACCCGGCGGCGCCCACCCTGGCTGATGGCGGCGATCATCGGTGCCGTCGTCGTGCTCGGCGCCCTCGCCGTGTTCGTCCTGCCGGACCTCGGCAAGCGCACCATCCACGCCGAATTCGCTTCCACCAGCGGCCTGTACGAGGGCGACGACGTGCGGGTGCTCGGAGTGTCGGTGGGACGCATCAGCGACATCGAACCCCGCGACGACCTCGTGCGCGTGACGATGCAGGTCGACAGCGGCGTCGAGATCCCGTCCGACGCAAAGGCCGTCGTCATCGCGCAGAGCCTCGTCTCGGCGCGTTTCGTCCAGCTCACCCCGGTCTACTCGGGTGGTCCGACGATCGAGGACGGCACGACGATCCCGATGCAGCGCACGGCCTCTCCGGTCGAATGGGACCAGATCAAGACCGAACTGATGCGGCTGTCCGAAGCGCTCGGACCCGAGGAACTCGATCCGCAGGGATCCCTCGGCCGGTTCATCGACACCGCCGCCGACAATCTCGAGGGCAACGGGCAGACCGTGCGTGCGGCCCTGCGCGAGTTGTCGGACACCATGCGCACGCTCTCCGAGGGGCGCACCGACCTGTTCTCGACGATCCGCAACCTGCAGACCTTCGTATCGGTCCTCTCGTCGAGCAACGAGCAGATCGTGCAGTTCGGCGGTCGACTCGCGTCGGTCTCGGACGTGCTCGCGCAGAGCTCCGACCAGCTCGGGGTCTCGTTGTCCGAGTTGAACATCGCCGTCGGCGACGTGCAGCGGTTCGTGCAGGACAACCGGGCCGGTCTCACCGAATCGGTGCAGCGACTGGCCGACGCGACCGAGGTGCTCGCCCGCAAGCGACCCGAGATCGAGCGGGTACTGCACTCGGGCCCGACCTCCCTCGCGAACTTCTACAACATCTACAAGCCGGCGCAGGGTTCGCTCACGGGCGCACTCGCGATCAACAACCTCGCCAACCCCGTCGAGTGGATGTGCGGGTCGGTCGCGGCCGCCGCCAACGCGACCTCCGAGCGCAGCGAGGAACTGTGCCGCCAGCAGCTCGGACCGGTGCTGTCGTCCATCAACGCCAACTACCTTCCGCTGCTGGTCAACCCGCTGGCCGGTGTGCAGGCCTTCGACGGTGACATCGTCTACACCGAACCCTGGCTCGAAGGGGCGTCGGAAGGACGCGGCACCGCACCCGGTCCGTCGCTGTCGGAAGCGGCGTCGCCGCTCGACGGGATCCTCGGCGGCCTGCCGTCGCTGCAGGTCCCGCAGGATCTCGGTTCCCTGCTGCAGCCGGGAGGAGGACGATGACCGGCCGATCGATGTTCCGCCGCCTCGGTGTCGCGGTCACCGCCGTCGCGGTGGGCACGACACTCACCGCGTGCGAGTGGGGTGGACTCAACTCGATTCCCATGCCCGGCACCGCCGGCCGCGGAGAAGGCGCCTACCGGGTGCAGATCGAGATGCCCAACGTGACGACCCTGACCCAGAACTCGCCCGTGCGAGTCGACGACGTCACCGTCGGGTCGATCTCGGGGATCGAACTCGACGGCTGGCACGCGCTCGTGACGGTCTCGCTCGACGAAGGCGTGATCGTTCCGGCCAACTCGCTCGCGCGGATCGGTCAGACGAGCCTGCTCGGATCGCAGCACCTCGAACTGATCCCGCCCGTCGGCGAACCCCCGGAGGGCCGCCTCGAGGACGGCGACGTCATCCCACTCGAACGCGCCGGTGCGTATCCGACCACCGAACAGACGCTCTCGTCGTTGTCGGTGGTGCTCAACGGTGGTGGACTCGCGCAGATCAACGACATCACCACCGAGCTGAACGCGGCGCTCGTCGGCCGGGAGGACTCGATCCGGAACCTGCTCCCGCGCCTGGACGAACTGGTCTCCACTCTCGATACGCAGCGCGGTGACATCATCGCCGCGCTGGAGGGCATGGACCGTCTGGCGGCGACCGTGAACGACCAGAACGCGACACTCGTCCGGGCTCTCGAGGAACTGCCGCCCGCGATCGAGGTGCTGGCCGACCAGCGATCGAACCTCACGGCCGCGATGAGTTCGCTCGGCGAGCTGAGCACCGTGGCCAGCCGGGTCGTGGAGACCTCGAACGACGACCTGAAGGCGAACCTCGAGGGGCTCGCACCGACGTTGAAGGCGCTGGCCGATTCGGGCAGTGCCCTGACCGAGGTGCTCGGTGTGCTGCTCACCTATCCCTTCCCGCAGGCGGGCATCAACAACATCATCCGCGGCGACTACGCCAACCTCGCGATGACGATCGACCTCAGTCTCGAACGTCTCGACCTGAACTTCCTGTCCGGGACGCCGCTCGCGGGACGTCTCGCGGGTCCGGAGGGGATCCTCGGCCGCGACGCGGGACTCGCTGCGCAGGCGACCGATCCGTTCCGTGCACCGCTCGAACCGCCACCGCCGCCACCGCCCGGTCCCGAAGGGAAACTGACGATCCCCGGCATCGGTGAGATCACCATTCCCGGCCTTCCCCTGGGGGTGCCCGCACCATGATGCTCACGCGGTTCGTCCGCATCCAGCTCACGATCTTCGCGATCCTCACGGTCGTCGGACTCGTCGTGATGTCGCTGATGTACGTGCGGCTGCCCGCCCTGTTCGGGGTCGGGCGGTACGAGGTGGTCGTCGAACTCCAGTCGACCGGCGGCCTGTACCCGCATTCGAACGTCACCTACCGCGGCAACACCGTCGGCACCGTCCGGAGCGTCTCGCTGTCGCCGGTGGGCGTCGAGGCGAAGTTGTCCATCGACAGCGACGCGAAGATCCCCGCCGACGTCGACGCGGCCGTGCGCAGCGTGTCGGCGGTCGGCGAACAGTACGTCGATCTCGTGCCCCGGGCCGACGGCTCGGGCGGCGAACGTCTGGCCGACGGCGACGTGATCCCGGTCGACCGCACGACGGTGCCTCAGGAGGTCGGTGCCCTGCTCGACCAGGCCGACGTGCTGCTCGCCTCGATCGGCGACACGCGACTGCAGACGGTGGTCGACGAGGCGTTCGACGCGTTCAACGGCTCCGGACCCGAACTGCAGGAACTGATCGACTCGACGCGCCTGTTCGTGCAGGAGGCCTCGGCGAACAGCGCCGAGACACGGCAGTTGATCGATCAGATCGGTCCGCTGCTCGACACGCAGGTGGTCACGAGCGACGCCATCCGGTCGTGGACACGCGACATGGTGACCTTCACCGATCGTCTGCGCGAGAGCGATCCCGACCTGCGGGCCCTGCTCGACGTCGGGCCGGGAGCCGCTGCCGAAGCCGAATCGTTGCTGCAGGACCTGAAACCGACGCTGCCGCTGCTGCTCGCGAATCTGGTGAGCGTCGGCGAGGTGGGCGTCATCTACAACGCCGGCATCGAGCAGATCCTGGTGCTGTACCCGCCGATGACGACGGCCCTGATCACCGCGGCCGGCGACGGCCCACCGGAGGACGGTGCCGTGGTGGACTTCCATCTGCAGCTGCACGATCCGCCGCCGTGCCTGGCCGGTTTCGTGCCGCCGGAACAGTGGCGCAGCCCGGCCGACACGTCCATGGTCGACACCCCGGGCGACGTCTTCTGCCAACTGCCGCAGGACTATCCGAATGCGATCCGCGGTGCCCGGAACCTGCCGTGCATGGAGTACCCGGGCCGTCGCGCACCGACGCCCGACATGTGCCGCACCGGGTACAGCCCCACCTACTCGGACAATCCGTGGACCGGGCCGCCCACGCCGGTGGCCTCGGAGAATGTCGCACCCACACCCGCCTCCTACGGCGGGGGAGACGACACGGCTCCCGCCGGGGTCGCGGCGCGACGGATCGATCCGCAGACCGGGACGTACATTGGTCCCGACGGCACCGTGTACACGCACGCCGATCTCGGTGGAGATCGGAGCTTGGAGAGTTACATGAAGGCGCAGCAGGGCTGATGGCAGACGAGATCGACATGAAGACGAAGCCGAGATGGGCCAAGCCGGTCGCGATCATCGCGTCCGTGCTGGTGATCGCACTCGTGGCGGTCGGGGCCTGGCTCATCGTCGACCGGCAGTCCGCGAACGAACGCGACGAGCGTCGGGAGGCGTACCTGCAGGCCGCGCGGCAGACGGTGCTCAACCTGACCACCATCAACGCCGACACCGCCGACGCCGACGTCGCGCGTCTGCTCGAAGGCGCGACGGGTGATTTCAAGGCCGAGTTCGAGGGCCGCGAAGGACCTTTCGTGGAGGTCGTGCAGCAGGCCGGTGTCGACACCACCGGTGAGGTCCTCGAGGCGGGGATCCAGAACGAGGACGGCACGTGCGCGTCGTCGCTCGTCGCCTCCCGCGCGATGGTGAGCAACGCCGACCAGACCGAACCCGAAGCGCGCGACTTCCGTCTGCGGGTGACGATCTGCGACGAGAACGGCAGATTGTTGGCGTCGAAGGTGGAGTTCGTGCCGTGACCGACGAGAAGGACGATCGCGTGACGCTCGACAAGACCGACGAAGCCGTGTCCGGCACTGTGTCCGACAAGACCGAGGAGACGGGCGGATCCACCGCCGCCGCCGAGACCTCGGCCGCCGCCGCCTCGGTCCCGGACGCGACTTCGGATCCGAAGGCCTCGTACCTGCCGCACATCGCGATCGGATTGTCGATCGTGGCACTGGTTTTCGCGGTCCTGGTGGGGTGGCTCGCCTACGGCACCGTCCAGCAGTCCGCCGCCGAGACGGCGCGGACCGACGCGCGGGTCGCTGCGGAGGAACAGGCGGTCGCGATGCTCGCCTACACCCACGATCAGGTGGACGCGCAGACCGAGGCCGCTGCGGAAGGCCTCACCGGCGACTTCCGCGACGAGTACACGAATCTGATGAAGAACATCATCGCGCCGGGCGCCAAGGAGAAGGCGATCAGCGTGCAGGTGAGCGTGCAGGCGTCGTCGGTGGTCTCCGCCGACGCCGACAGCGCCGTGACCCTGCTGTTCCTCAACCAGATCACGACGAGTTCGGAGAACCCCGAAGCGGTGAGCAGCGGCAGCCGGGTGCGCGTCGAACTCGAAAAGCAGGACGGGCGTTGGCTCGTCAGCCGGCTGACGCCGATCTAGGAGGGGGCCGTCAGGTGGGGTCGGGTTCGCCGGCCTCACCCGGCGCGATCAGCGCGCGCCCGGCGGCATTGGTGTTGGCGAGAGTGTCGAGGAACGAACGGGCCCAGCGGTCCACATCGTGCGTGAGCACCTGACGGCGCAGCGCACGCATCCTCTTGCGGCCGTCCTCGCGCGGCACCTCGATCGCGGCCTGGATCTTGTCCTTGACGTCCTCGAGGTCGTGCGGGTTGCACTGGAACGACTGCCGCAGTTCGGCTGCGGCACCGGTGAACTCGCTGAGCACCAACGCGCCGCCGAGATCGCTGCGGCACGCGATGTACTCCTTGGCGACGAGATTCATACCGTCGCGCAAGGGGGTCACGAGCATGACGTCGGCCGCGACGAAGAACGCGATGAGCTCGTCGCGGGGGACCGGCCGGTGGATGTAGTGCACCACCGGACGCCCCACCTCGGCGTACTCGCCGTTGATGCGGCTGACCGTCCGCTCGATCTCGCCGCGCATGTGGACGTAGGAATCGACGCGTTCCCGGCTCGGGGTCGCGAGCTGCACCATCACGGTGTCCTTCGGGTCCATGCGACCCTCGGCGAGGAGTTCGTGCACCGCGTCGAGCCGCACGTCGATGCCCTTGGTGTAGTCGAGCCGGTCGACGCCGAGCAGGATCTTCTTCGGGTTGCCGAGTTCCTTGCGCAACGCCTTGGCACGATCGCGGATCGCCTTGCTGCGTGACTGCTGGTCGAGCCGGCCCGATTCGATGGAGATGGGGAAGGCACCGACACGCACCGAGCGGAAGCCGACCTGGACCACGCCGAGCTTCGACCGGATACCGATGTTGCCGCGGGAGGTCTGGGCCCCTGCCAGGCGGCGGGCGAGATACAGGAAGTTCTGGGCACCACCGGGGAGGTGGAAGCCGATGAGATCGGCGCCGAGGAGACCCTCGACGATCTCGGTGCGCCACGGCAGTTGCATGAACAGCTCGATCGGCGGGAACGGGATGTGCAGGAAGAAGCCGATCGTCAGATCGGGGCGGAGCATCCGCAGCATCTTCGGCACCAGCTGGAGCTGGTAGTCCTGGATCCAGACGGTCGCGCCCTCCGCGGCGGCCTTCGCGGTCTCCTCCGCGAAGCGGCGGTTGATCTCGACGTAGGAGTTCCACCATTCGCGCCGGTACTCCGGGCGCACGATCACGTCGTGGTAGAGCGGCCACAGCGTGGCGTTGGAGAACCCCTCGTAGTAGTCGGCGATGTCCTCGGTGCTCAACCGCACCGAGTGCAGGGTCAGACCGTCCTCGACGATGACGCCGGACTCGGCGTCGGCCACACCGGCCCAGCCGACCCAGGCGCCGTTGTTCGAACGCAGGATCGGCTCGAGCGCGGTGACGAGGCCGCCCGGACTGCGCTTCCAGCGGGTGGTGCCGTCGGGAAGCCGTTCGAGGTCGACCGGCAGGCGATTGGCGACGACCACGAAGTCCGACCCGGCGTGCGAGTCGTGGTTCCCCGCTGCGTCCGCTTCGCCTGCTGTCACGTTGTGGTCCTCTTTCGGGGCCGGTGCCGTCGCCGGCCCGGCAGGGTGGGTGCCGTCACCGGCCCGGCAGGGTGGGTGCCGTCACCGGCACCGTGGTGGGTGTCGTGCTCGTCAGTGCTTGTCGCTGGGACCGATGCCGAGCATCGACAGCAGCATGCGGCACTCGTCCGCATTCTCTGCGTAGGCGGCGACGACTCGCTGCGCCTGTCGTGCGGTTTCGTCGGCGACGGGTTCGAGATCCTCGTCGGCGATGTCGTTCGCGGTGGTCGGGTCCGCGGCCATGATGTCCTCCCGGGGTCGCTGCTCTGTGCGAGCACGCATCGTCCTTCGACTCTAGGAGAATCGGACAGCTCGCCGCCACCCGCCTTCCGAGGTCGGTCCTGGCACGGTCCTGCACGTCTACGTCGCGGTACCGTAGGACGGTCGTGCTGTAGGTACACCGTGTGTGTTTCCGGTGCGCGACGTCACGGCGCCGACCCGCGGCGCACAACCGCGCTCTCGTCGAGGAAGGTATTCATGCCCATTGCCACCGTGAACGGCATCCCGCTGAACTACCAGGTCAAGGGAACGGGCGATCTCGTCGTCCTCATCATGGGAACGGGTAGTCCGGGGCGCGTGTGGGATCTGCACCAGGTGCCCGCGCTCGTGAAGGCCGGCTACCGGGTCGCCACCTTCGACAACCGCGGCATCGCACCGTCGGGCGAGAGCCTCGGCGGCATGACCATCGACGACCTGGTGAAGGACACCGCCGGCCTGATCGAACTGCTCGGCGGTCCCGCCTACGTGATCGGCACGTCGATGGGTGCGCGTGTCGCGCAGGAGTTGACGCTCGCCCGTCCCGAGCTCGTCCGCAAGGCCGTCTTCCTGGCCGGCCACGCCCGCATGGACCAGTTCCAGCTGACGCTCACCGAGGGGGAGCGCCAGCTCTACGACAGCGGCGTCGAACTGCCACCGAAGTACCAGGCCGCCGTCACGGCGGTGATGAATCTGTCGCCGGCCTCGCTGGCCGACGAGCACACCGCCCGCGACTGGCTGGACGTCTTCGAGTTCAGCGGCGGAAAGGTGTCGGCGGGCGTGCGCGCGCAGCTCGGCATGGACCGGGAGTTCGATCGGCGCGCGGCCTACCGGGGCATCACCGTGCCGTGCCTGGCCGTCGGATTCGCCGACGACCGGATGATCCCGGCCTATCTGTCGCGCGAGGTCGCGGACGCCATTCCGGGTGCGCGCTACGAGGAGATCCCGGACGCCGGGCACTACGGCTATCTCGAGCGGCCCGAGGCGGTCAACAAGATCCTGGTGGACTTCCTGGCTTCGTAGGGGAGTCCCCTGGCAGGGGAAATCGGCAGGCGGGCGCGGTGGAATCAGTCACGATCCACCGCGCCCGTCGTCTGCGAAATGCGACGAAGGTCCCTGTGATCCGGGAGATCGTGACGTCCCGCGGACCGTCGGGCACTGGTACGCTCACCGAACAAAGGTTAGCCTGAGCTACCTTCGAGTCTCGTACGAACCGATCACGGGCCCCTCCGGCCCCCCTAGTACGGAAGTTGAGTGATGACCGACCGTTCCAGCCTTGTCGCCGATGACGCGGGGAGGTCGGAGGGCAACTCGCAAGGAGACGTCTTCGACCTCGTCGGTATCGGTTTCGGCCCCTCGAACCTGGCGCTCGCGATCGCTGTCGAGGAGCACAACACCGACAACCCCTCCTCGGCGATCCGGGCACGATTCTTCGAACGTCAGTCGGCCTTCGCCTGGCACCCGGGCATGCTGCTCGAGGGCGCCACGATGCAGATCGCGTTCCCCAAGGATCTGGTCACCTTCCGTAACCCCACGAGCTCGTACAGCTTCTTCTCCTACCTGCACGACCGTGGCCGTCTCGTGGACTTCGTCAACCACCAGACGTTCTTCCCCACGCGTCACGAGTTCCAGGACTACCTGCAGTGGGCGGCCACGCGCGTCGACGCCGACGTCCGCTACGGAACCGAGGTCGTCTCGGTCGAGACCGTCCGCAACCACAACGGGATCGCCGACCTGTTCGCCGTGCGGACCGCCGACGGCGCCGTCGTGTACGCGCACAGCGTCGTGGTCGGAGTCGGACTGCGTGCCCGGCTCCCGAAGTGGGCGGTCGCGTCTGCCCGCTGCTTCCACAACCACCACTTCCTCTTCCACATCGAGGACATGCCGGAGCCGCAGCACCAGCGCTTCGTGGTGGTCGGCGCAGGGCAGAGCGCTGCCGAGGTCGTGCAGTACCTGCACACGCACTACCCGCAGGCCGAGGTCCACAACGTCTTCAACCGCTTCGGGTACAGCCCCGCCGACGACAGCCCGTACGCGAACCGCATCTTCGACCCGCAGGTCGTCGACGAGCTGCACGCGGCCCCACTGTCCGAGCGTGAGCGGCTGCTCGCCCTGCACCGCAGCACCAACTACTCGGTCGTCTCGCCCGAACTCATCGAGGCGCTCTACGCGACCGAGTACCGCGAACGGGTGAGCGGTCGTCGCCGGCTGTTCATGCGTCGTGCCTCGGAGGTCGTATCGGCGCTCGAGAGCGACGCAGGAGTCACCGTCGAGATCCGCGACAATCTCGAAGGCGACACCGAGACCCTCCAGTGCGACGCGGTGGTCCTCGCGACCGGCTTCGAGCCCGCGCCCCTCGCACCGCTGCTGGGCGATCTCGCGCCCGAGACGCCGGTCCTGTCCGTCGCCCGCGACTACCGTCTGCCGCTGCCGGAGAACGTCACGGCCGACGTCTACCTGCAGGGCGGAACCGAGAAGACACACGGTCTGACCGCGTCGTTGCTGTCCAACGCAGCGATCCGCGCGGGTGAGATCCTCACCTCGATCGTCGAACGCCGAGAGCTCCGTCTGCCCGGAGCCGGGGGAGGAATCGACGAGCTTGGTAGGATATCGGACCATCACACCTACGCAACAAGTGAGGCGAGATGAGCACGAATCCATTTGACGACGAAGACGGCCGCTTCTACGTCCTCATCAACGATGAGGAGCAGTACTCGCTGTGGCCGACCTTCGCCGAGGTTCCGCAGGGGTGGCGGGTGGTATTCGGCGAAGAGTCGCGCGCCGCTTGCGTCGAGTACGTCGAGCAGAATTGGACCGATATGCGTCCGAAGAGCCTTCGCGACGCAATGGAAGCCGACGAGAAGGCCCGCCAGGGCAGCTGAACGCTTCCGTCAGATCCGCCGAGAGTCACGCCCGCGCCGAAAGCGCAGCGTGGCTCTCGTCGTCTGTACGGACGATCCCGACTCCCTGCTCGACGACCCGTGTGAATCGACGGGTATCGGGCCCGTGGCCAGCGGACCCGACGCGATCGGGCCCGTGGGTATCGGGCCGGTCGCGATCGGTCCCGTCGCGATGGGGCCCGTCCCGGGAGCTGTGGGTATCGGGCCGGTGTGCGCTGTGGGAACCGGGCCGGTGTGCAGCGATCCCATCGGGATGGGACCGGTGGCGGGGCCGGGCGCCGGGCGCCACACCGGGCGGTTCTTGTCGAGCCGGATCCGGGGGATCCGCCGCAGCTGCGGGCGACGCAACGCGCCGACGCGCAGGACACCGCGCGGATTGCGGGTGCGGCGGGCCAGCCACTCACCGAGCGTGACACCCGCGGCGAGCGCGCATCCGATACCGAACGCCGAAAACAGCGCCGTCATGCCGGTGGCCATCTGATTCCGGAGCATCGCGTACAGGCCGCGATAGAGGGCGAGACCGGGCAGCAGCGGCGTGATGCCGGCGACCGCGACGACCAGCGGGGGCGTGAGCGCACGGCGGGCCATCAGACCACCGGCGAAACCGATGACGGTCGCGGCCAGCGCCGACGAGATGATCGGGCCGAGCGACAACCCGAGCGCGAGCTGGTAGCCGAGGCTGCCGGTGGCGCCGGCGAACGCGGCGACCGTGAGGGCCCGACGTTCGGCGTAGCAGGCGAGGGCGTAGAACAACGCCGCGGCGGCACCGGCGAGGATCTTCGTCGGCAGCTGTGTGAGGTCGGGGAGTGCCTCGTAACTGATGAGGGGGAGTTCGGCGCCGAATACCGACGCGACCCGCAGGGTCGTCGCGACGCCCGCGATGATGCCGCCCGTCATCATCAGCACTTCGAAGAAACGCGCCGACGCCGTGATGGGGGCACCGGTGATGGCGTCCTGCACCGAACCCACGAGCGACAGACCGGACAGCAGCACCGTCACGCCGGCCGCGATGATCAGTCCCGGCGACACTTCGATCCCGATGGTCTCCCGTATCCCGTACAACGTGATCGCCGGGGCCGTCGCGACGATGCCGCCCACCAGATGCTGGAAGAAGAACGGCAACCCGGCCGCGTTGAGTTTGCGGTTGACGCGGTCGATCACGAACGTCGAACCGAAGGCGACGAGCGCGACCAGCGCGTCGCCGCCGAGGAGCACGGAGATCGAGGCGGCCATCGCCGACCACGCGACCGTCGCCACCCAGCGGTTGTACGGATGCGCCTTGGTGGTGATGGCGAGCAGTTCCTCGTGCGCCTGCGCCGGGGAGATCGCGTCGCGGCGGATGCGTCGGGTCAGACGGTCGACGGCCGCGAGTCGCGTGAAGTCCATCGAGCGGTAGTGCACCACCCGCATCGTGCTCGACGGCGGCATCGTCGGTCCGCGATAGGCCGACAGCACGATCGAGTTGTAGGTGACGTCGACGTCGCACTGCGCCAGGCCGTAGGTGGCGGCGACGAACCGCACCTGCTCGGCGGTGTCGATCGCACCGGTACCCGAGGCGAGCAGGACCTCACCGACACGCACGGCGACGTCGAGGGCCTCGGCGACCACCGCATCGTCGGTCAGATCGATCGGCTGGAGTGGCGCCGGAGCCTCGGTGACCGCGTCGATGGTCGCGCGGCGGGTACCGAGAAGTCGATCGAGGAATTCGTCGAAGCGGCTCACCGTCCGCGGCCTCCGGTACGGCTGGGGGAAACGGGGAGGGTGGGCATGCAATCCACCGTAACGAAGGCGGGTGGGTGCGCGCCGGGAGTGTGACGCGCTATATGATGGCGTCGCTCACGCGTCGTCCGCGACCGTCGAGTTCTGTGCCTCCTTAGCTCAGTGGTAGAGCACTCGCCTTGTAAGCGAGCGGTCGTCAGTTCAATCCTGACAGGGGGCTCCGGTAGGGCCCGTCGCGTACAGCGTGCGGGCCTGTTTCATCCGGTGCTGCTGTGAACCGCTGCGAAGACCACGAACACGGCGAACAGTGCCGCAGCGCCCAGGCAGGCACCGGCCAGGGCCTCACGGTGATTCGTGGCCGTGCCCTTGTCGGCACGTTCGAGACCGATCCATCCGCACACCACCGCGACCAGCCCGACAGGGATCGCGACGAAGTCTCCGATGACGGGGACGAATGCGAAGACGAGGGCGACGATCCCCGCGATCAGTGCCGCATTCCCGGTGCCGTTGTGCAGAACAGGGGGAGCAGGAGGAACAGGCAGGTCGTCGTGCATGAGTTCCTCCGCTCACGGGGCTGTGTCCGGTTGTCGATCCGGAGATCTCAGGCCTCGAACAGCGGCCGACCCCAATAGTCTTCCCCCACCGTTCCGGGTGGGCATGCGAACACGGCCGATCCGACGTGCTGGATGTACTCGTTGAGGCCGTCGTGCCGGGCGAGTCCGAGCTGCATCGGTACGAACTGTTCGAGCGGGTTGCGGCAGAAGGCGATGAAGAACAGTCCGGCGTCGAGATGACCGAATCCGTCGGATCCGTCGGTGAAGTTGTAACCGCGCCGCAGGATCCGGATGCCACCGAGATGCTGAGCGGACGCGAGCCGCACGTGGGCGGTGGTGGGAACGAACGGGCCGTCCGGGCCGCTCGACTCGAGATCGAGTTCGTCGAATTCGTTCGTCCTGCCGAGCGGCGCCCCTTCCCGCTTGTCGCGTCCGATGACCGCTTCCTGTTCGTTCAGCACCGTGCGGTCCCACTGTTCGATGAGCATGCGGATGCGCCGTGCCACCAGATAGGTGCCGCCTGCGAGCCACGGCCGGTCGTCGCCGGATGCCACCCACACCGACTCGGTGAGCGCCTGGGGATCCTCCGCCTTGAGGTTGTTGGTGCCGTCCTTGAATCCGAACAGGTTGCGGGGTGTGGTCTGTAACGTCGAAGTCGAGGAGGTGCGACCGAATCCCAGTTGCGACCAGCGCACCGATGCCGTGCCGAAGGCGACCCGCGCGAGGTTGCGGATCGCGTGGACCGCGACCTGCGGATCGTCGGCGCAGGCCTGGATGGCGATGTCGCCGCCGCTGCGGGCCGGATCGAGGTTGTCGGCGGGAAAGTGCGGCAGATCCACCAGCGCGGCGGGCCTGAGGTCGGCGAGGCCGAAGCGGTCGTCGAACAACGACGGTCCGAAACCGATGGTGAGGGTCAACCGGGAGGCCGCAAGGTCCAGTGCTTCACCGGTGTCGCTCGGCGGTCGGTATCCGCCGTCGCCGGTCGCGCCGTTCTCGGTGGCTTCGAGGCCGGCAGTCATGCGTTCGGCCATCGCGGTCCACGTCGTCAGCAACGCGATCAGTTCGTTGCGGTCGCGGGTGGTCACATCGAAGGTGACGAAGTGCATGCGATCCTGCGCGGGAGTGATGATCCCGGCCTGATGTTCGCCGCGGAACGGGACCACGGCGTCGGCGGCGGCGTCCTCGGAGGAGGGCGCGGTGACACGACCGACCACTGCCCCGGTACCGGCGAGAACCACCCCCGCACCCGCGGTGCCGAGCAACCGACGTCGCGAGATGCCTGAGGGGGAGTCCGGTCGGGTCATAGTCCTGCGGCTTCCGCCACAACCCCTTGCACCTTGCTGACCTCGGCGGACAAGGCATCGATCAGTCGCGACAGTTCCTGGCGCTCCGGTTCGGGGACGGTGTCGTACGAGACGAAGCCTTCACCCTCTCGATACCGGGCCAGCGCTGCGTCGAGGTCCGCGAACCGGGCGTCGATGGCAGCACCGAGCGCCGGGTCCTGTTCGTCGAGGATCGGACGCAGTGCCGCGACCGCGGCCTGCGAACCGTCGACGTTCGCCTGGAAGTCGTACAGATCGGTGTGCGAGAAGATGTCCTCCTCACCGGTGATCTTCGACGTGGAGATCTCGTCGAGCAGCCCCTGCGCGTCGCCCGCGATGCGGGTCGGGTCGATGACGTAGTCCTCCGCGTTCACCAGACCTGCCAGCTCGGCGACGTCGGCGACGAGCCGGTCGGAGATCGCGCCGGTGTCGGGTTGCGGACCGGTCACCCACAGGTCCTTCTCGAGACGGTGGAAGCCCGTCCATTCCTGCCCCGGCTCGAGGTCGGCCTCACGCAGGTCCAGGCGCGGATCCAGGTCGCCGAAGCTCTCGGCCTCGGGTTCGATCCGTTCGAAGTAGGTGCGGGAGAGCGGGAACAGCCGCTTCGCCTCGGCGATGTCGTTCGCGCGGACCGCTGCCACGAACTCACCGGTGGTGACGACCAGCGCGTCGGTCTGGCTCCTGATGTAGCGGCGGTAGCCGTCCGCTGCCTCCGCGAGTTTCCCGTCGGCGTCCGTCGCCGCCTGCGAGTCGCCGGTCACGGTGAACGGTCGGCGAATACCGTCGCCCACCATGCCCGGCCGGCACGACAATTCGTAGTCGCCGGGTTCGGGGATGTTCACGATGAGTTGCCGGGTCAACCCCGGACCGATGTTCTCCACTTCGCCCAGTGCCCGGTCACCGGCCGCGAAGACGTAGAACTCGGTGACCTTCGAACCGTTGTTGGTGACGGCGAACGTCGAATGCCCCGTGACCCCCTCGGCGGCGGATACCTCGCAGGACGAGTCCGTCGCGGTGACCGACACGGCGTCCGTGTCGGAGGTCGCCTTCTCGGTGCACCCCGCAAGGGCGAACGGAAGGACGGCGGCCGTAGCGAGGAAGCAGGTGGTTCGGCGCATCTACGGAACCTTTCGAAGGCGGGATCGTGAGGTCGGGGCGGGATCACGTGGCGGCGGGTTGCTGCACCGATCGCGCATGCCGGTCGGCGGGGACGGGCCGGAGGAAGAGGAACAGGACGACCACCAGATAGGTGAGCCAGACGGCGAACTGGAGGACCGTCGGATCCGGGCGCAGGTTGAGGATGCCGCCGAGAACCGTGCCGTACCAACTGCCGGAATCGTAGTGATCGGAGACATCGAAGAGGGTCGCCGTGGCGCCCGGTAGTACACCGCCGATCTGCAGGGCCCGCACCCCGTATCCGAGAATTCCCGCAGCCACGACCACCAGACAGATCCCGGTGAGCTTGAAGAACTTCGCCATGTCGATCCGGACCGCACCGACGTAGAGCAGGACGGACAGCACGACGGCGAGTGCGATGCCGAGCAACAGGCCGACGAGTGGCCACGGGCTCCCTGCGGTGTTCTCGGCGTATCCGACCATGAGCAGTGCCGTCTCGAGGCCCTCCCGGCCGACGGCGAAGAACGCGAGGGACAGGACGGCGGAGGGCCCCACGATCAGGGCCTTCTCCATCCCGGACCGCAGTTCGCCGGAGATCGAGCGAGCAGCCGTACGCATCCACAGCACCATCACGGTGACGATGACGACCGCTACGAGGGAGGCGATTCCGGCGGCGATCTCCGCGGCGAGACCGTCGAGGGTGCTGGTACCGAGATGGATGATCAGGAACGTCGCGGCCACCATCGCGATTGCGCCCCCGACACCGCACCACACCCATTTGAGTGCGTCGCGGCGCTCCGCCCGGACGAGGAAGGCGACGAGGATGGTCACGACGATGCCGGCTTCGAGACCTTCGCGCAGGCCGATCAGGCCGGAGCCGGCCAGCTGGGTGGCGACGGAGGGCGCATCGGCGGCGAGCAGCGTCATGAACGCACCTACTCAGGTAAGGCGAACCTTCGATTCTGGAACGCCAACATACACCTGGAAGATGCTGCTGCGGGAGGGGCTTTCGGCCATCGCTTCACGGGAGGTGTCGGCGCTCGGGCGGAGTGCGGTTCGCCCTGCGTTGCGACAGGTCGATCACCGGCGCGATCGTGCGCGGCGCCTCGTGGAGGTCGCGGGCCGCGGCGACGCGGCCGAATACGAGGGCGACCACCGGGGATGCCGTGAACCATCCGAGCAGCGGCCAACCGATCCATGTCATATCCGGAGAACGGTTCGGGCGCACGGAGCGTTAACGGATCCGGTGCAGTTCACCCGGTGGTTCACCCCTCGCATGTCACTGCAGGGGCGTGTGAATACGGAAGTGACGAAATGGAGCGGATATCAGGACTTCGAGGATTCGAATGCGTCCATATCGACGAATATCAGCCGTCCGTCGTCGAGCGCCACGGCCCAGCGGCGTACGGGCGCCCAGTCGCGACCCAGCTTGTCGCCCACGGCTTCCTGTGCAGGACCGAAGTCCTCGACGATCGTGCCGGGGCATGCCTTGTCTCCCGCGACGCCCGCGCGTACGACGACCTTCGAGCCCACAGCGGGCTTCGGGGGAGTATTCGACGATCCGGCCATAACTCGAATCATGCCATCAGTGGAAAGAAATGACCGGGCAAACACGGATTATCCGCATCGGGAGAATGCGGAGATTCGGGCGGAATATCCCTTTTGCGTGATTATTTCCTCGGGAAACGACTTCGCCCACGCCGGGTCGGCGTGGGCGAAGAGGTTCTCGAATCGGAGAAACAACGGTCGGTCAGCGCAGTGCGAGTTTCTCGCGCGCCTGATCGACGAACTCGGAATCGACCATGAGGTCGTAGCGGGAGGCCTCGATGCTCTTCCTCGAGACGAAGTCGCGGCGTCCCCCGGTGCTCCAGTGGGTGAAGAAGCCGAGTGATCCGCCCCATACCGCGCCGAAGACGACAGCGGCGAGGATCACGGTGGCCATGCCGGTCGCCGGCAGGAGCAGTGCCAGGAGCAGGCCGAAGAGCAGGCCCGTCCAGACGCCTGCGGCGGCGCCGCGGAGGGCGGCCCTGCCGTTGGTCATGCGGCCTTCGATGTGTTCGACGGTGGTGACTCCCTGGCCGACGACCCGCAGGTACTCGACGGGAAAACCTTCGTCGGACAGGTGGTCGATGGCCCGCTCGACGGCGTCGTAGGTGCGGTAGCTCTCGAGGACGGTTTCGGATTCGGCGAGGTGCCCGGGTGTCGGTGCGTAGATATCTGTCATGCGTTCCCCTTCGTCGACGATTGGAACGATACGCTCATCGTAGCGTATCGTTTCGTAGTGTTTGATTCGGGGTCGCCTCTTCGGGGAGACTCGGGAATCCTGCGGGTGTATGCCCGCGCGAGGAGGATGTAGACATGGTCGGCGAGGTCGAGACGGAGTCCGTGGCCCTGACGCCGCGGCGTCCCGTCAAGGAGCGTGCCGGGACCGACGCACGCATCGTGAAGGCCGCGCTCGAGATCCTGCGCCTTCACGGACCCAACCGCGTCACCGTCGAGGCGGTCGCGGCACTGTCGGGCGTCGCGAAGACGACGATCTACCGGCGCTACGCGAACCGCGAGGAGATCCTCGACGCGGCGTTGCACTCGCAGGTCGCCTCACCGTGCGTTCCCGACGGGCTGTGCGTCTACGACCGCGTCAAATGGACCCTCGAGCTGATCCGCCGGGGACTGTCGAACGAGGTGGGCATGGGCAGTGTCAGCGCACTGCTCACCGACCAGGAACCCGGATTCACCGAGTCGATCCGCGAGATCATCAACGCCCGCAGCGAGGTCGTCGCCGACGTGCTCCGCACCGCGATCGACTCGGGCGCGATCCGCAAGGACATCGACGTCGACACCGCCGTCTCGATGCTCGTCGGCGCGTATCTCGGCGCCTACCTGCGTCACGGCGAGGTGGGGGAGTCGTGGGCGGACGAGGTCGTCCACATCGTCTGTCCCGAACTGGAACCGGACACGAAGGGGCAGCGATCGTAGGTCGGCCGCCGCGGGTCGATCGGCCGTAGGCTCGACCCCGTGACCGAGTCGAGTCGATGCGTGGTGGCGGTCGTGGGATCGCTGAACCTCGACCTGACGGTCGTCGTGGCACGTGCTCCCGAAGAGGGCGAGACGGTACTCGGCCGGCATCTGCGCACCTATCCGGGAGGCAAGGGCGCGAACCAGGCCATCGGTGCGGCACGCCTGGCTCCCACCGCCATCGTCGGCGCCGTGGGCAGCGATCACGCCGCCGACGTGCTGCGCGGCGTGCAGCAGAGGGCCGGCGTCGACACATCCCATCTGCGCACCACACCGGGCCCGACCGGCCGGGCCGTCATCGTCGTCTCCGACGACGGAGAGAACCGCATCGTCGTCGTACCCGAGGCCAATTCACTGCTGAAGGCCGAGGACGTGACCGCCGCACTCGATGCCCTCGATCCCGCGGTGGTGCTCACCCAGCTCGAACTGCTCCCCGCCGTGACCTGGGCCGCCGCCCGGTGGGCGCGCGATCACGACCGCCGGTTCGTGCTCAATCCGAGCCCGGTCGTCGACCTGGACGAATACGTCCTCGCCGGCGCCGATCCGCTCGTGCTCAACGAACAGGAAGCCCTGCACTACGCGGGTCTTCCCGCGGGGACCCCCTTCGACGAGATCGTGACCCGCCTGCTCGAACAGGTGCGCACCGTGGTGATCACCCGGGGCGGGGAGGACGTCGTGGTCGGAACCGAGGACGCGATCGAACACCTGCGGGTCCCGCAGGTCGACGTCGTCGACACCACGGGGGCGGGCGACCACTTCGCCGGCACGCTCGCTGCGCTGCTCGGCACGGGGGAGGACCTGTTCGCGGCAGCGCGCCGGGCCTCGGCCGACGCCGCCCGGCTGGTTGCATCCCGCCGCGCCGATCGCTGAGACGGCGGTAGCGGGAACCGCGTCAGGGCGGCGGAAGCAGCTCGCCCTTGCCGCTGCGCAACCAGCGGCCGGGAAGCCGGCCGGCGAGGTCGCCGAGCGGACCGACGGCCCCGCGCAGCAGCTCGACCGTCTCCTGCAACATGTCGATGCTCGCGTTCATCTGCGAGATGCCGGGCGTGAGATGCGCGAGTGTCTCCGAGAGCGAGACGATCTGATCGAGCGGACCGCCCTCGGCGAGCAGTCGTTCGAGGGCACCCCGCTCGGAGAGCAGGACGTCGAGCACGCCGCCCTGGGCGAGAGCCCGCTCGACGACCCCACCGGGCCGGATCGCGACATCGACGATGCCGCCCGGCGCGGTGAGCCGTTCCACCGCACCGTCCTGGGCGAGCAGCCGCTCGAGCGGGCCGTCGTGCGCGGTGAGGCGATCGAGCAGACCCTCTTCGGACACGAGGCGGTCGAGGGCGCCGTCGTCGGCGAGGATCCGGTCGAGCGGACCGCCCGGTGCGGTGAGCCGGTCGACGGGCCCGCCCGGTTCGAGCAACCGATCGAGCAGGCCACCCGGCTCGGTGAGTCGATCCACCGGCCCACCCGGCGCGAGCAGCCGGTCGAGGGGACCACCGGGACGCAGCGCGTGACCGAGTCCGCGGTCCTCCGACGTGAGCCTCGAGATCTGCTGCAGCAGGCCCACCGAGCTGCGGGTGTCGGGCAGGCCGACCGCGCCGAGCGCGGAGTAGGTGGTGGGCGACACCGCGACCCGCACGGTGCCGACGACCGTTTCGGCGACGCTCAGGGCGGCCTCGGCGGCGGTCAGACCCACACGCACCGGCATCACGAGTACGGACCCGAGGTTCATGGAACCGACTGTAACGGTCAGTGTCCGAGAACGTCAGTGTCGGAGAACGTCAGTGTCCGAGAAGGTCAGTGCACGAGTTTGAGACCGACGACGCACAGCACGATGCCCGTGATGAGTGCGATCTTCAGCAGGGAGGCGGCCTCGGTGCCGGTGACCATCGCATATCCGACCGTGAGGGCGGCGCCGATACCCACCCAGACGGCATAGGACGTCCCGACCGGCAGCGTGCGCAGGGCGTAGGCGAGTCCGGCCATGCTCAGGACGAGAGCGACGACGAACACCAGTGTCGGTGTGAGCCGGCTGAAACCGGCGGATCTGCCGAGGGCTGTGGCCCACACGGCTTCGAGGACACCGGAGAGGACGAGAACGATCCAGGCCATGACGTACAACGCTCCTGCACCGTCTTGTCGCTGGCCGGGTACGGTGCGCTCGTCCGGGAGGCCGACCGGCGGCCACCTCCGTCGAGGTTAGGAATTCCGGGCGAGTATTGGCAAATTGCTCAGGACACGCGCAGCAGCTGTGATTCCTGCGCAATCACGGTGCACGAGCATCCGCCGTCCAGTTCGGTGCAGTCGAGAACGAGGGTGTGCCGCACGATCTCGAAGTCGACGCAGTCGGGTTCGGTGCAGGCGACCGGCGCGCCGGCGTGGATCACGAGGGTGCCGTGGCAGTGGTCGAGATCGTGGTTGCACTGTGAGCACGTCATGCACCACTTGATAGCACTGTCGTCGGACAGGTTCTCCGACGCGGGTCGTCGTGCCGTCCGGTTCGTCCGGTGCGCGGGCCCCGACGTCCCACGACTATCGTGAGCACGCGCAACAACCAGGTATTGCCGACTCGGGGAGGAGTCACACATGGGGATCACGGACGTGGTCGGGAAGGCCGCGCGGAACGCGTGGTCGTTGTTCGTCGCCGACGGAATCGCGCCGCCCCATCACACTCCCTCGGTGGTCGTCGGGGACGGTCGCCACCGCACGCTGCGTCGCTTCGGCCCGGAGAACGCCGGTCCGCCGGTGCTGCTCGTGACCCCGCTCGCCGCCTCGCCCACCTGCTTCGACCTGATGCCCGGCCAGAGTCTCGTCGAGCACCTCCTCGAGCTCGGCCGCAGCGTCTTCCTCGTCGAATACGGCGAGATGACCTCCGACGACCGCGACCTCGGACTCGAGTTCTGGATCGACGAGGTCATCCCCGAAGCGATCGCCCGCACGTCCGAACTGTGCGGGAACCGCGAGGTGGACGTCGTGGCATGGAGCATCGGCGGCACGCTCGCGATGCTCACCGCCGCGGCACATCCCGACCTGCCGATGCGGTCGCTGACGGCCTTCGGCAGTCCGCTCGACTACTCCGCGATCCCGCTGATGGCGCTGCCCCGGCTCGTCGGCCGGTTCGTCGCCGAGCCCGCACTCGGCCTGCTCGACGCCGTTTTCGGCGGAGTGCCCGCACCCGTCGTCCGCACGGCCTACCGCCTCACCGCGATCGAACGCGAGATCCAGCGTCCGTGGTTCGTCGCGACGCACCTCGCCGACGCAGAGACGCTCGCGCGGATGGAACGCGTCGACCGGTTCCAGGACGAGATCCACGGCTACGCCGGACGCGTGTTCCACCAGCTCGCGACGAACGTGACGGTCGACAACCAACTCGCCACCGGACGACTGCACCTCGGCGACCGGGTCGTCGACCTCGCCGACGTCACGGTCCCGGTGCTCGCGTTCGGCGGCGAGGACGACGTGCTCGCCCCGATCCCGGCTGTCGAGCCCGTCACGAGGCTGCTCGTCGGCACGCAGGTGCGCTTCGTCCGCGTCCCGGGAACGCACCTCGGCATGCTCACCGGCAGCGCCGCGCGCGACACCTCGTGGGTCGAACTGGACGCCTTCCTCCGCGAACCCACGAACAGCAACGCGCCGGCCGCCACGCTTCCCGTCGAACAGGAAGTCGTGACGACCGGCGCGTGAGTGCGGGCCGGTGAGTGCTACCGGCTAGTGCGTTCCGGTGGTCTCGGGGACCGACGCCTCCACCGCATCCGGCTCGGGCTCCGGGGCCCGCCGGACGAACAGCGAGCCGACGACGGCGATCACCGCGATCACCGCGCCCCATGTGAAGGCGCCGTGGATACCGTCCGCGAGGGCACCGGCGGGATCGCCGGCGCTCTCGGCGCTCTCGGCGCCCGCGACGGTCGTGCGGGTCAGCACCGTGATGAACAGCGCCGTACCGGCCGCGCCGGCGACCTGCTGCATCGTGCTGACGATGGCACTGCCGTGGGAGTACAGCCGTCGCGGCAGCGCCCCGAGTGCCGAGGTCAGCAGCGGCGAGAACATCAACGCGAGGCCGATGTTGAGCAGCACGTGCCAGGCGATGACCGTGCCGATCGCGGTGGTCGCGTCGAAGGTCGTCATGCCCCACATCGCGACGCAGGCGATGATCGCGCCCGGTGCGACGAGCGGCCGCGGACCGAACCGGTCGAACAGGCGTCCGACGATGTAGCCGAGCAGACCCATGACCAGACCGCCGGGCAGCAGCATCAGGCCGGTGGTCAGTGTCGACTGACCCAGGACGTTCTGCAGGTAGATCGGCAGCAGGATGAGGGTGCCGAACAGCGACATCATGCTCACGGACACGAGTGCGACCGCGAGGGAGAACGCCGGGGTGCGGAACGCGCGCATGTCCAGCAGCGCGCCGTCGCCGAGGCGGATCTGACGCAGGACGAAGACCGTCAAGGACGCGATGCCGACGACCAGCGGCAGCCACGGTGGCATGAGCGGATCGCCCTCGGCGGCCTCACCGAGACTGCTCAGACCGAAGACGAGACCGCTGAACCCGAGGGCCGACAACACCACCGACGGAGCGTCGAGCGGCACCGCGACCGGTTCGGTGACGTTGCGGATCCAGCTCAGGCCGAGCGCCGTCGCGACGACCGCGATCGGCAGCACCAGCCAGAACATCCACCGCCAGCTCAGCTGGTCGAGCACGACGCCACCGATGGTCGGGCCGACCGCGGGAGCGACCGCGATGACGATCGAGATCACGCCCATCGTGCGTCCGCGACGATCGGCGGGAACCAGATTGAGCACCGTCGTGAACAGCAGCGGCAACATCACCGCGGTGCCCACGGCCTGGACGACACGACCCAGCACGAGGACCGGGAAGATCGGGGCGCTCGCGGCGATCAGGGTGCCGAGCAGGAAGCTGCCCATCGCGATCGCGAAGACGGTGCGCAGCGACAGCCGGGTGAGCAGGTAGCCCGTGATCGGGATGACGACGGCCATGGTCAGCATGAACGCCGTGGTGAGCCATTGGGCGGTGGCCGCGCCGACGTCGAACTCGACCATCAGCTTCGGCAACGCGACGCTCATGATCGTCTCGTTGAGGATGACGACGAATGCGGCCCCGACGAGAACGGCGATCAGCAGACCGGCGCGCGGTGCGGCAGCGGCCTGCGGCTCGGCCGTACCGGCCGGGGCTGGGGAACTCGGTGGAGTAGAAGACACGAGGAACTCAACGGGATACCGGTCGGAATTGTTCCGCCGATATCCCGTCGAGCGGAGATCAGTCCGGGACGTGCTCGCCGTGACCCTGTTCGCGCAGCGCGTCCTTGATCTTCCGATGCGCGCGGTCGAGCGATTCGGGCGACGGATCCTTCTCGGCCGTCGCGAAGTCGAAGTCGCCGAGGGAGTAGGCGGGGAAGACGTGCAGATGCAGGTGGGGGACCTCCAGGCCGGCGATCATCAGGCCGGCGCGCGGGGCGTCGAAGGCGGCGGTGACGGCGCGGCCGAGGATGCGGGCGACGTCGTTCACCTTCGCCCACAGGTCGTCGTCCACGCTCTGCCAGTGGTCGACCTCCTGCCGCGGCACGACCAGCACGTGCCCCTCGGTGAAGGGGTTGATGGTCAGGAAGGAGACGACGTCGTCGTCCTGCCAGACGAAGCGGCCCGGCAGTTCACCGGCGATGATCTTGCTGAACACGGAAGTCATACCGGGAGGATAAGGGACACCTGGTTCACCGGAGCTGTTCCCCGACATCGGCCGCGGCGACGGTGAGGACGAGCAGCGGCACGACCTTCTCCGGTGCGATCCGGTAGCGGTTGCGGCTCTCCTGCTCGACCACGCGCGCAGCCGACAGTGCCCGGAGATGGTGGTAGAGCCGGCCGGTCGACGTGAGGTCGGTGGCCTCCTGGAGTTCGGTGGCGGTGGCGGGACCGCGCAGCAGGGTCCGCACGATCGCCAGTCGCGCGGGGTTGCCCAGCGCGTCGAGGACGGCGGCGACGGGAACCGGATCGAGCGCGAGGGATGCACCCGCGTCGTACTCGATGTTCCAGCGGACGTTCCCGTGCAGGGAGACCGCGCCCCCGTAGGTCACGAACCCGGTGCCCGCCGCCACGGGACCGGCACCACCGGGACCGTCCCCGGCGCCCGGGCGGGTCGCGTCGCCCTCGAGGATCCGCACACGGCGTTCGAGATCCGCGAGCCGGGCCTCGTACTCGTCGTTCACGTCGCCGTCGCTCACATCGCGCAGCGTATCCGCTCGAGGAAATCGGGATCGTTCGCTGCCGCGGCGAGCATCTCCTGGTGGGCGAACGATTCGAGGGCTCCCGCGTAGTCGCTGTCCGACATGCCGGACGCGAGCATCACCGTGGTCGCGATCGTGCCGTCGTCGCGGCGGAAGGTGATCGCGTCGGTGAGGACGCCGGGCAGGCTGCCGCCCTTGAAACCGATTCCCTCGAATCCCGGAAGCGGGGACGGTTGCCATTCGAGGTGGGTGCGCGCGAGGTCGCCGCCGGCACCGAACGAGCCGTCGGCGATCGCGCGATGCAGGGCGGTGAGTTCGGCGGCCGATCCGGTGTTGTCGAAGCGCTGGACGCGGTCGACCCGGGCGAACAGATCCTCCGGCACCGGGTTCTGCGCCACTTCGGTGCGGTAGGCCGGGTCGGAGGCATAGCGGCGCGCGGCGTCCCGGACCGCCGACGAGTCGTCGAGTGTCGGGTCGAGCAGTGCGAGCGTGTTGCCGAGCATCGTCGGTGGCGTGAAGTCGTCCCAGCCGCCCTGGGCAGCGGCCTCGCGCAGGGCGTCGTCGCCGAGCCGGTCGCGCAGGTAGTCGGGGACGGCGTTGTCGCTCTCCTGGATCATCGCCGACACCATCTCGTCGAGGGTGACGGTGTCCTCCGGGTCGTTCACGCCGAGGCGTTCGAGAGCCCGGGGGTGTGCGCCGCCGTCGGTGCCGGGGAGATGCCAGCGTTCCCAGTCGGCGAGCGGTACGCGTTCGTCGGGGGAGAGTTCGCCGGCTGCGACGGCGCGGGCATAGGCGGCGAGATGCACGACCTTCACTGCCGACGCGAGCGGTTGCCGCTCCTCGGGTCGTTGTTCGAAGGTCCCGCCGTTGCCGTCGTCGACCGCGATGGCGACCGTGTCGGAGTTCTCGGCGAGGTAGCCGATCCAGCCTTCGGCGGTGGTCACGTCGGCGGCGGGGGTGGGCACGCATTCACCGGTCGGCGCGGAGGCTCCGGCACCGGAAGATGCGGCGACGTCGGGCTCCGAGGGGTCGGTCTGTCCGCATCCGGCGAGTGCGATCACGACGCTCGTCGCGGCGAGGGTGGTTCCGATCCTGTTCGGCATGGCGATATCCGTCCGTGTCGGGGTCGTTAGTTCGGAATTTCGAACTTACGAAATAACGATAGACCGGCCGGGTGGGCGTGTCGAGAGCTCACGGCGACTCCGACGTCGCGAGCGGTCGTATCGTCGGGCTCATGGGAGGTGACGGGAGCGTGCGGGAGGCGCCGCTGCGCGTGCTCGTGGATGAACTCGTCACGCACGTCCTCGTCGGGCTTCCCGCGGATCGGCGCACGGTGGTCGGTCTGTGTGGGCCGCCGGGTGCCGGGAAGAGCCGCGCCGCGGCGCTGCTCGTCTACGCCCTCCGGTGCGCGGGGGTCTCCACCGGGCAGGTGCCCATGGACGGCTATCACCTGTCCAACCGGCAGCTCGACACCTTCGGCGCGCGGGACCGGAAGGGAGCACCCGACACCTTCGACGTCGCCGGCTTCCGCGACATGCTCAGCCGGGTGCGGCAGTGCCGCGACGAGACGATCTACGCCCCGGATTTCTCGCGGCCGCTCGACGAACCGATCGCGGCGGTGCACGCCGTGCCGGCCGACGCGCGGGTGATCGTCACCGAGGGCAACTACCTGATGTTCGAGACCGGGGGATGGGAACACATCCGCCCGTTGCTCGACCTCGTCATCTACATCGACACACCCCGCCGCACGCTCACCCGACGTCTCGTGCGCCGGCACCGGCACCACGGGCGGGGCGACGACGGAGCACGCGAATGGGTGCGGACCGTCGATCTGCCCAATGCGGAAGCCGTCCAGCGCACGCGCTCCCGCGCCGATCTCGTGTGGAGACCGGTCCCGTAGTCTGTCCTGCGTGCGCGTACTCGTTATCGGCTCCGGTGCCCGTGAACATGCTCTTGCTCTCGCTCTGTCCCGCGACCCGGGCGTGACCGCCGTGCTGGCCGCGCCGGGCAACCCCGGTATCGCGAACGTCGCCGAGCTGTTCCCGGTCGACGCGGCCTCCGCCGACAGCGTCGTCGCCCTCGCCACCGAGCAGAAGGCCGACCTCGTCGTCATCGGTCCCGAGGTCCCGCTGGTCCTCGGCGTCGCCGACGCCGTCCGCGCCGCGGGCATCCCCTGCTTCGGACCGTCGGCCGCCGCTGCACGCATCGAGGGCTCGAAGGCGTTCGCGAAGGACGTCATGGCCGCCGCCGGTGTGCGCACCGCCCACAGCGAGGTCGTCGACAGCCCCGCGACCCTCGACGAGGCGCTCGACCGGTTCGGACCGACCTGGGTGGTCAAGGACGACGGTCTCGCCGCCGGTAAGGGCGTCGTCGTCACTCCCGACCGCGCCGCCGCCCGCGACCACGCCGCCGAGATCCTCGAGAACGGGCACCCCGTCCTGCTGGAGTCCTTCCTCGACGGCCCCGAGGTCTCCCTGTTCTGCCTCGTCGACGGTGAGACGGTCGTGCCGCTGCTCCCGGCACAGGACCACAAGCGTGTCGGCGAGGGCGACACCGGCCCCAACACCGGTGGCATGGGCGCTTACACGCCGCTGCCGTGGCTGCCCGAGGGCAGCGTCGAGCGGATCGTCTCCGAGGTCGTCGAGCCCGTCGCGGCCGAGATGGTGCGACGCGGATGCGGTTTCTCCGGACTGCTCTATGCGGGTCTGGCGATGGGCGCCGAGGGCCCGGCCGTGGTCGAATTCAACTGCCGTTTCGGCGACCCGGAGACCCAGGCCGTGCTCGCCCTGCTCGAGTCGCCGCTGGGCGAGGCCCTGAACGCGGTCGCCACCGGCACGCTCGCCGAGCTCCCGCCGCTGCGCTGGAAGGACGGCGCCGCGGTGACCGTGGTGCTCGCCGCCGAGTACTACCCGTCCACCCCGCGCACCGGCGACGTGATCACCGGCGCCGAGGGCGACACCGTGCTGCACGCCGGCACGAAGCGTCGCGACGACGGTGCACTGGTCTCCGCAGGTGGGCGCGTGCTCAACGTGATCGGTGTGGGTGCCGACCTCGCGTCCGCGCGCGAGGCCGCTTATGATCGGCTCGCCGACGTCAAGCTGCCGGGCGGTCACTTCCGCCGCGACATCGGTCTGGCAGCCGTCGAGGGCCGGATCTCGGTCTAGCCTTTCACCCGCGTCCTTCACCTTGCACCTACCGGGTGTATGTTGCACACTCGGTGCATCTTTGATGCCGCCAGGGGTGACTGCATGGTTTCTCGAAGACGAACGCCGACGCCGGACCCGACACCGCTACGGCACCACCACGTCGTCGTCCACGGGCTGCCGGACGACGTCCTCGTCGAGCGCGACGTGCCCATCCGCACGGGCGACGGCACCGTACTGAGAGCCGACGTCTACCGCCCTGCCGACTCCGGTGAGCACGACCGCTGCCCCGTGCTGGTCGCCGTCACCCCCTACGGCAAGGACGCCGGCGTCGACCGCTATCCCGTCGACTTCGACGACCTCGCCGAATCCGGCAACCACGTCGGCGATCTCGAGATCAGCGACTGCACCTCCTTCGAAGCACCCGACCCCGCCTACTGGGTTCCTCGCGGCTACGTCCTCGTCGTCGCGGACATGCGCGGCCATCACGCGAGCGGCGGCCGCCCCCGCCTGCTGCTCGGCCGGGCCGCGCTCGACTGCGCGTCCGTCGTGGAATGGGCCGGTGGCCAGGAGTGGAGCAACGGCCGCGTCGGTCTCGCCGGCGCCGACTATCTCGCCACGCTGCAGTGGTACACCGCCGCGCTCAACCCGCCCTACCTTGCGGCCATCGCACCCTGGGAGGGTGTAAGCGACCCCTGCCGCGACATCCTCACCCAGGGCGGCATCCCCGAGACCCGCTACAGCGAGTTCTGGTACAGCGCGATGAACACCGGCGCCCGCTGCGGCGCCGCCTCCCTCCGGCGGTTCACCCCGTGGTTGCTGCGCCGGTTCCCCGACTTCTTCCGTCATGTCGCCCCGCCGCCCCGGCTCGAGGACGTCACCGTGCCCGCCCTCGTCGGCGTCTCGTGGTCCGATCAGGGCCCGCGCGCCCGCGGTTCGGTCGAGGGCTACCGCCGCATCGGGTCGGAGCACAAGTGGCTCTACACCCACGGCCGGAAGATGTGGCAGACCTTCTACGGCAACGAGGCCCTCGACTACCAGCGACGATTCTTCGACCGCTTCCTCAAGGACGAGGACAACGGCTTCGAGGACACCCCGCGCATCCGCCTCGAGACCCGCCACGACCTGCGCACCTATTCCGAACGCCTCGAATCCGAGTGGCCGGTGCCCGACACCCGCTACGTCGCACTCCACCTCGACCACGCGAACGCCGACCTGAGCACCACCCCGTGCGAGAGCCGCCAGTTCCGCCGCACCTTCCCCGTCGCGGGCGACGAACTCGTCTTCACCCACGCCTTCGACGAGGACACCGAGATCACCGGGCACGCGGCGCTGCGTCTGTGGGTGCAGGCGAAGGACGCCAACGACATGGACCTGTTCGTCGGACTCGCCAAGCGCGACGAGCACGGCCGCGACGTGTGGTTCGAAGGCCACGGTGGATACGAGAAGGGATTCGTCGCCCATGGGTGGATGCGGGTCTCGCGCCGAGCGCTGGACCCGGAGGCCTCCACCGCCTACCGGCCCGTCCACGACCAGAAGAAGTACTGGCCGTTGCTGCCCGAGCAGATCGTGCCGGTCGACATCGAGATCATGCCGCACAGCACCTTCTTCGAGGCCGGATCGAGTCTCGTGCTCGTCATCGCCGGCCACGACCTCGACGAGAACCCGCGCGTCGGGCACGACCGCACCATCAACAAGGGCTTCCACATCGTGCACGCCGGCGGACAGTTCGACTCGCATCTGCTGTTGCCGGTCGTGCCGCAACCGGAGCCGGAACCCGACGAGACGGCCGCCGACGCGGAGGTCGTGCCCGCGAAGGTCGTCGACCGTCAGGACTATCCGATCGCGTGGGGCGCCCTCACCCGACTTCAGCGCGTCCGGCTCTGACGAACGACGCGCGCGTACTACCGTCGTCGACGTGCGCCCCGAATCCCAACGCTCCGGTATCGAGACGTTCCATGTCATGGATGTGTGGAAGGCGGCTGCCGAGCGGCAGCGCAGCCACGGCGACGTCCTGAGTCTCGCCGCCGGACAACCGTCGACCCCCGCACCCGCTCCCGTGCTCCGCGCCGCCAACCTCGCGATCGACGCCGAACTGCTGGGTTACACGGAGACCTTCGGCATCCTGCCGCTGCGCGAGGAGATCGCGGCGTACCACCGCCACAAGTACGGCATCGACGTCGACGCGGACGACGTCGTCGTCACCACCGGCTCCTCCGGAGCCTTCACGCTGGTGTTCCTCGCGGCCTTCGACGTCGGCGACACCGTGGTCGTCGCCCGCCCCGGTTATCCGGCCTACCGCAACACCCTCGCCGCGCTCGGCTGCCGCGTCGTCGAACTCGACTGCGGCCCGCAGACCCGTTACCAGCCGACCGTCGCGATGCTCGAGGAACTCGACGCTCCGCCCGCGGGAATCGTCGTCGCCAGCCCCGCCAACCCGACCGGCACGATGATCGAACCGTCCGAGCTCGCGGCGCTCGCACGCTGGTGCGACGAGCACGGCAGTTTGCTCATCTCCGACGAGATCTACCACGGCATCGAGTTCGGCACCGCCCGGTCCGAGACCGGTGAGGGCACCGGATCACCGGCGACCTCCACGGCGTGGGCGACCTCCCGCGACTCGGTGGTGATCGGCTCGGTGTCGAAGTACTTCTCGATGACCGGCTGGCGGCTCGGCTGGATGCTCGCGCCCGAGACGATGCGTCCGGCCCTGCAGCGACTCGCGTCGAACATGACGGTGTGCCCGCCGTCGATCTCCCAGTTCGCGGCGATCGAGGCGTTCGGGACCGAGGCCCGCACCGAACTCGACGGGCACGTCTCCCGCTACGCCGTGAACCGGGAGCTGCTGCTCGAAGGGCTGCCGGATCTCGGCATCACGAAACTCGCACCGGCCGACGGCGCCTTCTACGTCTACGCCGACATCGGCCATCTGCTCGACGGCGAGAACTCGACAGCGTGGTGCGCGCGGCTGCTCCACGACACCGGTCTCGCGCTCGCACCGGGCGTCGACTTCGACACCGTGCGCGGCGACGAGACCGTGCGACTGTCGTTCGCGGGATCGACCGCCGACGTCACCGCGGCGCTCGACCGGCTCGCGGGCTGGCTGCCCGTCTCCTGATCACGGGACTGCCGCGGGGCGGTCACCGCCCGTCGGCGATGATCCGCGCGATGTTCCGTTCGGCGAGCGCCGCGATGGTCAGCGACGGGTTGGCGGTGCCGGTGCTGCCCGGGATCAGCGCGCCGTCGACGACGTAGAGGCCGGGATGACCGTGCACGCGGCCGTAGCCGTCGGTCGCGTCGCCGAGCACCGCACCACCGAGCGGATGCGCCGTGAAGGTCGCGTTGACGTCCTCGGCCATCGGCGATGCGCCCGGAATCGTGCCCCCGGCCTGCGCCATCGCGTTGTGCACGACCCGCAGGGCATCGACGCTCTCGCGTTCGCCACCGGCCGGCCAGTTCAGGACCGCGCGATCGGCACCCGGGTCGTACGCGAAGTCGGCGCGGGTGGGGTCGAGGGTCATGCCGAGGGAGGCGAGCATTCCGACGTCCTTCGCGGTGCCCGCGACGAACCAGTTCTCGAGGCTCAGCGGCAGACCGGACTCGTCGACGATGCGCGACGCCGACGGCGCGCCCTGGTCGCCGCCGAAACCCTCGGTGAGCGCGAACGAACGGACGAGCACCGCGTCGCCGTTGGTGCCCCAGCCCCGCCCCACACGCTCGTCGAGGTTCGGCAGCGAACCGGTGTGCCGCGCCTTGACGAGCAGTTCGGTGGTGCCGATCGATCCGGCACCGAGGACGAGACGGTCGCACGTGATCGTGGTGGTGCGCAGCACCGCACCTGTCGGATCGACGGCCTGTACGTCGAGCCAGTAGCGGCCGTCGCCGTCCTGACCGACCGCGAGCACCCGGTGACCGTGGCACACCAGGGTGCGCCCGGTGGCCTCGGCCGCCGGGATGTAGTTCTGCGTGAGATCGAACTTCGCACCGTTCGAGTTGCCGAGATTGCTCTCGCCCGCGACGGCCGAGCGGCGGACCGAGCCGGCGAGTTCGGCGCGCACGACGTCCCAGTCCCAGATGCCGTCGATGCGGTGCGGGCTGTAACCGGCGGCGCGTGCGTCGTCGTCCCACCGCCGCGAGTGCGCGAACTCGGCGGCGTTGTAGATGTCGTCGGGCATCGGATCGAGGCGCAGCATCGAGCGCACCTTCGGGTACCAGGTGGACGCCATCTCGTCGTAGGAGAGACGGCCGCCGAAGACGTGCTCGAAGAAGTGCCGTTCGGGAGCGATCATCACGCCGGTGAACACGATCGATCCGCCGCCCACCGCGGCGCCGCGCCACACCGACATGTTCGGGTAGTCGACCACGTCGAGGACGCCGGCGAAGTCGTCGCACACCACCGGGATGCCCGTCGGGCCGGTGAACCGGGTGCGGTGGTGGTAACCGCGACCGTCGGCGAGCAGGTCGGTCGTGAAGATCTCGCGGTGCGGGTCGCGGGGCCAGCGCATGCCGCGCTCGAGCATCGTGACCCGGTTCCCCGCCTCGGCCAGGCGCAGCGCGGCGACGCTCGCCCCGAAACCGGAGCCCACCACGACGACCTCGGAATGCTCCGGCGGTGCGGGCGGTGGAACGAACAGCTCGGGCACGAGACGGCGGTACTCGTCGACCCCGACGGGCAGCGCATCCGCACGCGGGAGGCCGACACCGGACAGACCCGGGGCCGCGGCGCCGGCACCCGCCAGGGCGGCCCCGAGAAGCGAGGCCTGCAGAAAGCGTCGACGTCTCATCCGGTACGGCTCCGATCGTTCGATGACCTACTCGCGGGGCGGCGCCCGCCGAGGACTCGACACGCGCGGGCGGGCGCAATGGTACCGGTTGGTCTCCAATTCCGTTTTCCCCTGGTGAGACGCTCGGGACTGTCACCATGAGAAGGTGTCGATTGCTGCGACCCCGAAGGGCGAACGGCGCCGTCAGGCGCTGGTCGAGGCAGCGGCCGACCTCATCCTCGAAGGGGGCATCGACGCCGTCCGCCACCGGGCCGTCGCGACCCGCGCGGGCCTGCCGCTCGCATCGACCACCTACTACTTCGAATCGCTCGACGACCTCGTCGCGTGCGCGGTCGACTACAACAGCGAGCGGGAACTCGACACGATGCGGGAGCGTGTCCGCGACATCGAGCCGCTCCCGCGCAGTCTCGAGGGCACGGCCGATCTCATCGTCGACCTGCTGATCGGACCGCGGGACTGCGACGGCGGCATCGACCGCGAGCGCCTGATCTCCCGGTACGAGCGGTGCGTCGCGACGGCCCGCTATCCGGAACTGCGCGACGTGCAGGTACGCATGCGCGAACAGATCGACCATCTGCTCACCGACCTGCTCGAACGCTGCTGCCGATCGGTGCGGCCCCGCGAGGTGCGCCGGCTCGTGGCGGTCGTGGACGGCGCGGTCCTCGGCGGACTGGGCGAGCTCGATCCCGACCCGCGCTCGCTCGCGCGCGGCATCCTGCTCGACGTCGTGGAGAGCGTCGCGCCCCCGGTCGAGGATTGAGGTCGGGGAATACGGGAGCAGGCCCGGACCGTAAACTCACTTCTGTGAGCCACATCCCCAACGTCCTCGCCACCCGCTACGCCAGCCCCGAACTCCGGGACCTGTGGTCGCCCGAGTACAAGATCGTGCTCGAGCGGCAGCTGTGGCTCGCGGTGCTGCGGGCGCAGGCCGAACTCGGGATCGACGTTCCCGCCCAGGCGATCGCAGACTACGAACGCGTGGTCGAGCAGGTCGACCTCGAGTCCATCGCGCAGCGCGAACGCGTCACCCGGCACGACGTCAAGGCTCGCATCGAGGAGTTCAACGCCCTCGCCGGTCACGAGCACGTCCACAAGGGCATGACCAGCCGCGACCTCACCGAGAACGTCGAGCAGCTGCAGATCCTGCGGTCGCTCGAACACGTCCACTCCCACGGTGTCGCCGTGGCCGCACGCCTCGCCGAGCGCGCCACCGAGTACGCCTCGCTCGTCATGGCCGGCCGCTCGCACAACGTCGCGGCGCAGGCCACCACCCTCGGCAAGCGTTTCGCGTCGGCCGCCGACGAACTGCTCATCGCGCTGCAGCGCGTCCGGGAACTGATCGCCCGGTACCCGCTGCGCGGGATCAAGGGCCCCATGGGCACCGCACAGGACATGCTCGACCTGCTCGGCGGTGATTCCGCCAAGCTCGCGCAGCTCGAGCAGAAGGTCGCGCAGCATCTCGGCTTCGCGAACGTCTTCACGAGCGTCGGCCAGGTCTACCCGCGTTCGCTCGACCACGACGTGCTCTCCGCGCTCGTGCAGGTCGGCGCCGGTCCCGCGTCGTTCGCCCACACCATCCGGCTCATGGCCGGCCACGAACTCGTCACCGAGGGCTTCCAGCCCGGCCAGGTGGGCTCGTCCGCCATGCCGCACAAGATGAACACCCGTTCGTGCGAGCGCGTCGACGGCCTGCAGGTCGTCCTGCGCGGCTACGCGTCGATGGCCGCCGAACTCGCCGGTGCGCAGTGGAACGAGGGCGACGTCTTCTGCTCCGTCGTCCGCCGTGTGGCCCTGCCCGACGCCTTCTTCGCGATCGACGGCCAGATGGAGACCTTCCTGACGGTCCTCGCCGAGTTCGGCGCCTACCCGGCGGTGATCGAGAAGGAACTCGTGCGGTACCTGCCGTTCCTCGCGACCACCAAGGTCCTGATGGCCGCGGTCCGGGCCGGGGTGGGTCGCGAGACCGCCCACGAGGTCATCAAGGAGCACGCGGTCTCCGTCGCACTCGCGATGCGCGAGGAGGGCCGCGAACCCGATCTGCTCGACCGTCTCGCCGCCGACGACCGGCTTCCGCTCGACCGCGCCGCGCTCGACACGGCACTGGCCGACCGGGAGGTCTTCGCCGGAGCCGCGGTCGCGCAGGTCGAAGCGGTCGTCGCGGCGGTGCAGGATCTCGTAACGCAGTATCCGGAAGCGGCGAAGTACACGCCGGCGCCGATTCTCTAGGAAACCGATTCAGCAGGAATCACGGGAGCCGACTACCGGGGGGAGTGTCCGATGGGGGTGGCGGTATCAACAGGGGAGAACGAAGTGTCGGTGAAACCGGGAAATACGGGTCGGGTGCGTGACGCAGCGCGAACACGCACCGCGCTGCTCGATGCGGCGCGCGAGGTGTTCCTGCGCGACGGATACGCGGCGGCGGCCACCGAGGAGATCGTCTCGGTCGCGGGGGTGACGCGCGGTGCGCTCTACCACCACTTCGCCGACAAGCGCGATCTGTTCCGCGGCGTCATCGAACGCCTCCAGAAGGAAGCGGAGAGCTCCCTCGTGCCGGCCGAACCGGTCGACGACGCCTGGGAGGGTTTCACCCAGGCCGTGCTCGCCTCACTCGACGCCGTCTACGACCCCGCGACCCGCCGACTGCTGCTCATCGAAGCCCCCGCGGTCCTCGGCTGGGCCGAGGTCCGCGAGACCCACCGGCACTCCTCGCTGAAGGCCATCGAGCGCATGCTCGTCACCCTCGACCCCGAGACCTACGAGGCGTCGCCCACGCGGACGTCGGTGCTCGCGCACCTGCTCGTCGCGGCCGTCGAGGAAGCGATGCTGTGCCTCGCGCACAGCGACGATCCGGTACGCGACCGTCCCGAGGTTCAGGGCGAACTGCTGCGCCTGCTCGAATCCGCCCGCGGACCCGCACGTACGGAGGAGTCCACGCCACGGTGACGGACTGCATCTTCTGCGCCATCGTGGCCGGGCAGTCGCCGGCCAGCGTCGTGCTCGACGAACCCGACGTGCTCGCATTCATGGACATCCGCCCGTTCACCCCGGGGCATCTGCTCGTGATCCCGAAGCGGCACGCCTCCGGACTGGCACAGCTCGATCCCGACGACGGAGCGAAGGTGTTCGCCGCCGGGCAACGGATCGCCACAGCGATGCGCGCGTCCGACCTCCCCATCGAGGGCGTGAACATGTTCCTCGCCGACGGCGTGGCTGCCGGCCAGGAGGTCTTCCACGTCCACCTGCACCTCGTGCCGCGCAGGGCCGGGGACGGCTTCGGGATCCGCGCCGACTGGCGGACACCGAACCGGACCGTGCTCGACGGCACGGCCGCCACCATCCGCACCGCCGTGGAGACACACCGGTCGTGATGCAGTGACAGGTGCATACGTTCAGCCGATCGCGCCGGTCGGCGGGTCGCTCGCGTGGTCGGCACTGGTGGCGGTACTCCCGCTGCTGACCATGCTCGTCCTGCTCGCCGTCTTCCGTCTGCGGTCCCATTCGGCCGCGGGCATCGCGGTGGTGGTGGCCCTCATCGTGGGCACCGCCGTCTACGGCATGCCGGTCGGATCCGCGCTCAGCGCCGGTGTCGAAGGTGCGGTCTTCGGTCTCTTCCCGATCATGTGGACGGTGGTCAACGCCGTCTGGGTGTACCGGCTCACCGTCGAATCCGGGCACTTCGACGTCCTCACCCGCGCCTTCGGGCGAATATCCCCGGATCCGCGGATCCTCACCATCGTCATCGCCTTCCTGTTCGGCGCGCTGCTCGAGGCGGTCGCCGGCTTCGGCACCCCCATCGTCGTGTCGACCGTCGTGCTCATCGGCGCCGGTCTGCCGCCGGTGCGTGCAGCCGCGGCGTCGCTGCTCGCCAACTCGGTCGTCACCCCGCTCGGCGTCATGGGCACACCGATCCTGACGATGTCGCGCGTGTCGGAGATCCCGATCGACGAGATCGGACCGGTCGTCGCGCGCCAGGTCTGCCTGCTCGCGGTGTTCGTCCCGCTCGTGCTGGTCGCGGTGGTCGGCGGATGGCGCGGTGTGCGTGAGACGTGGCCGGTCGCGCTGGTGGTCGGACTCGCCTTCGGTGCCGCCCAGTTCGTGTGCGCGAGCTACCTCACCGTCGGGCTGAGCAATATCGCCGGTGCCGTGGCCGGTCTGCTCGTGCTGCTCGTCGCGGTGAAGGTGCACCCCACGCATCGGGAGGTCCGCCGGGCCGCGGCCGAGCGGATCCACGACTCGCGGCGACGCGTCGTCGAGGCGTTCGCTCCCTACGCGCTGATCGTCATCGTCTTCCTCGTCAGCCGGTTCGGTCCGGTGGCGTCGCTGCTGTCGAACGCGAGCCTGTCCTTCCCGTGGCCGGGTGTGGACGTGACCACGGCCGACGGGGACGTTCCCACCGCGGAGACCTTCACCATCGATCTGCTCACGGCTCCGGGCAGCCTCGTCTTCGTCGCCGCGCTGCTGTCCATGCCGGTGCTGAAGGTCGCGGTGGCCGACGCGGTGCGGTGCTTCGTCGCGGCGGTCGTGCAGTTGCGGTGGTCGTTCGCGACGGTGACGGCGGTGCTCGCCCTCGCGTACGTGATGAACCTGTCCGGGCAGACCGCCACGATCGGTGGTTTCCTCGCCGGTGCGGGCGTGGCGTTCGCGCTGTTGTCGCCGGTGCTCGGCTGGCTCGGCGTCGTGGTCACCGGCTCGAACACCGCCTCCAATGCGATGTTCGGCAGCCTGCAGGTCGCCGCGGCCCAGCAGTCGGGACTCGACCCGACCGTGCTGGTCGCGGGGAACATGGCCGGCGGCACCACCGGCACCCCGATCGCACTGCAGAACCTCGCGCTTGTGTCGTCGGTGAAGGGACTGTCCGGCAAGGACGGATTGCTCATGCGCCGGATCTGGCCATTGAGCATCGCCGGTCTCGCGGTGCTTGCCGTCCTCGTGTGGCTGCAGTCCACCTCCGTACTGGGCTGGATGGTGCCTTGACGCTGCAATTGTGCAGTGACGAACGTCGGCGTGCCGTGAATGCCTGTTTCGTCGGCGTGCACTAGCGTTGTCGGAGTGGTTCGTGCACAACCGATACTGACCCCGCTCACCGAAGCGGCGATCTTCCTCGTCGTCACCGTCGACGAGGGCGCAGAGGACACCGTGCGGGATCTGCTCGAGGATCTCTCGGGCCTGCGCCGCTCGGTCGGTTTCCGCATCCAGGAGGGCGGCCTGTCGGTCGTCACCGGCATCGGCTCGGACATGTGGGACCGGCTGTTCGACGGCCCCCGGCCCGCCGGACTCCATCCGTTCGTCCCGCTCGACGGCGGTCGGCACCGGGCCCCCTCGACCCCCGGCGACCTGCTGTTCCACCTCCGCGCGTCGACGATGGACCTGTGTTTCGAACTCGCCGCGAAGATCAACGATCGGCTGCGCGGTGCGGCTCGGGTCGTCGACGAGACGCACGGCTTCCGTTATTTCGAGCGCCGCGACCTGCTCGGCTTCGTCGACGGAACGGAGAACCCCGAGGACGACGAGGCCGTCGACGCGGCCCTGGTCTCCGACGAGGATCCGGACTTCGCCGGGGGTAGCTACGTCATCGTCCAGAAGTACCTGCACGACCTCGCGTCGTGGAACTCGCTGACGGTGGAGGAGCAGGAGCGGGCGATCGGCCGGACCAAGCTCGACGACATCGAACTCGACGACGAGACCAAGCCCGCGAATTCGCACGTCGCGCTGAACGTGATCGTCGACGAGAACGGGGTCGAGCAGCAGATCGTGCGCGCGAACATGCCGTTCGGCAGCTTCGGCGCCGACGAGTTCGGCACCTACTTCATCGGTTACTCGGCCACCCCGGAGGTGACCGAGCAGATGCTGCGCAACATGTTCCTGGGCAGCCCACCCGGCAACACCGACCGCATCCTGGACTTCTCCACCGCGGTGACGGGCTCGCTGTTCTTCTGCCCCTCGCTGGAGTTCCTCGAAGATCTTCCGCCGTCACCGGCGGATATTCCCTCCCACGAAGATTCGAGTGCCTCGACCGCCGGCCGGCCGGCCGACGGATCACTCGGAATTGGCGCTCTGCGAAGGAGTTCGACGCTGTGAACAATCTGTATCGCGACCTCGCCCCGATTTCCGAGGCAGCATGGACCGAGATCGAGGAGGAGGCCGCGCGCACCTTCAAGCGGCACGTCGCCGGACGCACCGTCGTCGACTTCTCCGGACCGCACGGCACCGACTTCGCAGCGGTGGGTCTCGGCCGCACCCGCGAGATCGAGCCCCCGGCCACCGGAGTGCGGGCACGCCAGCACCGCGTCGCGCCGGTCGTCGAACTGCGGGTGCCGTTCACGCTGTCGCGCGAGGAGATCGACAGCGTCGAGCGCGGTTCCCGCGACATCGACCTCGACCCCGTCAAGGAAGCGGCCCGCCAGATCGCCTTCGCCGAGGACCGCGCGATCTTCGAGGGCTACGCGGCCGCCGGTATCGAGGGCATCCGGGCGTCGTCGTCGAACCCGTCCCTGCAGCTGCCCGACGATCCCCGCGACTTCCCGGAGATCATCAGCCAGGCGTTGTCGCAGCTGCGACTGGCGGGTGTAGGCGGCCCGTACTCGATCCTGCTCGGCGCCGACGAATACACCAAGGTCAGCGAGACGTCCGATCACGGCTATCCGATCCGCGAACAGCTGCGCCGCCTCATCGACGGCGACCTCATCTGGGCCCCGGCGATCGACGGTGCGTTCGTCCTGACCACGCGCGGCGGCGACTACGACCTGCAGGTCGGCCAGGATCTGTCGATCGGCTACCTCTCGCACGACGCCGAGACGGTGAACCTGTACTTCCAGGAGTCGTTCACCTTCCTCGTCTACACCGGCGAGGCCTCGGTTCCGCTGGTGCCGACGACGCTCGAACTCCCGCACTGAGCCGGTCCCGGGGCGTCCGCGCGTGCGGCGCCCCGGGTCACCGACCGTCCGGCCGGATCGCGACGGCGCCGGCGCGGGTTTCCCCACGATCGTCCTGCTGTGCTGGGTGGCCTTCGGTCTCGTCCTGGCGTTCGTGGCCTCGCGTCGAAAGCCGGCGTCGGACTCGACGCGAACCGAATGACCTGCGACTTCCCCAGCGATTTCGCTAGAAATATGTACATGACCACTCTTCCTGTCGCCATCGCCCGGGCGCAATTGTCACGACTGGTCGACGAGGCCGAGCCCACACACGAGCGATTCGAGATCACCCGTAACGGGCACCGCGCCGCGGTGCTTCTCGGTGCCGACGATTACGACGCGATGCAGGAGACGATCGCGGTGTTGTCGGTTGCCGATCTGCTGAGGACGCACATCGCGGGCCGAACCGAGGTCGAGTCGGGAGACGTCGTCGATACGGAGGAGCTGAAGCGACTGATGCGTGACGACCGGTCGTCCGAGGAATGAGCGCCGCACGGTCGAGGTCACCGCGATTTCGCACCGTGCCGATGCGTATCGATAGAAGACGGTCGGACAGTGCTGCCGCGAGCCGTCGGGGTTGCGGCAGCTACCGATCTGTCAGAGTGCTCCGGCCTTCAGTGCCGCCGTGTTGACGCGGACGAGCGCGGCGTGCAGGTCCTGGAGTTCGTCGAGTCCGACACCGAGGGCGTCGACGACCTGTCCCGGCACCGACTCGGCCTCGGCACGCAGCGCCCGTCCGGCGTCGGTGAGCTCGAGGACGAGTTGCCGTTCGTCGGCCGCGCTGCGCGCGCGGGTGAGCAGGCCCAGCGCCTCGAGTCGCTTGAGCAGGGGAGACAGCGTGGGGGAGTCGAGCTGGAGCAACTGCCCCACCTCCTTGCTCGTCAGCGGCGAACGTTCCCACAGAGCAAGCATGACCAGATACTGCGGGTGGGTCAGGCCCAGCCCGTCGAGGATCGGTCGATAGACCGCGAGCACGGCGCGGTTCGCCACGGCGAGCGCGAAACACACCTGCCGCTCCAGCGCGAGAGGATCATCGCCGGAAGCGGAGAGATGGGTGGCCGGGGACTCGACGCTCATGAACCGACGATACCGAACCGGTATATCCCCGCCCGGGTTCTCCCTGGTGCGACGATGCTCACGGCTCGTAGTCGGGATAGGTCGTGTGCAGTCTCAGGTAGCCGGTAACGTTCTCGCCCAACCACCCTTCGCTCTCCTCTGGCGTCACGCCGTCGCAGACCGCGTCACCCTCGATGCAGATCCGTTCGACGGCGATCGTGCCGAAGTCGTCGCGACCACCGCCGAGCGTGATGCCCGGGACGACCTCGCCCGGAAACAGTGTTTCGACTCCCCGGGTGTCACGCGGGTCGGAGTACAACACACCGCTGATCCGCTCCGGCGGCACCGAACCGTCGGCTGCGATCTCGGCGAGGACGTCGCCGGCGATCGACGCGCCCTGCGAGTAACCGAGGACGACGAGTTCGCTGTCGGGGCACGAGCCGTGCCGGACGGTGATGGTCTCGCGCAGGCGCTGGTGCCCGATCCTCTTGGACTCGTCGTAGGCGAGACGACCAGATCCCTCGCTCGACCCGGACTCGGGCACCGGGACCACGACGGCGGGATAACGGATGTGCTCGACCACCGTGCCGGGTGCCGCGTAGCGCGCCGAGATCTTCGCGAGGGGCGAATCGGGATCGATCGAATCCGGGGTGTCGAGGTTGCGGGTTCCGTCGACCGCGATGACGAACCGCTCCGGGCACGGACGGAAGGTCTCCGCGCGGGCGGTGGACGCGGTGCCGGTAGCGGCAGCGGCGGCGACAGGTCCGGTCAGGCCGAGGGTGAGTCCTGCGATGATCGCCAGGACACGACGACAAACGAAGTCGGACATGGCAGTCTCCTGTGATCGACCCCGACACCGATGACTACCGCACGAGAATATCGTCCGATTTGACGTATTTCTCGCCGGAGAACCGCTACTCCGAGTGTAGTTGGTTACAAAGTCACAGACCGAACGTTCGGAATTCCGGCACGGTTCGGTCAGGCGAGTCCGGTGCTCCGCAGGGTGATGTTGAGGCGCCCAGCGGTGAGTCCGCAGCGGGCGCTACCGGTGTCCGGATACACGACCGGCACCCCGTGGTAGGCGAACCGCGACGGCCCGCCGAAGACGAACAGGTCGCCGGATTCGAGACGCACGTCGGTGTACGGCCGGCCGCGCGACTCGGTGTTGCCGAACCGGAACAGGCAGGCATCCCCGAGGCTGAGCGACACGATCGGCGCGCTCACCCGCTCGTCCTTGTCCTGATGCATGCCCATCCGCGCGTCGCGGTCGTAGAAATTGATCAGGGCGGTATCGGGCTCGTACCCGTTCCCGACCGCCGGATCGTCGTAGGCATGGGCGACGGCACGCCGCCCGAGTTCGACGAGCCGGTCGGGAAGCGGGGGAACGGGAGCGTCGTCGACGTCGACCGCGGTGCGGGTGTACCGGTAGGGCGACCAGTGCCATCCGAGGCACACCGTGCTCACCGACATCCGTCCGCCACCCGGCAGCAGGGTGTGCCGCATCGGCGCCGGTGGGCGCGCCCATTCGCGACACAGCTCGACGAGCTCGCGCTGTTCGTCCGGGCCGAGCCAGTCGGGCAAGTGCACGGCGCCCGGCGCGATCTCGCGTCGCGGACGGGAGACGGAGAACAATTCGTCCATCCCGGGTGCTCGACCTTCCGTGCGTGTGAGCGGTACCTACAGCCGGTGATACGTGTAGACAGGTTCCGTACCAACTGTGCCGCATGGGACGGCACTGCGATTCGACGGGGAGGTAACAGCGATGAAGGTCGAAGGCAGAGTGGCCGTCGTGACCGGCGGGGGCGGCGGAATCGGCGGCGCCATCGCTGCCGGCCTCGTCGAACGGGGTGCGCGAGTGGTGGTCGCAGACCTCGACGAACACGCGGCACAGCGCGTCGTCGCGACGCTCGAGGAGAAGACGCCGGGCAGCGCGGTCGCGGTGGCGGCGGACGTCTCCGACGACGAGCACATCCGCGGGCTCGTCGAGCGCGCCGAAGCGGAGTTCGGTCCCGTGGACATGTACTTCGCCAATGCCGGTGTCACCGGTGTGCCGGGCCTGGAGATCGAGGACTCGGTCTGGGAGCAGTCCTTCGACGTCAACCTGCGCGCACACATCCGGGCGGCGCGACTGCTGGTGCCCCGCTGGGTCGAACGCGGCGAGGGCTATTTCGTCAGCACGGCGTCGGCGGCGGGCCTGCTCACCCAGATCGGCTCGGCCACCTACTCGGTCACCAAGCACGCGGCCGTCGGTTTCGCCGAGTGGTTGTCGGTGACCTACGGCGACAAGGGCGTGCGGGTGAGCTGCCTGTGCCCGATGGGCGTCAACACACCCCTGCTGTACTCGGGGGACGCATCCGGGCATGCACTCGGCGAACTCGCCACCCGGGCCGTCACGACCGCCGGTGCGGTGCTCGAACCCGCGGACGTCGCGGAGACGGTGTTCGCCGCGATGGAGGAGGAGCACTTCCTGATCCTTCCGCACCCGGAGGTCCTCGAGCTGTACCGGAACAAGGGCGCCGACTACGACCGGTGGCTGCGCGGCATGCGTCGCTACCGTCAGGCCCTCGAGGAGTCGACTCCCACCGATTCGTGAAATCGGTGCCCCTCCCGCCGGTGGTGTCCTAACGTCACCGGTCATGACATCCGTCGACACCGTTCGCGGCCCCCTCGACACGGGCCGTCTGGGCAGAGTCCTCATGCACGAGCACGTCTTCGTGCTCGGCGAGGAGATCCGCAGCAACTTTCCCGACTACCCGAGCCCGTGGGACGAGGACGAGCGTGTCGACGACGCGGTGGCGAAGTTGAAGGCGTTGTCGGAGCGTGGCATCGACACGATCGTCGATCCCACGGTGGTCGGTCTCGGCCGGTACATCCCGCGCATCCAGCGCGTCGCCGAACAGGTGGACATCTCCATCGTCGTCGCGACGGGCCTGTACACCTACAACGATCTGCCGTTCCAGTTCCACAACGTCGGGCCGGGGCTGCTGGTGGACGGACCGGAACCGCTCACCGAACTGTTCGTGAAGGACATCCGCGAGGGCATCGCCGGCACGGGGGTACGTGCAGGAATGCTCAAGTGCGCCATCGAGCTTCCGGGCCTCACGCCGGGCGTCGAACGCGTGATTCGGGCGGTGGGGCAGGCGCACGTCGAGACCGGCGTGCCGATCACGGTGCACACCAACCCGCACACCGGATCGGGGGAGGTGGCGCAACGCGTGCTCGCGGAGGAAGGTGTCGACCTCACCAAGGTGGTCGTCGGGCACAGCGGTGATTCGACCGATCTGGATTACCTGCGCCGGATCGCCGACGCCGGTTCGATTCTGGGGATGGACCGCTTCGGCCTCGACCTGCTGTTGCCGTTCGAGCAGCGCGTCGACACGGTGGTCGCGCTCGTGGAGGCCGGTTATACCGAGCGCATGGTGCTCTCGCACGACGCGGCATGCTTCATCGACTGGTTCCCGCACGACGTGAAGCAGGCCGCCGTGCCCAACTGGAACTACAACCACATCAGCGACGAGGTGCTGCCGGCCCTGCGCGAACGGGGCGTGACCGAGGAGCAGATCACCACGATGCTCGTGGACAATCCGCGGCGGATCTTCGAACGGTAAGAATGCTCAGGCCGCGTCGTGCAGGACCAGGCCGAGCGTGCGACGCAGGCCGGAACGGACGGTGCTCACGCCGTGCCGGACCGGCGCCCGCGACCATCCGCGTGCCGAGCGGATCGGTCGGTCGCGGGTGGTGAAGATCAGCGCGTGGCCGCGCTCGAGCACGGTGACGGTGCCCCGCGACTGCGCGCGGGGCCGTTGTTCGACCAGCAGGAACTCACCGCCGGTGTAGTCGACGCCCGCCCGGTCGAGCCCGATCACGACCTGCAGGGGGAACACGAGGTCGCCGTAGAGATCGCGGTGCAGGGCGTTCCAGTCGCCGGTGGTGTAGCGCAGCATCAGCGGGGTGGGGTCGGTCTGGCCGGCCGCGTGGCACATGCCCAGCCAGTCGTCGAAGTCGTCGGGCCAGGGTGCCGGATCGCCGAGGCGTTCGGCCCACGAGCGCGCGACGCCGAGCAGCTGCCGGTAGAACGCCGAGCGCAGGTGTGCGACGGCGTCGGGGACGGGTAGGCCGAAGTACTTGTAGATGCCGTGCCCGTATCGGTAGCGGCTCATGTCGACCGTGGTGCGGAAGCGGGCGTCGTCGTCCCACAGGGCCGCGAGCTCGGCGCATTCGTCGTCGCTCAGCAGCGGCCCGGTGAGGACGCAGCCGTTCTCGTCGAGCTCGTTCGTCAGCTCGGGCAGGTTCAGTGCGTCGACGCGCGACTGCAGATTCTCGATGGTCTCCACGGGCTCTCCTCGATCGGCCGGACAACACGGGCACAGGCCCTCGTAGGGAAGACGTCGCCGCCGTCGGAAATGTGAGTACCCGGAACCGGAAAGGATCAGCGCGGCCGGTCGTCGACGAGTTTGTGCAGCAGATCGGACAGTCGCGCGCGTTCCTCGGCGCCGAGCCGGTCGAACATCTCGACGGCGTCGGCATCGCGGGCGGAGGCCAGCTCGGCCCGGATCCTGCGGCCCTCGTCGGTCAGCCGCACGCAGACCGCGCGCCGGTCGGCGGGATCGGGGAGCCGCTCGGTGAGACCCCGCGTCTCGAGGCGGTCGACGACCTCGGTGGCCGAGCGGGGGACGATGCGCAGTTCCTTGGCCACGACGCCGAGGCGGATCGGGTCGTCGGCGCGTCCGATGACGTCGAGGGCCCGGTACTCGTGGGGTGACAATCCCCACGGCTGGAGGAGGTCGTGCCAGCGTCGGCGCAGCGTACGCGTGGTGGTGAGGAGCAGATCGCGCAGTGCGACGGGTGAATCCGACATAGTGCTCACAGTACCTCACTTGACGGTTGCCACTCAATGAGGCAACCTCAATAAGTACGAAACACGAACCACGAATCGAGGTGGCGCACATGATGCAGCCCCCACCCACACTCGGCGGCAAGCCGGGCAGCCGCGGCAGGATCGACAAGAAGGATCTCGAACAGCTCCGCGAAGCCCCGGTGAGCCTGCGCCGTATCGGCGCCCTCTTCGCGCCCTACCGGTGGAAGATCACCCTCGTCGTCGCGCTCATCATCGCCTCGTCGGTGATCTCCCTCGCGACCCCCTTCCTCGTCCGCGCCGTCATCGACGACGCCATCCCGCACCAGAACGTGAGCCTGCTGCTGTGGGCGGTCGGTGGCATGCTGGCCGTCACCGTCGCGAGCTCGCTCCTGTCCGTCGTCCAGACCTGGATCTCCACGACCGTCGGCCAGAACGTCATGCACGGTCTGCGCACCCGGGTCTTCTCCCACCTGCAGCGCCAGTCTCTGAACTTCTTCACCCGCACTCGCGGCGGCGAGATCCAGTCGCGGCTGACCAACGACATCGGTGGCATGCAGTCCGTGGTCACCAACACCGCGACCTCGCTGGCGTCCAACGTCACCACCGTCGTCGGCACGGCGATCGCCATGGCGGTCCTCAGCTGGCGACTGGCCCTGCTGTCCCTGATCGTGCTCCCGCCGGCCATCTGGCTCACGCGCCGGGTCGCGCTCATGCGCCGCGCCGTCACTGCCCGTCAGCAGCGCCGCCTCGCCGACATGCAGTCGCAGATCGACGAAGGACTGTCGGTCAGCGGCGTGCTGCTCGTCAAGACGCTGGGCACCGGCCCGGCACTGTCCGACAAGTTCGCCCGCACATCGGAGGAACTGGCCGATCTCGAGGTGCACGCGCAGTTGTCCGGCCGCTGGCGCATGGCCACGATGAACATCGTCTTCGCGGCGATCCCCGCGGTCCTCTATCTCGTCGCCGGTCTGCCGGCCACCTCGGGCGGCATGACGATCGGCACCCTGGTGGCCTTCACCGGACTGCAGGGCGCGCTGTTCCGGCCGCTGATGAGCCTGCTCGACGTCGGTGTCTCCGTCACCAGTTCGCTGGCCCTGTTCAGCCGCATCTTCGAATACCTCGACCTTCCCGTCGACATCGACGACCCGCGCGATCCGGCGCCCGTCGACCCGGCGACCGTCGCCGGCCGGGTGCGGTTCGAGAACGTGAGCTTCCGCTACGAAGGAGCGCACCGCAACGCGCTCGACGGGATCGACCTCGACGTCCCGGCGGGGGCGCAGGTTGCGCTCGTCGGTGAGACAGGCTCGGGCAAGACCACGCTCGGCTCGCTCGTCGCACGACTGTACGACCCGGTCGAGGGGCGCGTGAGCATCGACGGTGTCGACCTGCGCGACATGCGGCTCGCCGATCTCGCCGGACTGGTCGGCGTGGTCTCGCAGGAGACCTACCTCCTCCACGCGACCGTCCGGGAGAACCTGCGCTACGCGAAGCCGGACGCGACCGACGACGAGATCGAGGCCGCGGCCCGCGCCGCACACATCCACGACCTGATCGTCTCGCTGCCGGACGGCTACGACACCGTCGTCGGCGCCCGCGGACACCGCTTCTCGGGCGGCGAGAAGCAGCGCCTGGCGATCGCACGCACGCTCCTGCGCGACCCGCGTGTCCTCGTGCTCGACGAGGCGACCAGCGCCCTCGACAACGACACCGAGCACGCCGTGCAGCAGGCCCTCGACGCCGCGCGCAGCGGACGCACGACCATCACCATCGCGCACCGGCTCTCGACCGTGCGCAACGCCGACGAGATCGTGGTCCTCGACCGGGGCCGCATCGTCGAACGCGGAACGCACGACGACCTCGTCGCCCGCGGTGGCCGCTACGCGACCCTCGCGGCCCGCGCCGAGCGAGGTGAGACCGTCCCGTCGTCGCGGAGCGAGATCAGTCCTTCAGAGTGGCCGCGAGAGCGCGCCGCAGTTCGTTCCGGCTGATCTTGCCCACTCCCGTGACCGGGAAGGCGTCGACGAACTGCACCTTGTCGGGGATCTTGTACTCGGCCAGCCCTCGCTCCCTCAGGAACTTCTTGAGCGCGAGGGCCTTCGGCACTTCACCCTCGGTGACGACGAAAGCGCAGGTGCGTTCGCCGAGATACTGGTCGGGCATCGACACCACCGCCGCGTCGAGCACGGCCGGGTGCGCGATCAGATGGTTCTCGACCTCCTCGGCTGCGATCTTCTCGCCACCGCGATTGATCTGGTCCTTCGCGCGTCCCTCGACGACGATGTAGCCGTGCTCGGTGAGCCGGACGATGTCGCCGGTGCGGTAGAAGCCGTCCGGGGTGAACGCCGTCGAATTGTGTTCCGGCGCGTTGTAGTAGCCCCGGATCGTGTACGGGCCGCGGGTGAGCAGGTGACCGGTGGTGCCCGCGGGAACGGGCTCGTCCGCGTCGTCGACGACGCGGATCTCGTCGTCGGGGCTGATCGGCCGGCCCTGGGTGGTGACGATGGTGTCCTCGTCGTCGTCGAGCCGGGTGTAGTTGACGAGACCCTCCGCCATTCCGAAGACCTGCTGCAGCGTGCAGCCGAGTTCGGGGCGAACGCGTTTGGCGGCCTCGGCCGGGAACTTCGCGCCACCGACCTGCAGTACCTCGAGCGACGACAGGTCGCGTTCGGTGCGGGCCCGCGCCGACAGCCACGCCTGCGCGAGGGGCGGGACGAGCGACGCCATCGTCACGCCCTCGCTCTCGATCAGGGCGAACGCGGTGTCGGGGCTCGGATCCGGAGCGAGGACGACGGTGCCGCCGGCGTGCAGCACACCGAGGATGCCCGGCGAGCTCATCGGGAAGTTGTGCGCGGCCGGCAGCGCGACCAGCATGCGGGTGTTCTCGTCCACTCCGCAGATCACCGCGGACTCGCGCACGGAGTACAGGTAGTCGGCGTGGGTGCGGGGGATGAGCTTCGACGTTCCGGTCGTGCCACCCGACAATTGGAGGAAGGCAACGCTTCCGGAGTCGTTCTCCGTGATCGGAGCGGGTTCGCGGTCGCGCAACGACCCGAGCGCGGTGAACTCCTCGGCCTCACCCGCGACCACGACCGCCGGCGGATTCTCCATCTCCGAGGTGACCTGCCGGGCGAGCACGCGGTAGTCGAATCCGCCGTGTTCGGCGGCGATCACGTACGCTGCGGCGTCACTGAACCGGCAGAAGTAGCCGATCTCCGACGCGCGGTGTGCGGGCAGGGAGAAGACGGGGAGCGCGCCGAGGCGGAAGACCGCGAAGAGCACCTCGGTGTACTCGACGATGTTCGGCAACTGCAGGACGACACGGTCGCCCTTCCGGACCCCGAGGTCGGCGAGACCGGCGGCGATGCGGGCCGAGGCGTCGTCGAGTTCGCGGTAGGTGATGTGCCGCCAGGTGCCCGTCGCGTCGTGTCCGACGACGGCGGTGCGATCGGCGAACCGGGCGGCGCGGGCCGGGAGGAACTCGCCGAAGGTCTCGCTCGTCCAGTAACCGGCTGCGCGATACCGCTCGGCGAACTCCTCGGGGTAGCGGGCGGTGTCGACGAGCGGCGTGCGCTCGAAACCGGTTGTCACGGAACGGTTCCTTTCGGGATGCGGATCGATGTCGGGTCGGTCGGGCCGGTCTGTCGGTCAGGCGCGGAGGGTGGCGCCGCCGTCGATGTACAGCGCCTGCATGGTGATGTGGCGAGCACGGTCGGACAGCAGGAACTCGATGGCCTCGGCGATGTCGGCGGGCTCGGCGATGCGGCCGAGGGGGATGCCGACCTTGAACTGCGACAGGTCACCCTCGATGGCGCTGCGGGCGCCCGCGTCGTCGTTCGGGTCCTCCCACAGCGAGCGCTGCATGGCGGTGTCGGTGGAGCCCGGGGCGACGATGTTGGCGCGGATCCCGTACTGCGCCAGTTCGAGTCCGAGGATCCGGACGATCATCGTGGAGGCGGCCTTGGACGATCCGTAGGCGCCCATGCCCATGCGCGGCACGCCGGCGGAGTTCGATCCGACGACGACGATCGAACCCGACCGCCGCTCCCGCATGGCCCGTCCGACCGAACGCAGGACCGACAGCAGGCCGGTGACGTTGACGTCGTACATGTGCTGCCAGTCCTCGGGATCGGAGTCGAGCACCGATCCCGTGGTGAAGACACCGGCGACGTGCGCGAGATGCTCGATCGGTCCGTGCTCGGATTCGATGCTCTCGACGACGTAGGCGACGGCGTCGTGGTCGCGGATGTCGACGGGGTAGGTGGGGACGGAGCCGCCGAGCAGGGCGGCGGTCTTGCGCAGTCCCTCGGCGTTGCGGTCGGCGAGTACGAGACGGTGGCCGGCACGCGCGAGGACCTCGGCGGTCGCGCGGCCGATGCCCTGCGCGGCCCCGACGACGAGCGTGACGGGGGAGGGTGCGGTATCGGTCATCGGAGTACTCCCAGTGCATCGAGGACGGTGCCGAACTTGACGGTCGTCTCGGCCAGTTCGTCGGCGGGGTCGGAGTCGGCGACGATACCGCCCCCGGCGTACGCCGTGAGCCCGACACCGTCGGCGTCGAGGACGGCGCAGCGGATGGTGACCAGCCACTCGCCGTCGCCCGCGGCGTCGCACCATCCGAGCGCACCGGCGTAGAAGCCCCGGTCGCCCTCGGTGGCGAGGATCAGATCGCGGGCCGCGGCGGTCGGCGTGCCGCAGATCGCGGGAGTGGGGTGCACTGCGAGTGCGAGATCGAGGGCCGTGACACCCGGATCGCGCAGGCGACCCTCGATGGGAGTGCCGAGATGCCACAGCTGGCGCGTGCTCGTCACGGTCGGCTGCTCGGGGATGTCGAGGTCGACGCACAACGGTTCGAGCGCGGTGCGGATCGCATCGATCACGTGTGCGTGCTCGGCGAGGTTCTTCGCAGACCCGGCGAGTTCGTCGGCTGTCGCCCGATCGATCTCGGGGTCGCGATGACGCGGTGCGGATCCGGCGAGGGGGTGGGCGGTGACCCGATCGCCGCGACGGCGCACGAGCACCTCCGGGCTCGATCCCACCAGGTGACGTCCCGTCCACGCACCGCCGGCGGCGGTGAGGTCGACGAGGAAGCCGTTGTGCAGCGGATCGTTTCGCGTGAGAGCGACGAGGAGGTCGTGCGGGGTGACGGGCCGGTCGGCGCGCAGAGCGAGTGCCCGGGCCAGGACCACCTTGAGCAGGTCGTTGTCGTCCGAGCGGAGCAGGCGCAGTACGGTCTCGACCCGATCGATGTGCTCGCCCTCCGACGGCAGTGCACCTGTGATCGTGATCGGGGGCAGGTCGGCGGCCGGAGCGTCGTAGTGCGCGGGGGAGTGATGGAGTGTGTTCGGAGCGGTCAGTGCGGCCGGTCCGTCGGGTGCGAAGGGCAATGCTCCGACGATCGCGGCGGCCTGTCCGGTGCGCAGGGCGTCGGCGGCGACGGACGCGCGGTCGAAGCGTGCGCTCACGCCTTCGGCGACCACCGTGCCGTGCGGGCGGGACAGGACGAACGGGTGCGCGACGGGCCGCTCGGCCCGGTCGGTAGCGGTTGCGCCGAGGACCGGCACTTGCATTCTCGTACCTTCCGGTTGAGGAGGTCTGCTGGCAGGACCGCGCCACAGGACACACGATCACTGAGCAACATATACGGTAAGCCTAACCTTTGGTACTGTGCCCTCCGGCGCCGCAGCGCGCACATCAGCGGATTCCGTTCCCAGCCAATCGTTTCGATCGAAGGAAAGAGGATCTCCAGTGCCCCTTGCCGGCCCGGACGCCTCACGGCTCGCTCTGTCGCGCGCACAGTCGGGCGTATGGTTCGCCCAGCAACTGAACCCCGACAACCCGCTGTTCAACACCTCGGAATGTATCGAACTGCGAGGCGCAGTCGACGAGGAAGCGCTGGTCACTGCGGTTTCCGCAGCGGCATCCGAGGCCGAGGTGCTGGTCGCGGGATTCGAGACTCTCGCCGACGGTACGGTCGTTCAGATTCCCGGTGCGCGCACGCTCGATCTCGCCCCCACCGTCGACCTCACCCTCGCGTCGGACCCCTGGCAGGCGGCCCACGAGTGGATGGTGCGCGACCTCGAACGGCCCGTCGACCTGTCGGTGGATCCGTGCGTCCGGGCCGCGGTCCTGCGACTCGCCGACGATCACGTCCTGCTCTACTTGCGTGCTCACCACATCGTCCTCGACGCCTTCGGGTTCTCGCTGTTCAACCGGCGCATCGCCGAGCGCTACACCGCCGCGGTCGCCGGTGCGGAAGTTGCTGCCGCACGGTTCGATCCGGTCGAATCGGTGATACGGGAGGAATCGGACTATCGCGACTCGGCCGACTTCGACGCCGACCGTGACTTCTGGAGCGCGTACCTCGACGGCGTGGACGAAGCGGTCGCTCTCCGGCCCGGACCGGGTGGCATCGCACGACGCTCCCGTGGTGCACGCTTCACCCTCGACGCCGACCGGCAACGCGGGCTGGTGGCCCTCGGCAAGGAGGTCGGCGCGAGCTGGGGCGACGCGGTCACCGCGCTCGTCGCCGCCTACCTGCGCGGAGCGACCGGCCGCGAGGACCTCACACTCGGTTTCCCCGTCATGAACCGGCTCGGCAGCGCCGCACTGCGGGTGCCGATCACCGCGGTCAATGTCGTTCCGCTGCGCCTGAATCCGACCGCCTCGGCCACGCTCGTCGATCTCGTAGCTCAGGTTCGCGACGGAGTGGCGCTGTGCCGCAGCCACTATCGTTACCGCACCGAGGACATCCAGCGCGACCTGCGACTACCCACCGGATCCCGCGGCGTCATCGGCCCGTCGGTCAACGTCAAGCCGTTCGGCGACTCGCTCCGGTTCGGCGACATGCGTGCGGCCGTGCACTCGGTGGCCCGAGGACCCCTGCAGGACTTCATGGTCACCGTGCGGCCGCTCGACGGCAGTGCCGGACTCGAGGTGTTCGTCGACGTCGACGCCGACGTCTACAGCGAGGCGGATCTGACGATCCACACCGAGCGACTGGAGATGCTGTTCGGCTCGGTGGCAGAGCGGGGTCTGCACACCCCGCTCGCGCAGGTGTCCGTCCTGACCGCCGACGAGCGACGGACGATCCTCGACGACTGGAGCCACAGCCCGGACATCCCGTTCGACCCCGACCTGACCCTCGTCGACCTGCTGCGAGAGAGGATCGAGGCGGCCCCCGACGCACCGGCCGCGGCGGACACCCATGTGACGCTCACCTACGCACAGTTCGGCGCCCGGGTGCACCGTCTGGCCCGCCACCTCGCCTCGAACTTCGATCTCGACCGGCCGCACGCACGGGTCGCCCTCGCGCTGCCCCGCACCGTCGACGCGCTGGTCGCCATCCACGCCGTCCTCGAGACCGGCGCCGCCTACGTCCCGCTCGACGTCGATCAACCCCTCGAACGCCTCGCCCACATCCTCGGCTCCACCGACCCCGTCTGCGTCCTCACCACCCGCACGACCGACGACCGGGTCGCCGAGGTGACGGGGGCGCCGCAGCGTGTCGTGCTCGAGGATCTCGACCTCGACGCCGTGTCCGACGCTCCGCTCGACGACTCGGAGCGCGATCCGCTGACACCCGACTCGATCGCCTACGTGATCCACACGTCCGGCTCCACCGGCAGACCGAAGGGTGTCGTCGTACCCCACCGCGGGCTGGTCAACCTGTTCCACAGCCACCGCGCCCAGGTGTTCACCCGTGCCGCCCGCGAGGCCGGCCGCGAATCCGTCCGCCTCGGACTGGCCTGGTCGCTCGCGTTCGACGCGTCGTGGCAGCCGCTGCTGTGGATGCTGGCCGGGCACACCGTCGACATCGTCGACGAGGCGACCCAGCGCGACCCGGCGGCACTCGCACGCCGCGCCCTCGACGAGGGATGGGATTTCGTCGAGTTCTCACCGAGCCAGCTCGAACAGTTCGTCGACGACGGCCTGTTCCCGGACGGCACCGTGCCCACCCTCGGTTTCGGCGGCGACGCCGTCTCCGAGCGGTTGTGGAGCCGCCTGCGCGAACGCCGGGGTGCGGCCTTCAACTTCTACGGCCCCACCGAGTGCAGCGTCGACGTCCTCGTCGCGGAGGTCGCCGACGCCGAGACACCGGTCGTCGGCCGCCCCGTCGCGAACCTGCGCGTCCACGTCCTCGACGCGGGACTCGCCCCCGTGCCGGCCGGAACCGAGGGCGAGCTGTACGTGGCCGGGCCGGGCGTGGTCCGGGGGTATCTCGACGCACCCGCCCTCACCGCGACGAGGTTCGTCGCGAATCCGTACTCGGAGGACTCCTCCGGTCCGTACGCCCGCCTGTACCGCACCGGCGATCTCGTGCAGTGGACCGAGGACGGCCGGCTCGTCTACCGCGGCCGGGTCGACAACCAGGTCAAGGTCCGGGGATTCCGCATCGAACTCGGTGAGGTCGACGCCGCCCTGCTGCGCATCCCCGGCGTGTCCCGCGCCGCGACCGTGGTGCGCACCGATCCTTCCGGCACCGCGCAACTCGTCGGTTATCTCGTCGGTCAGGACGTGCCCGAACCGGTCGAGGCCCGTCGCCTCGTCGCCGAGTTCCTGCCCGGGTACATGGTTCCCGCGGCCCTCGTCGTCCTCGACGAGATGCCGTTGACCTCCAACGGCAAGCTCGACCGCAAGGCGCTGCCCGAACCGGACTTCTCGTCGATGGTCTCGTCCCGCGTCGCGGAGACCGAGACCGAACGGGCACTGTGCCGCATCTACGCCGAGATCCTGGGGCTCGACACGGTGGGCGCCGACGACGACTTCTTCGCCCTCGGCGGGCACTCGCTCAGCGCCGCGAAGCTGCTCGCCCGGATCCGCGACGAGCTCGGTGTGGAGCTGCCGATCCGTACGGTCTTCGACCATCCGCAGGTCGTCGCGCTCGCCGTCCACTGCAGCAACGGTGCGGACACCGCCCCGGACCGGCCTGTGCTCGTCCCGCGCGGTGGGACCGATCCTGCACCCCAGTCCCTTGCTCCACTGTCGTATGCGCAGCAGCGGCTGTGGTTCATGTACCGCATGGAAGGGCCCAGCCCCACCTACAACGTCCCCATCACCGTCGACCTGCACGGACCCGTCGATCCGGATGCTTTGCGGCACGCGGTCTCCGACGTGCTCGCACGCCACGAGAGCCTGCGCACCGTCCTCGTCGACCGCGACGGCGTGGGGATGCAGCACGTGCGCGGAACAGAAGAGATCGCAGTTCCTTTCGCGGTCGAGGCCGTCGACCGCGACGCGCTCACCGGCCGCCTGCACTCCGAGGCCCGGCACGCGTTCGATCTCGAACGCGAGATCCCGCTGCGGATCCGGTTGTTCACGATCGCGCCCGACGAGCACGTGATGCTCATGCTCGCCCACCACATCGCGAGCGACGAACTGTCCACGCCGCTGCTGCTGCGCGATCTCGGCAGCTTCTACTCCGCGCACGTACGCGGCGACTCCCACGAGCCGGCACCGCTGCCCGTGCAGTACGCCGACTACGCGATCTGGCAACGGGAACTTCTCGGCGACCAGGGCGACGAGAACTCGCTCGCTGCACGACAACTCGCGTTCTGGCGCGAGGAGCTCGAGGGCCTCCCGGCCGAACTCGACCTCCCCGTCGACCGTCCGCGCCCGGCCGTGGCCTCCTACGCGGGTGGCGGTGTCGAGCACCGGGTCCCGGCCGGCCGCGCGGCGACGATCCGGGAGGCCGCCCGCACGACCGGCACGACGATGTTCATGATGGTGCACGCGGCGGTCGCGGTCGCACTGTCGCACAGCGGCGCGGGAGAGGACATCCCGCTCGGCTCGCCCACCGCGGGACGGCCCGCCCCCGAGCTCGACGATCTCGTCGGCTTCTTCGTCAACATGGTGGTGCTGCGCACCGACCTCTCGGGCGACCCCACGGTGCGCGAGCTGCTCGCCCGGATCAAGGACACCGACGTCGCGGCATACTCGCACCAGGAGGTCCCGTTCGACCGCGTCGTGGAGACGCTCAACCCCGAGCGCAGCGCGGCCCGGCACCCCCTGTTCCAGGTGATGGTGCAGTACCAGAGCCCGCCCGCCATCACGGGATTCGACGACCTGAAGCCCACACCCTCGTTCGTCGCGAACGACACCGCGATGTTCGACCTCACCTTCGACGTCATCGAGGAATCCGACGGCGGTCTGTGCGTGCGCGTCGAGTACGCCCGCGACCTGTTCGACGAGTCGTCCGCCGAGGCCTTCGCCGCGCGGGTCGAGCGGGCGTTCGCCGCGGTGTGCGCCGATCCGGACGCGAGGCTCTCGCAGCTCGATCTGCTCACCGGCTCCGAGCGTGAGGTGCTGCGTGCCGGTGATGCCACCGCGCTGCCGGATCCGTCCGGCCCGCACCGTGGCAGCGCCGACTGCTCGGCGACCCGCAGCCTGCCCGAGCTGTTCGCCCGCACCGTGGAGCGCTACGGCGACGAGACCGCGCTGGTCACGCCGTCGAGCCGCCTGACCTTCCGCGACCTCGACGCCTGGTCCGACCGGATCGCCCGTCACCTCGTCGCCGACGGGATCGGTCCCGAAGACATCGTGGGACTGAGTCTTCCGCGGGAATCCGTGCTGGTCGCGGCGATCCTCGGCGTGTGGAAGTCGGGAGCGGCGTATCTGGTGCTCGACCCGCAACAGCCGGTGGAGCGGAACGAGTACATGCTCCGCGACGCCGGTGTGGGTGTCGTACTCGATGCCGACGCGGTCGGATCGATCACCGATCACCGCCCGGACGTGCACCTGCCGGTCGTGCATCCGGACACCACCGCCTATCTCGTCTACACCTCCGGATCCACCGGCACCCCGAAGGGCGTGGTGGTGCCGCACCGCGGTGTCGTGAACCTGTGGGAGACGGTGCGCACCCGTACCGTCGGCGATCCCGCGACGCGCCGCCGCACCGTGCTGCTGAGCTACACCTTCGCGTTCGACTCGTCCGTCGAGCCTCTCCTCGCGATGCTGGGCGGCCACACCGTGCACGTGCTCGCCGAGGACCTCATGGCCGATGCCGAGGGCATCGTCCGGTACGTCCGGGAACACCGCATCGACGCGCTCGACTGCGGTCCGGTGCTCGCCGGTCGACTGCTCGCCGAGGGACTCCTCGACCCCGCCGCACCGCATCGTCCCGAGTCGATGGTGCTCGGCGGCGAAGCGGTACCCGGTGACCTGTGGACGCAGCTCGCCGCGGAAACCGATGTGCGTGTGAGCAACATGTACGGTCCGACGGAATGCACCGTCGACGCGACCGGCGTCGTACTCACCCCGGGAAGCATCCCGAACATCGGAACCCCGATCCACGGCGGCCGGGTCCACGTCCTCGACGCGTACCTGCGGCAGGTGCCCCCGGGCGTGCCCGGCGAACTGTACGTCGGTGGTCCGCACGTCACTCGCGGTTATCTCGGCCGGAGCGCGCAGACCGCGGGACGGTTCGTGGCCGACCCCTTCGACGCCGACGGCGAGCGTCTGTACCGCACCGGCGATCTGGTGCGCTGGAGGGTCTCCCGGACCGACGGCCCGGTGCTCGACTACCTCGGCCGGACCGACGACCAGGTGAAGATCCGCGGCTTCCGCATCGAACTCGGCGAGATCGAGACCGTGCTCGGCAGCCATCCCGCGGTGAGTGCCGCGGCGGTCGTGGTCCGCGAGGACGAACCGGGACGCAAACGGCTCGTCGCCTACGCGGCCGGAACGACGGATCCCGACACCCTCCGGACGTACGTCGCCGACCGGCTGCCCGACCACATGGTTCCCGCCGTCACGGTCGTGCTCGACGAACTGCCGGTCACCCGTAACGGAAAGATCGACCGCAGAGCACTTCCCGAGCCGGCCTTCACCCCGTCCGCCGAGAGTCGGCTGCCGGCGGACGAACTCGAACAGCGCCTGTGCGAGCTGACGGCGGGTGTGCTCGGACTCGACGCCGTAGGCCCCGACGACGACTTCTTCGCTCTCGGCGGCGATTCGATCGTGTCCATCCAGTTGGTGTCCGCAGCGCGCGCCGCCGGGATCCGCTTCACCGCCCGGCACGTCTTCGAACACCGCAGCCCGGCTGGACTCGCCCGTGTCGCGGAGATCGAGGACGGGCCCGGGACGGTCGACGTCGAGGCGGCACTCGGGGAGGTCCCGGCAACCCCGATCGTCCACGACATGCTCGACCGCGGTGGACCGTACGCCCGTTACGCGCAGTCGCGCCTGCTCCTCGCGCCCGCAGGGCTGACGCTCGACCGGCTGACCGACGGCGTCCAGGCCCTGCTCGACACGCACGACGCGCTGCGGGCCGTCTTCGACCCGCAGGCACGGGTGCTCGACGTCCGCTCGGTCGGATCCGTCGACGCCGCCGATGTCGTGACCCGCGTGGACGTCTCGGGTTCGGCCGACCTGCAGGACGCGATCGTCGCCGCGACCGGGACCGCCTACGCCGAACTCGATCCCGCCGCGGGCGCGCTCGTGCGCGTGATCTTCTTCGACGCCGGTCCCGACGCGCCGGGGCGGGTGTTCGTCGCGGTGCACCACCTCGTCGTCGACGGTGTGTCGTGGCGGATCCTGGTGCCCGACCTCGCCGGTGCGGTCGACGGTGTCGCCCCGGTCCGCGCGGGTACGTCGCTGCGCCGCTGGGCGCGGGGACTGCTCGACGGGGTGCCGGCGCGCAGATCAGAACTGTCGCTGTGGCGGCGGATCCTTGCCCCGGCGGGACGCGTGCGTCTGGCGTCCGGGGATCCGGATCCCGTGCGGCACACCATGGCGGACACCGCGAAGGTGCAGGTCGAAGTTCCGTCCGAACTCACCGATGCGCTGCTCACCACCGTGCCCGAGCGGTTCCACGCCGGCGTCGAGGACGTCCTGCTCACGGCTCTGGCGTTGGCGTCCGCGCGGGTGTGTGGCGACGGGGCGGTCGCGGTCGACCTCGAAGGACACGGCCGGGAGGAACAGGCCGTTCCGGGGGCGGATCTGTCGCGCACGGTGGGCTGGTTCACCACGCTCTATCCGGTGCGCCTGGACGTCGCGGGACTCGACGTCGCCGACGCGTACGCCGGGGGAGCGAGCGCTGGTGACGCTCTGAAACGCGTGAAGGAACAGCTGCGGGAGATACCCGACAGCGGAATCGGATTCGGGATGCTGCGGCATCTCGACCCCGTGGGCGGCCCGGAACTCGCGAGCGTCGGCTCGGTGGACATCGGCTTCAACTATCTCGGCCGGTTCACGCTGGGCGAGACGGAAGGTCAGGCGTGGGCCGGTGCCCCGGAGGGTTCGGCACTCGGTGGGGCCACCGAAGCCGATATGCCCGTGGCGCACGCCGTCGAGATCGGTGTGCTCACCGACGATTCCGGCGCCGAGCCGGTGCTGCGCGGAATGTTCGGGTACAGCCCCGATCTCGTTCGGGTGGAGACGGTATCGGCGTTGGCCGACGAGTGGGTCGCGGCGCTGCGTGCGCTCGCCGGGCACGCGTCGGATGAGGACGCGGGCGGGTTCACACCGTCCGACCTCACGCTCGACGACCTCGACCAGTCGGAGATCGACGATTTCGCGCTCGAATTCGGCTGAGGGTGGAGCGCTTGGCGGGGCGGTCTCTTTCGGTTAGCCTAACCAATCGTGACCGGGGCAACGCGCCCCGGCGAGAGACTCTGGGAGTACAACGATGCGCGTTCTGGAACGCAAGCGCGCGCGGGGCGCCGCGGCGCTCGGCGCGGCAGCTCTGCTGGCCGTCGGACTTGTGGGATGTTCGAGCGACGGCGACAGCAGCAGCGCGGAGAGCGGCACCGACTCCGCCGCGACGCGCACCTTCGAAGCGCAGAACGGCAGCATCGAGATCCCGGCCGACCCGCAGCGGATCGTGTCCTGCGGCTACGCGACCCTCCCGCTCATCCAGGCCGGCGCGAATCTGGCCGCCGTGTGCGAGTGGAGCCGCGAGCTCGACAACATGGACGAGGAAACCCTCGCCGCCTACGAGGCGCTGCCGAAGGTCGCTCCCGACGGTGCCGTCTCGGAACTCAACTACGAGGCCGTCACCGCCGCCGATCCCGACCTCATCATCATGGGCGTCCCGGCCCGCGTGCAGGAGCAGGTCGACGTGGCCAAGCTCGAGGCGCTCGCCCCGGTGGTCTTCGTCGGACTCACGGTTCCGGGCGAGTGGCGTGAACTCGGTGAGCAGTACGCCGATGCCGCGAACGTCAGCGACTCCTACGGGGAGTTCAAGGAGGAGTACGAGACTCGCGCCGCCGAGATCGCCGACAAGTACGCCGGCTCGCTCGGGGGCCTGAAGTTCGCCGGCGTCTGCGGTGTGTGCGGTACCGAGCCCGGTGAGTTCTCCCGCGAGTACGCCTCGTCGTACACCACCAACCTGTTCGACGATCTCGGACTCGACTTCTACGGTGAGCCGACCGATCCCGAAGAGGTTCACTCCGAGTACCTGTCGGTCGAGCAGCTGCCCGAGAACCTCGGCGAGGCCGACGTGATCGTCTACGGTGTCGAGGCCGACGGTTCGCTGCCGCCCGAGCTGGAGGAACTGTTCGCCTCCCCGCTGTGGCAGGATCTGCCCGCAGTGAAGGCCGGCAACCTCGTCGCCGTCAGGCACTCCAGTGCAGCGACCTACGAAACCGCTCTGCTGGCACTCGATTCCATCGATGCCGAGTTGGCGAAGCTTACTGCGAACCAGAACCAGGAGTAGTCGCCGCTGCGGGCCCGTCCCGCACCACCGACCGAACGGCCCCCGACGTCCCGACGCGGGGGCCGTTCGTCGTTCGTGCCCGAATTGACCGTCTTACAACGAAAGCGACAGATGACCCGTTCCACTGCGCTCGAAGACATCGTTCCGCTCTCGCCGCTGCAACAGGGCCTGCTCTACCTGAGTACCGTTGCGGCACCGACCGGCTCGGTATCCGACGACACGGGTACGGGCGACCCCGACGCCTACACCGTGCAATCGGTGGTACGGCTGTCGGGCGCGGTCGACGAGGGGCGGATGGCGGCCTCCGCCCAGGCGCTGCTCGACCGTCATCCGGCGCTGCGCACGTGCTTCCGTCCCCGAAAGGACGGCCGTACGGCGGGTCTCGTCGTGTCGGGCGTGGAGAATCCCTGGCGTAGCGAGGATCTGTCGGGTCTCGAACGCGCCGAGGCGGAACGCCGGCTCGAGCAGATCGTCGAGGACGACCTGCACGACTGGTTCGACCTCACGCAACCGCCGCTCGTGCGCTGGACCTTCGTGCGGTTCGGCGCCGACGAGGTGCGCCTGCTGCTCACCGCCCACCACATCGTCGTCGACGGCTGGTCGTCCCCGATCCTGGTACGCGAGCTGCTCGAGATCTACGCCGCCGGGGGATCGGCGTCGGGTCTGCCGTCCGTACGCCCCTACCGCGACTACCTCGCATGGCTCGGGCGCCAGGACCACGAGGCCGCCCGGTCGCTGTGGCGCGAGGCGCTCGACGGTGTGAGCGAACCGTCGCTCGTGGCACCGCCGGGCGCGACCCGCTCGTCGGAACGCTGCGGCGAACTCGACGTGCCGGTCCCCGACGGGCTCGGCGCGAAACTCGCGGAGCTCACCCGCGCAAGCGGGGTCACCCTCAACACGGTGCTGCAGACCGCGTGGGCGATGCTCCTGTCCGGTCTGCTCGGCCGCGACGACATCGTCTTCGGCGCGACGGTCTCCGGCCGCCCGCCGGAACTCGTCGGCGTGGAATCGATGGTCGGGCTGTTCATCAACACCGTGCCGGTGCGGGTGCGGCTCGATCCCGCCGCGACCGTCACCGACCTGATGCGACGCGTACAGCTCGAGCAGTCGCGCACCGTCGACCGCCAGTATCTGGGCCTGTCCGACGTGCAGCGCGCCGTCGGGATCGGTGAACTGTTCGACACCCTCACCGTGTTCGAGAGCTACCCCGTCGACCGCGACGCCCTCGAGCGAGCCCAGCGCGCCGGGGGAGTGACGATCACCGGCGTCGACGGACGCGACGCCACCAACTATCCGCTGGTCCTCACGGCCGGCATGTCCGACCGGCTCGTCGTCAAGCTCGACCACCGTCCGTCGCTGATCGACGCGGACGAGGCCGCCGCCCTGGGTGCCCGCCTCGTCGCGATCCTCGAGGCCCTGTGTACCCGACCCGATGCGCCTGTCGCCGACCTCGACGTCCTGCCGTCCTCGGAACGGGAACGCGTACTGGGTACCTGGTCCACCGCACCCGCGGTGCCGTCGAGCGGCACCGTCGCCGACCTGCTCGCGCACCGGTTCACCACCGGCACCGACCGACCCGCAGTGGTGTGTGGTGAGCAGGAATCGTCCTTCGGTGAACTCGGCGCGGCCTCGGCACGACTGGCGAGACTGCTCGTCGACCGCGGCGTGCGACCCGACGAGCGGGTCGGTCTCGCGCTTCCCCGGACCGGCGCCATGGTCGACGCGATCGTCGCCGTCCTCACCTCCGGAGGCGCCTACCTGCCGCTCGACCCGTCCTATCCCGCCGACCGGCTGAAGCACATGATCACCGACGCCGCACCGCGACTGGTGATCACCACCGAAGCCGTGCGCGCGAGCCTCGGCGACGTGCTCGACGGGGCCGATGTGCTGGTCCTCGACGCCCCGGACGTCGAGTCCGCACTGTCGGCGTTGTCGTCCGCTCCGCTCACGGATGCGGACCGGCGCGCTCCGCTCCGTCCCGGTCATCTGGCCTACGTCGTCTACACCTCCGGTTCCACGGGCCTGCCGAAGGGCGTGGCCGTCACGCACGCCAATCTCGCCGACCTGCACGCCGCACAGGCCGCCGGGCCCATGCAGGCCGCCGGTCGTGCGCCGCGCGACGGGCAGTGGCACGTCCTGCTCACCTACCCGTTCGCCTTCGACTCGGCGGTCGCTGCGCTCACCTGGCTCTTCGAAGGCCATGTGCTGCACGTTCTTCCCGACGAGTACCGTGCCGACGTCGACCACATCGTCGACTACGTGCGCACCCACGGCATCGACTACGTCGACACCGTGCCCGTGCTCATGAACCGCCTGCTCGACGCCGGTCTCCTCGAACCGGGTGGGCACGTCCCCGCGACCATCACCGTGGGCGGCGAAGCGGTGAGCACCGCCCTGTGGCAGCGACTCGCCGCGAGCGACGTGATGGCGACGAACTGCTACGGACCCACCGAATGCACCGTCGACGCGACCTCCGCACGCATCACCGGGGACACCGTGACGATCGGCGGTCCCACCCCCGGGACGAGCGTGCGGGTCCTGGACCACTGGCTGCGCCCCGTGCCCATCGGAGTGGCCGGTGAACTGTACGTCTCCGGAAACGGTGTCACCCGTGGTTATCTCGGCCGGCACGACCTGACCGCGGCACGCTTCGTCGCCGATCCCTACGGGTCCGCGGGTGCCCGCATGTACCGCACCGGCGACGTCGTGCGCTGGACGGACGACGGCACACTCGAATACGTCGGCCGCGACGACGACCAGGTCAAGATCCGAGGATTCCGAGTGGAACCCGGCGAGATCGAGACCGCGCTCACCGCGCATCCGGCCGTGCGGAACGCCGTGGTGGTCGCGCACACCGACGACCGGGGGACCACCCGCCTCGTCGGGTACATCGTCGGCGACGGACCCGACACCGCCGAGGTGCGGACCGCGCTCGCCGACCGACTGCCCGAGTACATGGTGCCGGCCGTGCTCGTCGCTCTTCCCGCCCTTCCGGTCACGGCCAACGGCAAGGTCGACCGGAAGGCGTTGCCCGAACCCGACTTCTCGTCCCTCGCAGGTGCCGGCGAACCGCGCACCGAGACCGAGCGGACGCTGTGCGCCACCATCGCAGACGTCCTCGGTCTCGACCGCGTGGGTGTCCACGACGACTTCTTCACCCTCGGCGGCGATTCGATCGTCTCCATCCAGCTGGTGTCGCGCGTGCGCGCGGCCGGGCTGCGCGTGACGGCCCGTCAGGTCTTCGAACTGCGCACCGCAGCCGCACTCGCCGCAGCGTGCGAGGCACCCGCCGAGGAACCCCGGCGAGCCCGGACGGCGGCGACCGGTCCGGTGCCCGTCACGCCGATCGTGCACGAATCCCTCGCATCCGGATCGTTCGACTCGCTGCGCCGATTCACCCAGTCCCGGACGCTCGTCGCCCCCGTCGGTCTGCGGGAGGCGGATCTCGTCACGGGCGTGCGGGCGCTGCTCGCGGCCCACCCGATGCTGCGCTCGCGGTTCACCGTCGGCGACTCCCGGCCGTCGTGGATCGTGCCCGAGGACACCCCGGAGGCCGCGACGCTCGTCCGGCGAGTGGATCTCTCGACTACAGAACAAATTTCGTGGAACGACATCATCGCCGAAGCGTCGTCGGACGCCGTCCACGCACTCGACCCCGAAGCCGGGGTCATGCTCCGCGTGGTTTTCCTCGACCCGGGACCACAGCAGGCCGGACGCATCGTCGTCGTCGCGCACCACCTCGTCGTCGACGGCGTGTCGTGGCGGATCCTGGTGCCCGACCTCGCCGGTGCCGTCTCCGCGGCCACCCGCGGGGAGACACCCGCGCCGGAGGACACCGGGACGTCCTTCCGGGAGTGGGCGGAATCGCTCGTCGAAGCGGCTTCGTCCGAGCGGATCACCGGATCGTGGCCGATATGGGAATCGGCGGTCGCCGCCGAGAGTGCGCCCGCGGTGGGAAGCCGCGCCCTGGACCCGCAGCGCGACATCGTGTCGACCTCGGCGTCCGTCGAGATCGACGTGCCGGTCGACCTCACCGAACGCATCCTCACCACCGTGCCGCCCGCCCTCGGCATCGGCACCGGCGATGTACTGCTCGCGGCCCTCACGCTCGCCGTCACCGACGTCTGCGGCGGATCCGCCCTGCGAGTGCATCTCGAGGGTCACGGCCGCGAGGAACAGATCGTGCCCGGTGCCGACCTGTCGCGTACCGTCGGATGGTTCACCTCCCTGTACCCCGTGACGGTCGAACTCGGCGGAGACCGTGCGCTCGACGGTGGCGATCCGCTCCGGGCCGTCGCCCACGCGACCGAATCGCTGAAACGCATTCCCGACAACGGAATCGCCTTCGGTCTCCTGCGTTTCCTCGGCGACGACCGCGACCGCTTCGACGGTTACCGGGCCCCGGAGGTGATGTTCAACTATCTCGGCCGGATGACCCTCGGCGATACCGCCGACTCCGCGTGGTCGGCCGCACCCGAGGTGGCCGCGCTCGGCGGTTCCGTCGATCCGGCCATGCCCCTCGACCATGTCCTCGACGTCAACGCGATCACAGAGGACGGACCGGACGGACCTGCGCTGTCGGCGGTGTTCACCTATGCCACCGGTGCGCTCGACGCCGATCGCGCTCGCCGGATCGGGCAGCGCTGGCTCGCGGCACTGCACCTCCTTACCGACACGGTCACCGGCGGTGCCGTCGGTGCACCCGTGCCGTCGATGCTCACGGCGGCCGGGCTGTCCGTCGACGAGGTGCTCGCACTGCACGCCGAGAATCCGGACGGCATCGAGGACGTCGTGCCGCTGACACCCCTGCAGCGCGGCATGTACTTCCTGGCCGGACTGGACGAACCGTCGGGATCGGGCAGTGCCGCCGAAGGTGTCGACGTCTACACGATGCAGACCGACCTCGCCCTCGACGGCCGCGTCGACGCCGATACGATGCAGCGCTCGGTGCGTGCACTCGTCGATCGGCACGCCGTGCTGCGCACCGGATATCGACTCGGCGCAGCGGGTGAACCGATCGGCGTCGTCCGTCGTACCGCCGAACCGCACTGGGAGGTCGTCGATCTCGGGGACGTAGAGCCCGGCGAACTCGACACGCGGGTGGCGGAACTGCTCGCCGCCGACCGCGCCCGCAGGTTCGATCTCGCGGCCGCACCGCTGGTGCGCTTCACGCTGGTGGTCGCGGGACCGTCGCGGGCGCGACTGCTGTTCACGATGCACCATCTCGTCTCCGACGGCTGGTCCACCCCGCTGCTCGTGCAGGAACTCCTGCAGATCTACGCCGCCGGCGGATCCGCCGCCGGACTCGCGCCGGTCGCGCCGTTCTCGGACTACCTCGACTGGCTCGGCGAACAGGACGTCGCGGCCGGTGTCGAGGTGTGGCGCGAGTTGCTCGACGGTGTGGACGAACCCACCCTCGTCGCGCCGTCCGGCACGGCGCTGCGACCGGAGTTCCCCGCCGAACTGACGGTCGCCGTGCCGGACGGACTGTCGCGGCGACTCGTCGAGGCGAGCCGCGCACACGGCGTCACGGTCAACGGACTCGTCCGGACCGCCTGGGGTCTTCTCGTCGGATCGCTCACCGGTAGAACCGATGTCGTCTTCGGTGCGATCGTCTCCGGGCGCGTCCCCGACGTGCCGGGCGTGGAATCGATGATCGGCCTGTTCATCAACACCGTCCCGGTGCGCGTCCGCACGCAGGCGGAGGAGTCGATCACCGATCTCGTCACGCGCACGCACGCCACACAGAACCGTGTGATGGACCACCAGTACGTGGGTCTCGCCGACATCCAGCGTGCCGTCGGGATCGGCGAACTGTTCGACACCCTGCTCGTCTTCGAGAACTATCCCGTCGACCGCGACGCCCTCGACGCGGCGCAGCGGGACGGTGGCGTGCGGGTCGGCTCCGTCGGAGGCTCGGACGCGACGAACTTCCCGCTCGTGCTGGTCGCGGGACTGGAGGACGAACTGCATCTCGGCCTCGAATACCGGACCGATCTGTTCACCGAGGACGACGCCACCGTGCTGGGAGAGAGGCTCGTCCGCATCCTCGATCAGCTCGTCACCGAGAAGCCCGGCACCGTGGCGCAACTCGATGTGCTCACGGCCGCCGAACGCGCCGGTCTGCGCAGCGAGTGGTCGACGACCCCCGCGGCACCGTCGAGCGGAGCGGCGACCGTCGCCGATCTCCTGGCACGGCAGATCGCACGTACCCCGCACGCACCCGCGGTGGTCGCCGACGGCACGACACTGTCGTTCGCGGAACTGGGCCGGCGATCCGCGCGACTCGCGCGGCTTCTCGTCGACGCCGGAGTCGGGCCGGAGACGGTCGTGGGGCTCGCGTTGCCGCGGTCCGAGCACATGGTCGTCGCGATCGCGGCGGCGATCTCGTCGGGTGGCGTGTACGTACCGATGGATCCGTCCTATCCACAGGATCGACTGGCGCACATGGTGTCCGATTCGCGTCCGCAGGTGATCGTCACGGTCGCCTCGGTTCTGGACGGCATCGCACCCGTCGCCGGTGACACGCGGATCGTGGTGCTCGACGATCCCGACCTGCAGCTCGACAGATTCTCCACCGCCCCACTGACGGACGCCGACCGGCGCGGTGCGCTGCGCCCGCACAACGGCGTGTACGTCATCTACACGTCCGGTTCGACGGGGCTGCCGAAAGGTGTCGCGATCACGCACGCGAACCTGCTCAACCTGTTCGAGAGCCACCGCGCGGATCTCTACGTCCCGACCGTCGCGGCCGCCGGACGCGACTCCGTCGGCGTCGGGCACGCATGGTCGTTCGGTTTCGACGCCTCGTGGCAGCCGACCCTGTGGTTGCTCGACGGACACACGGTGCACGTCTTCGACGAGGACACCATGCGTGATCCCGAACGGATGGTCGCGTACACGCTCGAACACGAACTCGACTTCCTCGAGGTCACCCCGTCCTTCCTCGACCGCATGCTCGCGGCGGGACTGTACGAGAGCGGACACCGCCCCGCCTCCGTCGGATTCGGTGGCGAGGCCGTCAATCCGGCGTCGTGGCAGCGACTGCGGGGGGTCACGGACGGGCGGGCCTTCAACCTCTACGGCCCCACCGAATGCACCGTGGACTCACTCATCGGAGCCGTCACGGACGCCGACACACCGTGCCTCGGCCGGGCCGTGCACGGCGCCGGCGCCTACGTCCTCGACGCGATGCTCCGGCCCGTCCCGATGGGCGTGGTCGGCGAACTGTACGTCTCCGGTGCCGGCGTTGCCCGCGGATATCTCGGCCGGCCCGACCTCACGACGGTCCGGTTCGTGCCGAATCCTTTCGCCGACGACGGCAGTCGCATGTACCGCACCGGCGACCTCGTCCGGCGGGTCCGCGGTGCCGACGGCCGGCCCGTGCTCGAATTCCTCGGGCGCGGCGACGACCAGGTCAAGATCCGCAGCTTCCGGGTCGAACTCGGCGAGGTGGAGGCCGCGCTGACCGCGGTGCGTGGCGTGCGGGACGCGGTCGTGAACGCGCACACCGACACTCGTGGAGTGACGCGTCTGGTCGGCTACGTGACCCCGGACGGCGACGTCGATCCGGCGGTCGTTCGTGCCACCGTCGCCGAGCGCCTGCCCGACTACATGATGCCCGCCGTGGTGCTCGTGCTCGACACCTTCCCCGTCACCGCCAACGGCAAGGTCGACCGGAAGGCGCTGCCCGAACCGGACTTCTCGTCGCTGGTCGGCACCAGTGCACCGCGCACCGACACCGAACGGGTCCTGGCCGGACTCGTCGCGGACGTGCTCGGACTCGAACGGGTGGGCATCGACGACGACTTCTTCTCCCTCGGCGGCGACTCGATCGTCTCGATCCAGCTCGTGTCGAAGGTCCGGGCAGAAGGGCTGTGGATCACGACCCGTCAGGTGATCGAACTGCGCACCGTCGAGTCACTCGCGGCTGCGATCGACAGCGACAGCGGACAGACCCGTCCGGCAGCCGTCGGCGACGCCACGGGTGAGGTGACCGTCACGCCGATCGTGTGGGACACCCTCGAACAGTGGACCGGTCTGTCCCGGTTCTCGCAGGCGCGACTGCTCGTCGCGCCGGTCGGGCTCGCGCTCGACACGCTGCGGACCGCGGTCGAGGCGCTCGTGGCCGCCCACCCGATGCTGCGCTCGACCTTCCGGGTCGACGACGAAGGCCGACCGTCGTGGACGGTCCCCGTCACCGTTCCCGACCTCACCACTTCCGTGCGGCGCGTCGACGCCACCGGCCGGGACTGGGACGAGTTGTTCGACGAGGAACGCGAGAACGCCTACGCCGCACTCGATCCCGAGAACGGAGTTATGGTGCAGGTCGTGTGGTTCGACTTCGGGCCGCAGCAGGCCGGACGCGTCCTGATCGTCGTGAACCACCTCGTGGTGGACGGCGTGTCGTGGCGGATCCTCGTCCCCGACCTCGCCGACGCCGTCGAACAGGCCGAGCGTGGAGAGCCGGTGACCCTGTCGTCGAGCGGCACACCCTTCCGGGTGTGGGCGGACGAACTCGCGAAGGCCGCCCGCTCGGAGCGGATCACCGCGTCGTGGTCGGCCTGGCAGCGCGCCGTCGACGCCGACGAACCGATGCTCGGTTCGCGCCCACTCGACCCGGCACGCGACACCGTCTTCTCGACCCGGTCGACCCGCGTGCACCTGCCCGTCGACGTCACCGAACGGGTCCTGGCCGCGGACGTCGTCGACGACATCCTGCTCTCGGCCCTCGCCGTCGCGGTGGCGTCGGTTCGGGGCGGCGACCAGGTCCGTATCGACCTCGAGGGACACGGCCGCGAGGAGCAGGTGGTCCCCGGTGCCGACCTGTCGCGCACCGTCGGCTGGTTCACGTCGATGTATCCGGTGACGGTGGATCTGTCGGAGGTCGACGTGGCGTCCGCGTCCCGGGACACCGACGCCGCGGGCGCGGCGCTGCGCGCGGTGGCACGCGCGTCGCGGGAACGACCCGACAACGGCATCGGCTTCGGCCTGCTGCGTCGACTGAACCCGGACTTCGGCGACTGTTTCGCCCGGTACGTGCCGCCGGCCGTCGTCTTCAACTACCTCGGCCGGCTCACGCTCGGCGAGGCATCCGGCAGCCCGTGGTCGGGCGCACCGGGCGCCGCCGCGATCGGCGGGTCGGTGGATCCGGACATGCCGCTCGACCACGTCCTGCAGGTGGACGCGATCACCGAGGACACCCCGGACGGCGCGGTTCTGGAATGCGAGTTCGCCGCCGCAGCGGACGTGGTCGACGCGGACACGCTCGCCGAGATCGCGCGGATCTGGCAGGACACGGTGCAGGTCGTCGTCGCCGCGAGAGAACTGACGGGCACCGCTCGATAGAGCGCAACCCGCCTGCACACATCGAAAGAAGGAGAACACCATGCTCGATCGCACTACCGTCCTCGCCGACACCGCCCGGATCCTGGACATCGACGTCGACGAACTCGACCCCTCGGCGAGCCTCGTCGACCAGGGTCTCGACTCCGTCCGGCTGATGGCCCTCGTGGAACAGTGGCGCAGCGCCGGCGTCGAGGTCGACTTCGTGGACCTCGCCTCGGCTCCCGACCTCGAGCAGTGGATCGCGCTGCTCACCCGCGGATGAGCGGGTGATCGTGGCCGTCTTCGAGAAGCTCCTCATCGACATCGACCCGCTGCGGACCAGCCGCGAGTTCCGGTACCTGTTCACCGCACGCGTCGTCTCGCTGTTCGGTCTCGGTTTCCTCATCGTGGCCGTGCCCGTGCAGGTGTACCAGCTCACCGGCTCGACGGCGCAGGTCGCTGCCGTGTCCGCGGTGATCGGTGTGACCACCTTCGGGGCCACCTTCGCGGGCGGGGTGCTCGCCGACCGGTACGACCGGCGGAACGTCATCGCCCTCGCCCGCGGCACCGCGGGCGTCGCCTTCGCGCTGCTGGCGATCAACGCGTTCCTGCCCGAACCGCAGATGTGGGCGATCTACGTGCTCGCCGTCGTCGACGGCATCGCGGGCGGGATCTCGGCGACCGCACTCATGGCCGTCACCCCCAGCCTGATCCCGCGCGACAAGCTCGCCGCGGCCGGCGCGCTCATGGCGCTCACCGCCGACCTCGGCTCCATGATCGGCCCGGCGCTCGGCGGTGTCGTCATCGCCGCCGGTGGTGTGGGTGTGGCCTACGCGCTCGCGGCGTTCACCACCGCGATCACCACCTTCTGCATCACCCGCCTGCCGTCGCTGCCCCCGACGCATGTCGCGGAGGAATCACCGCTGAAGTCGGTGGTCTCGGGCTTCCGGTACGCGGCACACAACCGCGTGGTGGGGCAGGTGCTGATCGTCGGGTTCCTCGCGATGCTGCTCTCCGGCTGGGCCGTGCTGATCCCGGAGTTCGCCGACGAGGTGCTCGGCGTCGGACCGTCGGTGGTCGGCCTGCTCTACACCGCGCCCGCAGTCGGAGCCGTGATCGGCTCGCTGACCAGCGGCTGGACCGGATCGATCCGCCGGTACGGGCTGGTGGTCTACCTGCTCATGGCGGTCTCCGCCGCCGGTCTGGTGGGTGCCGGCGCGACCGGGGTCCTCGCCGTCGTGCTGCTCGGCCTCGCCGCGCACGGTTTCGGCGACTCGCTCGCGGACGTCGTGCGGTACGCGACCGTCCAGCGCAACACCTCCGACGAGTACCGCGGACGGATCGCGGCCGTGTGGGGTGCGCAGGTGACGGCCGGTACCTCCGTCGGCGCGGTCGCGGCGGGCGTCGTGGCTTCGCTGGTGCCGGTCTCGATGGCCCTGACCGTCTACGGCGTGGCCGGTGTGGTGATCATCGCGATCATGTTCGTCGCGACCCCGACGCTGCGGCGGTTCGAGGACGCGGGCGATCTCGAAGCTGTGGGCTGACCTGCGGGTAGACGAGCGGGGCCGGGGTGAACCCCGGCCCCGCCTTCGCGTCGATCAGCGCCTTCGCGTCATATCCGTCCGTCGCGCGCCCAGGCCTCCACGGCCGAATATCCTTCGCTGACGCCCTGGGTGTAGGCGACGAGCGCGCCGTACAGCCGGGACCCCTCGGTGGCGAGCTCGATGGTGCCCACCCAGTCGGCAGCGCGTGCCATGACGTGCGCGGAGATGTCCTGCCGGTCGCGGGTCGCGGACGACACGATCCGGAACGCCTCGTCGGCGATCCGGAAGGTCTCGGCGACACCGCGCCAGAAGTACTCCGCGTCCATGGCAGAGCGCAGCGACTCGTAATCCGTCGTGTCCTGCATCGCCGTGGCGTGTGCCAGTCGCTGCAGAGCATGCTCCGCAGCCCCGACGGGGAAGTACGTCACGTCGTCGATGGTGTCCTTGCCGCCGCTTGTCGTTCTCACCGCAGAGATGGTGCCCGATCTCGAGCGAATACGAAACAGCGCGTAGGTAACGGTATAGGCACGCGGCGTGTCGCCTACCCGGCCGCCGTCGGACGGTTCGGGATCAGGCACACGCACGACACGAGCAGGGCGGCGCAGACCAGAACGGCGACGAACACCGGCGCCACGGACGCCGCCAACTGCGCCGCGTCGGGAGCCCCCGCGGTGGTCTCGTCGGTCGCCGCACCACCGAGGGCCGCATTGGCGAGCGCACCGAACACCGCCACTCCGACCGCGCTGCCGATCGCGCGGGCGAAGGCGTTCGCGCCCGTGACGACGCCCCGCTCGGACCACTCGACGCTCGACTGCGCCGCGATCAGCGACGGGCTGGCGATCAACCCCATCCCGAGACCCACGAGCACGCAGCAGACCGCGACCTGCCAGGGAGCCGAATCCTTCCCGACCTGCGTCAGCAGTGCCGCACAGCAGAGCAGCGGCACCGCACCCACCAGGCCGGTGTTGCGGAAACCGATCCGCAGGTAGAACCGGCCCGACTGCGACGCGGCGATCGGCCAGCCGATCGTCATCGTCGCCAGCGTGAAGCCCGCGACGAGCGCCGTGGTCCCCAGTGCTCCCTGCACGAACGACGGAACGTACGAGGTCAGGCCCAGCACGACCGCGCCCACCAGACACGACACGGCGCTGGTGGTGACGAGCACCCGCCGGGTGAACAGGCGGATCGGCAGGATCGGCTCGGCCGCGCGGGACTCGATCCACACGAACACCGCGATCAGCGTCGCGCCCGCGGCGAAGATGCCGATGCTCGTCGCCGACGTCCACGCCCACGACTGGCCGCCCTCGAGCAGCCCGAGGATCAACAGGGCGGCGCCCGCCGCGAGGGTCGCCGCGCCGGCCCAGTCCACCCGCGGTCGTGGTCCGGCCGGTTTCTCCTCGCGGAAGTTGCGGACGAGCACCCACGCCGCGAGGGCGCACAACGGCAGGTTGACCCAGAAGATCCACCGCCACGACAGGAAGTCGGCGAAGATGCCTCCCACGGCCGGGCCGACCACCGCCGACATGCCCCACACGCTGGCCAGATAGCCCTGCGCCTTGGCCCGCTCGGCGACCGTGTAGATGTCCCCGGCGATCGTCTGCGCCATCGGCAGCACGGCACCGGCGCCGAGTCCCTGCACCGCGCGGAACGCGATCAGCGCCGGCATGCTCCACGCCAGCGCGCACAGCACCGAGCCCGCCGCGAACACCCCGATCCCGAACAACAGGAGCGGAGTGCGGCCGAAGACGTCGGAGAGTTTGCCGTAGACCGGGACGAGCACCGCCTGCGTGAGCAGGTAGGCGGAGAACAACCACGGGAACTGGGTGAAGCCGCCCAGGTCCGCGACGATCGTCGGGACCGCGGTGGCCAGGATCGTGCTCTCGAGCGCCACGAGGGAGGTGGCGAGCATCAGAGCGATGAGGATCGGGCCCCGCTCGGACCTGAACCCGACGTCCACCCGCGACGATGCGGCCATGCCACTCCTGTTCTCGCTCGCGTCGCTGCTCCGTCGTGCTGTGACCGAGTGGGATATCCGCCACGGGTTGCGGTACGCCCACTCGATGAGCACTAGGGTGTCAGCGTGCGTCCTTCACTCGAGTCCTACCAACACCTCGCCGGCGGCAAGGTGCGTGATCTGTACGTGATCGACGACGAGCACCTGCTCCTCGTCGCCAGTGACCGGATCTCGGCCTACGATCACGTGCTCGAGACCCCGATCCCCGACAAGGGGCGGGTCCTCACTGCGATGAGCGTGTTCTTCTTCAAGCTGCTCGACGCCACCAACAACCATCTCGCGGGAGAACCCGACGACGAGCGTATCCCCGAGGAGGTCCTCGGCCGCGCACTCGTGGTCAAGCGCCTCGAGATGGTGCCCGTCGAGTGCGTCGCCCGCGGTTTCCTCACCGGCTCCGGCCTGATCGACTACCAGGCCACGGGCTCCGTGTGCGGTGTCGCTCTGCCCGAGGGTCTCGTCGAGGCCAGCAAGCTGCCCGAGCCGATCTTCACCCCGGCCAGCAAGGCCGCGCTCGGCGACCACGACGAGAACATCTCGTTCGACGATGTCGTCGAGAAGGTCGGCCTGAACCTGGCGATGAAGCTGCGCCAGGACACGCTCGACATCTACGACCGCGCCGCCATGTACGCCTCCGAACGCGGCATCCTGCTCGCCGACACCAAGTTCGAGTTCGGTCTCGACAAGGCCGGCAATCTGGTGCTCGCCGACGAGGTCCTCACTCCGGATTCGTCCCGCTACTGGGACGCGAACGAGTACGAGGAGGGCAAGGTGCAGCCCAGCTTCGACAAGCAGATCGTCCGGAACTGGCTCACCGGACCCGAATCGGGCTGGGACCGCGCCTCCGACACCCCGCCCCCGCCGCTGCCGCAGCACGTCGTCGACAAGACGCGTGCCCGCTACATCGAGGCGTACGAACGTATTTCGGGAATGTCCTTCGACGATTGGATCGGCTGACCGCATATGACCTCCTCGAAGATCACTCCGCCGGTCGCGAAGAAGGTGCCGCTCGAGCGCACCCACCACGGGCACACCTTCGTCGACGACTACGAATGGCTGCGCGACAAGAACGACCCCGAGGTCGTCGCGTACCTGGAGGCGGAGAACTCGTACACCGAGGCGCAGACGGAGCATCTCGCTCCGCTGCGTGAGGCGATCTTCGAGGAGATCAGGTCGCGCACCCAGGAGACCGACATGTCGGTCCCCACCCGGATGGGCGACTGGTGGTACTACGCCCGCACCGTCGAGGGCAAGCAGTACGCGATCCAGTGCCGGTGCCCGATCACCGACGCCGACGACTGGACGCCGCCGAACATCACACCGGGTGTCGAACTTCCCGGCGAGCAGGTGCTCCTCGACGGCAACGTCGAGGCCGAAGGGCATGAGTTCTTCTCGTTCGGAGCGTTCTCGATCAGCCACGACGGCACGCTGCTCGCGTACTCGACCGACGTCGTGGGCGACGAGCGCTACACCCTGCGCATCAAGGACCTCACCACCGGTGAGATGCGGTCGGACGAGATCCCCGGCACCGCACCGGGAGCGACGTGGGCGCTCGACCACAGCCACGTCTTCTACCAGACGGTCGACGAGTCGTGGCGGCCCGACACCGTCTGGCGGCACAAGCTCGGCACCTCCGTCGACGAGGACGTGAAGGTCTTCCACGAACCCGACGAGCGGTACTGGGTGTCGATCGGGTCGACCCGCAGCGAGAAGTACCTCATGATCTGGGTCGGCTCGAAGATCACCACCGAGGGGTGGGTGCTCGAATCCGAGAACCCCACAGGCGAATTCCGCGTGATCCTGCCGCGTCGCGAAGGTGTCGAGTACGGCGCCGAGCACGCCGTGATCGCCGGTGAGGACCGCTTCCTCATCCTGCACAACGACGTCGACCCCGAGACGGGGGAGAAGGCCGAGAACTTCGTCCTCGCCGAGGCTCCCGTCGACGACCTGTCCGCGCTGCGCACCCTGATCGAGCACCGGCACGACGTGCGCCTCGAGGACGTCGACGCGTTCGAGGGACACCTCGTGCTCGGCTACCGCCGCGAGGCCCTCACGCGACTCGCGGTGTGGCCGTTGACCGACGAGGGCTACGGCAAGCTCACCGAACTCGAGTTCGACGAGGAACTCTTCGCCGTCGGACCGGGCGCGAACCCCGAGTGGACCCAGCCCACACTGCGTCTGGGCTACACGTCGTTCATCACCCCGAGCCGGGTCTACGACTACACGGTGAGCACCGGCGAGCTGAAGCTGCTCAAGTCGCAGCCCGTGCTCGGCGAGTTCGACCCGACGCTCTACGAGCAGCGCCGCGAGTGGGCGACGGCCGAGGACGGCACGAAGATCCCGCTGTCGATCGTTGCGCGCAAGGGCACCCCCGAGAACGCCCCCACCCTGCTGTACGGCTACGGCTCGTACGAGGCCAGCATCGACCCGGCCTTCTCCGTCGCACGCCTGTCGCTGCTCGACCGGGGCATGGTCTTCGCGGTCGCGCACGTGCGCGGCGGCGGCGAGATGGGCCGGCACTGGTACGAGAACGGCAAGTCGCTGACGAAGAAGAACACCTTCACCGACTTCGTGGCGTGCGCGCGGCACCTGATCGACACCGGCGTCACGAGCCCGGAGAAGCTCGTCGCCGACGGCGGCAGTGCCGGTGGCCTGCTCATGGGTGCGGTCGCGAACATCGCACCCGAGCTGTTCGCGGGCATCCTCGCGAACGTCCCGTTCGTCGACCCGCTCACCTCGATCCTCGATCCGTCCCTGCCGCTCACAGTGATCGAATGGGACGAGTGGGGCAACCCGCTCGAGAACCCCGAGGTGTACGAGTACATGCGCTCGTACAGCCCCTACGAGAACGTCGAGGCCAAGGACTACCCGGCGATCCTCGCGATCACCAGCATCAACGACACCCGCGTGCTCTACGTCGAACCCGCCAAGTGGGTCGCCAAGCTGCGCGCGACGAAGACCGGCGATGCCCCCTTGCTGCTCAAGACGGAGATGAGCGCGGGGCACGGCGGTGTGTCGGGGCGCTACGAGAAGTGGCGCGAGGTCGCGTTCGAATTCGCGTGGGTGCTCGAGACGTCCGGTGCCTACCGCGCGGAGGCTTCCGCGCAGTAGCCTGCACGTTCCGTTGTCGGCAGCGGCGCCGGCATCGGCTCGTCCGCAAGCACTACCTGCCGTGAGCGGTTCGTATCAGCTCGCCTTTTCGTCGTCCGCCGCAGCAATTGCCGTGGCGGATAGTCGAACTCGTAGCGGATGGAAACAGGATCAGTTGTAGGAGTCGAGCATCTCCTGCGGCAGCGGGTCGAGCATGACGATCTGCGAGCCGTCCCAGGTGTACCGCACGGTCGCGGGGCCGCCCTCGGGGCAGCAGAACGGCTCGTCACCGGCGATCCAGCGGTACTCCGCCGTGACGGTGCCGTCGGAGGCGTCGACCACCGAGGTGTACGCGTACGGCTCCGACGTCGCAGTGCCCAGATAGCTGCCGTCGGCGAAGAACAGCACGTGCTCGGGGGAGGACGCACTGTTCCCACCCACCGCGACCAGCCACATCAGCGACGGGCAGTCGCCGACGACGGCGTCGGTGGAGTCCTCGATCTGCCACGCGAACCCGTCGTCGCTCAGACCCGCGAGCGCGTCCGCGACGGGAGCCGACGCCGGGTCGAGACACAGCCCGTTGCCTTCGAGCGCCGACGCCTCCAGCGTGGGCTCGACCGGCGCGGGAATCTCTGTCGACTCGGCGGGCACCGGTGCAGGTCGTGCCGTGTTCGCGCCCGTGGCCGGCGCAGTCTCGCTTGTGGAGGTCGTCGTGGGGACGGCCGTCGTGTCGTCGTTCCCGCATCCCGCGAGCAACGTCGTTGCGACGACGGGGATCAGGAGCGCGGTCGGATGGAATCTCACGTGTGTGCCTCCTCGGTGGAGTCGGGCAGGTGATCACCCGGTACGTCGCGACCCGCCGACGCCCCCGTTAACGGAGTTATCGCATCGTTGTCGCCTCGTCATCGGATACACGACCGCTCACCTGCGCAGTTCGTACCGGACCTGGGGTCGGCCGGCGCGGCCGTACTCGGTGAGACGGGTCGCGGCTCCGTCGTCGGCGAGTCGTTCGAGATAACGCCATGCCGTGACGCGTGAGACCCCCACGGCCGATCCGACTTCCGCGGCGGTGCGCGGGCCGTCGGCGTCGTGGAGGAAATCGGTGATCTTCGACAGCGTGTCGGGGGAGATGCCCTTGGGGGTCGACGGACGGGAACTGCTCGTGCGCAGGGCCGCCATGGCGCGGTCGATGTCGTGCTGACCCGCCGCCGTCTCCGCGTCGCGCAGCGCCGAACGATAGGCCACGTACTGTTCGAGCTTGTCCTGCAGCGCCGCGAAGGTGAACGGCTTGAGCAGATACAACACCACGCCCCGAGCGACCGCCGTCCGCACGACCTCCAGATCGCGATTTGACGTCACAGCGATGATGTCGGGGCTCGGGCGACCGGCGCTCAGGCGCGCGGCGACCTCGAGGCCGTTCGTGTCGGGGAGCCCGATGTCGAGCAGCACCAGATCCACCGGTGTTTTCGCCCGCGCCGCCGACGCGACCGCCCGCACGGCGTCGCTGCCCGTGTGCACGACACCTACCACCTCGAATCCGTCCACCCTGCCGACGTATTCGCGGTGGGCCTCGGCGATGAGCGGCTCGTCCTCGACGATGAGCACGCGGATCACGACGTGCCTCCGAGGGGGATCTCGGCGACGATCATCGAACCCAGCGACGGTTCGGTGCGCAGGGTGCCGCCGTGACGCGCGACGACCTGGGCGACGAGCGCGAGTCCGAGGCCGCGCTGCTCGGACTTGGTGGAATAGCCGCGCTGCATGGCCCGGGCCAGCACGTCCGACGACATTCCCGGCCCGCTGTCGGCGACCTCGACGACCATCGACGAATCCTCCTGGCGCACAGTCACCTCCACCCACGGATCGTCCGACGCATGGGAGGCGTCGATGGCGTTGTCGATGAGATTCCCGACGAGAGTGACGATATCGCGCGCCGGGATCGGAACCGGACCGAGTTCCGTGTCGTCGGTGACGGTCAGTTCCACCCCTCGTTCGGCGGCCTCGTCGATCTTGCCGAGCAGCAGTGCCGACAGCGCCGGTTCGTGGACGGCGCTCGTCAACCTGTCGATCAGATGTTGAGAGACCGCCAGTTCTTGCGTCGCGAAGGCGACCGCCTCCTCCGGCCGGCCGAGTTCGACCATCGTGATGATGGTGTGCAGGCGGTTCGCCGACTCGTGTGCCTGCGCCCGCAGCGACTCGGCGAACCCGCGGACCGAGTCGAGTTCGCCCAGGACGCCGCGTAGTTCGGTGTGGTCGCGGAGAGTGACGACCGTGCCGATGCGGCGCTCGTTCCAGTTCACCGCGTCGCTGTTGACGACGAGGGTGCGGTCGCGCGTCAGGTGCACCTCGTCGCGTGCCTCACCGGTGAGTGCGAGTTCGCGCAGTGTCTCGGGGAGCGTGTCGAAGGGGACCGGTCCGGTCGGGGGAAGCCCGAGCAGGCGGCGGGCCTCGTCGTTGACAACGTCGACCCGCGGGGAGTCCTCGGCCGTGCCGAACACCAGCAGTCCCTCTCCGATCGAGTGCAGGACGGCGTCGTGGTGTTCGTACATGCGCCGCAGCTGGTCGGGATTCAGGCCGAGGGTCTGCCGGCGGAGCCGCCGGGAGATGAGATAGGCGCCGACCGCCGACACCGCCAGTCCTGCGGCCACGACCCCCACGATGCCCGGAAGCCCCCGCAGGAAGTTCTCGGCGATGCGTTGCCGGGTCACCCCGACCGACACGAAGCCCACCAGGTCACCGTCGTCGGCGTGGACCGGCGCGACGGTGCGGATCGACGGGCCGAGACTGCCCGTGTACGTCTCGGTGAACGGCGTGCCCGACCGGGCCTCGTCGATATGACCGGTGTACGGGCGTCCGATCTCGTCGACGACGGGGTGCGTCACGCGAATCCCGTCCGGATCGACGACCACCACGAAGTCGGTGCCGGTCGCCTCGCGGACCTGCTCGGCACGCGGTTGCAGCGCCGCGGTGGGATCGGCCGATTCCAACCCCTCGGCGACCTCCGGGAACTGTGCCATGGTCACTGCGATATCGGTCACGGACCGGCGCGTCGCGTCGTCGGCGTCGCGGCGCTCGTCGACGGCGAACAGGATGCCCGCCACGACCGCGACCACGGTGAACACCACCAATTGGAGGATCAGCAACCGGCTCGCCACGCTCATGGGCTGCCGCATCTCGCGACGTCTCACCGGTCACCTCCCCGTGAACACTATGTACACAAACTTCCTCGGCGGGGCGTTTCCCGACAACCATTTCGGGTAGGTGGAAGTGACTCCGGTCACCACCGCACACGACATCCGGGATCGAAGGGCACCCCATGAGCACCAGCACCGAACGCGACGGGAAACGCCGCGACCGTACCCACTGGCTGTACATCGGCGTCATCATCGCTGTCGTCGCCGGTATCGCCGTCGGATGGCTGGCGCCGGAGACGGGCAAGTCGCTCGGTGTCCTCGGCACCATGTTCGTCGACCTGATCAAGATGATGATCAGCCCGGTGATCTTCTGCACCATCGTGCTCGGCATCGGGTCGGTGCGGGCGGCGGCGAGTGTCGGCCGGATCGGCGGACTCGCGCTGATCTACTTCGTGGGCATGTCGACCGTGGCACTCGCGATCGGTCTCGGTGTGGGCAACCTGCTCGACCCGGGCTCGGGCCTCACCCTCGATCCGGCCAACGCCGGTTCGGGTGCCGAACTCGCCGAGAAGGCGCACGCAGCCGGTGGCACCGTCGACTTCATTGCGTCGATCATCCCGACCTCCCTGCTCTCCGCACTGACCGAGGGCAGTGTCCTGCAGACCCTGTTCGTGGCGCTGCTCGTCGGCTTCGCGATCCAGGGCATCGGCAAGTCGGGTGAACCGATCCTCCGCGGCATCGGCCACCTGCAGAAGCTCGTCTTCCGCATCCTGACGATGATCCTGTGGCTCGCCCCGATCGGTGCGTTCGGTGCCATGGCCAACGTCGTCGGCCAGACCGGCCTGAGCGCCGTGCTGCAACTCGGTGTGCTGATGATCGCCTTCTACCTCACGTGCGTCGTGTTCGTCTTCGGCATCCTCGGATCGCTGCTGCGCGCGGTCGCCGGTGTCTCGGTGTTCAAGCTCGTGAAGTACCTCGCCCGCGAGTACCTGCTCATCTTTGCGACGTCGTCGTCGGAGTCCGCGCTGCCGCGTCTGATCGCCAAGATGGAACACCTCGGTGTCCAGCGCACCACCGTCGGCGTGGTCGTGCCGACCGGCTACTCGTTCAACCTGGACGGCACCGCGATCTACCTGACGATGGCCGCCCTGTTCGTCTCCGACGCGATGGGCAGCCCGTTGAACATCGGCGAGCAGGTCTCGCTCCTGCTGTTCATGATCGTCGCCTCGAAGGGCGCGGCGGGGGTCACCGGCGCCGGCCTGGCGACGCTTGCCGGCGGTCTGCAGAGCCACCGTCCCGACCTGCTCGACGGTGTCGGCCTGATCGTCGGTGTCGACCGGTTCATGTCCGAGGCGCGAGCGGTCACCAACTTCTCCGGCAACGCCATCGCGACCCTGCTCATCGGTACGTGGACCAAGTCGGTGGATCGCGAACGCGTCGACGAGGTGCTCAGCGGACGGCTGCCGTTCGACGAGAGCATGATGGTCGACGATCACGAGCCCGCTCCCGAGCGCGAACCGGTGACGCTGGAGAAGGTCTCCGTCTGATCCGGCATCCGCTACGACAATGGCTGTCCGCTACGGAAATTTCCGTAGCGGACAGCCATTTCTGTAGCGACTACGAGCCGGCGGCGATGAAACGCTGGTGCAGTTCGCCGATGCCGTCGATCCAGCTGTCGAGCCGCTCACCGGCGCGCAGGTAGCGCTGCGGGTCGCGGCCCATGCCCACACCCGCGGGTGTGCCGGTGAAGATCACGTCGCCCGGATACAGGGTGACGTTGCGCGACAGCTCGGCGACCAGCGCGGGCACGGAGAAGATCATCTCCCGCGTACGGCCTTTCTGGACCTCCTCGCCGTCGATTGCGCATCCCAGTTCCAGATCGTCCGGGTCGGCGAACTCGTCGGGGGTGACGAGCCACGGACCCTGCGGAGCGAAGCCCGGATAGGACTTGGCGAGACCGAACTGGGGCGCCGGTCCGCGCATCTGGGCGACGCGTTCGGAGATGTCCTGCCCCGCCGTCAGGCCCGCGACGTACGACCAGGCGTCTGCTGCGTCGACGTCGCGTGCCTCCCGACCGATGACGGCGACGAGTTCGATCTCCCAGTCGACGTTGCCGCCGTCCGGAATCGTGACCTCGGAGTCGGGGCCGGTGAACGCCGAGACGTACTTGGTGAACACCGGGGGCAGATGTGTGGGCGCCTCGAAGCCCGATTCGGCGGCGTGGTCGTCGTAGTTCAACCCGACCGCGAAGACCTGACGGGGTGCGGGGGAAGGGGCGCCGAGCCGGGCACGGTCGATCGCAGCGTGGTCGGTGACGTCCGCGTCCGCCGCCCACGCCCGCACCTCGTCCCACGACTCGTAGATCGAGGCGAGGTCGGGTCCGAACCGGCCGTCGGACGCGGTGGCGATGTCGATGCCCCGCTCGTTGCCGGGGTCACCGACGACGAGGACGGCTCGGTTGTCGAGGTTGGCGATGCGCATGGACGTTCTCCTGATGGCTGCGGTGGTCGGTTCGATCCTGCTATGTCACCGCGGCCTCCGACAGAGGTGGTGCTCGAGCCGTAGCGGGGACATCGAGGACGAGTTCGACCGGGTCTCCTGATCGCACCCTCCTGTCGGAGGGATGCGGCATAGTTCGGGGAAGAAGCCACGCAACGCTCTTCAACCGCACAACTTCGGGAGTCGCTGTGAAGAACCGAGCTCGATTCGTCGATGTCGAAGGCCGCCCCGCGATCCGCTTCGAGCGGGAGTACCCGTATCCGCAGGAACGCCTGTGGAGCGCGGTGACCGACCCGGCCGAACTCTCCCGATGGTTCCCCGCCGCCGTCGACATCGAACTCCGTGAAGGCGGCACGATCACCTTCACCGACGAGCCCGGCGCCGAGCCCACGAAGGGCACGATCCTGGCGTGCGAGCCACGCGGCAGCCTGTCCTACACGTGGGAGGGCGACGAACTGGGGTTCACACTGAACCCGACGCCGCAGGGCTGCCTGTTCGTCTTCGTCAACGTCCTCGGCGACCGGGAGACCGCCGCGATGGTCGCCGCAGGCTGGACGGTCTGCCTCGACGAGTTCGACGCCCTGCTGGCAGGCGAACCGCCGTCGCAGGAGACCGACTCGGAGGCCTGGCGGCCGGTCTACGAGTCCTACATCGCAGAAGGGTTCCCGGCGGGTGCTCCCGTGCCGGGACAAGGAGGGGAAACCTCATGAGCGAGTCCGAGAAGGGCACCGGACCCAAGCTGTTGTCGGGTGGCAACCCCCAGATCCCGAAGGGGATGGGCAGGGAACCGGTCGAGGCCTACATCGCGGCGATGCCCGAGTGGAAGCACGACATCGGCCGACGCCTCGACGAGCTGATCCTCGAGGACGTTCCCGACGTCCACAACGCCGTGAAGTGGAACCAGCCGCTCTACGGCACCGCCGACGACAGCTGGTTCCTCACGTTCCGCTGCTTCACGAACTACGTGCAGCTGAGTTTCTTCAGGGGGAGTTCGCTCGACCCGCTGCCGGAGAAGGGGTCCAAGCATCCCGAGATGCGCTATCACGACATCCGCCGGCTCGAGGACCTCGACGAGGAGAAGGTCCGGAAGTGGGTTCGGCAGGCCGCCGCGCTCCCGGGGGAGAAGATGTAGCACGCCGATGTTCGGGGGAGTGATCGGGCACACGATAGTTTGGAAGCATGACCACGCCTCTCCAGGACATCCCGATCAACACCCTCACGGGTGAACCCACGAATCTCGGCGCGTACGAGGGCCACGCGGTTCTCGTCGTGAACGTCGCGTCCAAGTGCGGCCTGACCCCGCAGTACGCGGCGCTCGAGAAGCTCGCGCAGGAATACCGCGACCGCGGACTGTTCGTCGTGGGCGTGCCGTGCAACCAGTTCATGGGTCAGGAGCCCGGCACACCGGAGGAGATCCAGGAGTTCTGCTCCGCCACCTACGGCGTGACCTTCCCGTTGCTCGAGAAGATCGAGGTCAACGGCGAGAACCGGCATCCGCTCTACGCCGAGCTCACCAAGCACCCGGACGCCTCCGGCGAGGCCGGCGACATCCAGTGGAACTTCGAGAAGTTCCTCATCGCCCCCGACGGCACGGTCGCCGCGCGCTTCCGTCCCCGCACGGAACCGGATGCGCCCGAGATCCTCGACGCCCTCGAAGAGATCCTGCCGGCCTGACATGTTCGGCACAGAAGCGCGGGACGCGCTGTACGACATCATCCGCATGCGTCGCGACGTCCGTGCAGAATTCAACGGGGAACGGCTCGACGAGGACACGCTGATGCGCATCCTGCGGGCCGCCCACCACGCACCCAGTGTCGGCAACACCCAGCCCTGGGACTTCGTCGTCGTGCAGGACGAACAGCGACTGAAGGAGTTCGCCGAGCACGTCGCCGGTTGCCGACAGGCGTTCGCCGACTCGCTCCCCGAGGACCGGAAGAGCACCTTCGACCCCATCAAGATCGAAGGCATCGTCGAATCGGGGACCGGCGTCGTCGTCACCTACGACCCCGAACGCGGCGGCAAGCACATCCTCGGCCGCCACACCATCGACGAATCCGGCCTGTTCTCGGCCGTGCTGGCGATCCAGAACCTGTGGCTCGCCGCGACCGCCGAGGGACTCGGCGTGGGATGGGTGTCGTTCTACGAGGAGGACTTCCTCGCCGACTTCGTCGGAGTGAGCGCACCCGTGCGTCCCATCGCGTGGCTGTGCGTCGGCCCGGTCACGCGGCTGCAGGAAATACCCGACCTCGAACGGTTCGGCTGGCGCAAGGGTCGCCCGCTCGAGGAGGCCGTGCACCGCGACAGGTTCGCGGCGCCGGGCGACCGGGAGGCCTGATCCGACGGGTGGCGGCCGGTTCGTGCACTCACGAACCGGCCGCCACCTACTGTTCTCACAGGTCGGTCGCCACCTGCCGCTTCACAGGCCGGTTGCCACCTGCTGTTCTCACAGGTCGGTTGCCACCTTCCAGGCACTGTGGACGGCGCCCTCGATGTAGTCGACCCGACCCGCGTCCCCGACGACGCGGACGTCGATGCCCGAGCCGGCCAGCTCGTCGGCGAGCGGTGCCGCTGCCGACACCCCGGACGCGACGACGACCATCCGGGCGCGCACCGATTTCGTCTCCCCACCGACCGTGAACTCCACCGTCTTCCGCGTGATGCGCTGAACGGTCGCATTGCGGTGCACCTCGACGCCCACCTCGCGCGCGTGTTTGACGGCGGTCCACCGGCGCGGCATTGCCATCGGCACCCCGAGCTGCTGACCTTCGGCGAGCAGCGTCACCCGGCTGCCGCGATCGGCCATGAACTCGGCCAGCTCCAGACCGACGAGCGACCCGCCGATCACGACGACGTCCTTCGCCATCGGCAGGAAACGCAGGAACCGCCGGCTCAGATCACGGATCCTCCGGGGGCTCGTGGTGATACCCGCGAGCTTGCCCAATCGGCCCATCATCCGCAGCAGGGGCGACTGGCCGGAGACGCCGCCCGCGCCCGTCATGAGCGCACGCATGCTGTCGCCTGTGTGCACGTGCGGCAGGTCCCCGCCCGGCACGGTGGGACGCTCCCGCACGGCGCCCGTCGCGACGACCACCACGTCCGGATTCAGGGCACGGATCGATGAGGCGGAGGCCTCGGTGCCGAGCCGCACGTCGATGCCGAGGCGGGCGACCTCGGCCGTCAGCCATTTCAGCAGCCGTTCGTTGTCGGGGGTGGTGAGGGTCGAGAACCACAGGGTCCCGCCGAGCCGGTCGGTCTTGTCGAGGACGGTGACGCGGTGTCCTCGCTCGGTGGCGACGCGCGCCGTCTCGAGGCCACCGGGCCCGGCACCCACCACGACGACGTGCTTCGGCGTCGCGCTGCGGACGAACGGCACGAGCGTCTCGTTGCCGAGCGCCGGATTGACCGCGCAGATCGGCGTGGCGTCCCAGAAGTTCTCCTGCACGCACACATAGCAGTTGATGCACGGGCGGATCTGCTCGCTGCGTCCCTGCTTCAGCTTGGCGACGACAGCGGGATCGGCCAGCAGCTGACGGCCCATCGCGACGAAATCGGTGACGCCCTCGGCGATCATCTGCTCGCCGACCTCCGGCAGCATGCGGCCGACGGTGATGACCGGAACGGACACCGCACGTTTGACGACCGCCGCGTTGTGGGTGTAGTAGCCGACCTTGTCCGGCAGCGGACCATCGGTGAAGTTCGCGAACGCGTTCAGTGCGGTGCCCGTGATGTGGATGGCGTCGGCCCCGGCCTGTTCGAACAATGCGGCGGCAGCGGCGGATTCCTCGACGGTGAGACCGTCCGTCTCCCCGTATTCCTGCCCTGCGAGGCGCACGATGACGGCGAGACGATCGCCGACCGCTGCCTTGACCGCGCGGATCACCTCGCAGGTCAGCCGGGCCCGGTTCTCCAGCGACCCGCCGTACTCGTCGGTGCGCTGGTTCGTGTAGCGGCTGAGGAAGGCACCGAGGACGTAGTTGTGCGCGGCGTGGATCTCCACGGCGTCCGCTCCGGCGGCCGCGACCCGGCCGGCGGCCTCGGCGAACATCCGGACGAGCCACTCGATGTCGCTCTCCGTGGCCTCGTTGTAGCGGGCCTGCTTGCCGCCCTGGATGGTGGCCATGCGCTGCAGCTCCTCAGGAGTGCAATCGGCCATGGCGCTCATGTCGCTCGGTGGCTTCGGGATGCTCGGCACGAGCTGCGGCCGGTCCTGCAGGGTGTCGATGCGCGCGACCTTGCCGTGGTGCACCATCTGCACGCACAGTTTGCTGCCGGCCTCGTGAACCGCATCGGCCAGAGCGCGGAGACCGGGGATGAAACGGTCCTCGGACAGGCCGGGTTCCTTAGTGCTGGCGCATCCCGCCGGATAGGCGACCGCGCAGCAGCCGGTGACGATCAGGCCGGTACCCCCGGCCGCGCGGGCGACGAAATGATCGATGTCACCCTGCTCGATCTCACCGTCCTCGCAGAGGTTCATGTCCATGGCGGGCATCACCACTCGGTTGTCCAGGGTGATCGGCCCGATGGTGCCGGGGGAGAGAAGGCGCGTATAGGTCTGGTTCGGGACTGCCACGCCCGGACGGTATGCCCGGCTCGATGTGGCCGTCGACACTGTCCCGATGAACGGGATGCGGATTGCCGGCCCGAGTCTTCATCCGGACTTCCCGGCAGGGCAGGACGCCGTTCACCCGGGTGCAGCAGGCTCGGGGTCATGAGCGGACGGATGATCGTGTCGGTGTCGGGGATCCGGGACGTCACGCGCGACCTCGTGGACGCCTTTGCCCGTGAGACGGATGCGCGCGGAGTGCCGTTGTCATTGTTCGTCGCACCCCGCCTCGAGGACCACTACCGCCTCGCGCGGGATCCGGCGACGCAGGAATGGCTGCTCGAGCGACGCGAGGGCGGCGACGCGATCGTGCTACACGGTTACGACCAGGCGGCGACGAAGCGACGTCGCGCCGAGTTCGCGACGCTGCCCGAGCACGAAGCACGGTTGCGCCTGCTCGCCGCCGACCGCGTGCTCGAGGAGACCGGACTCCGCACCCGGCTGTTCGCACCACCGCGATGGCGCGCGTCGCCGGGCGCAGTGGCAGCACTTCCGCAGGTCGGTTTCCGGATGATGGCGGACAACGCCGGCATCCACGACCTGGTAACGGGCACCGTGACGAAGGCGCGGGTGTACGGCCTCGGCGACGGTGCGGGGTCGGACGTGTGGCGATGCCGCGCGATGGTGATGGGGGCGTCGCGGACGGCGCGGCGCGGGGAGCTGCTGCGCCTGGCGATCGCCGCGCTCCGGCTCGCCGAGTCCGGACCCCGCCAGGCGGTCCTCGACGCTGTCGACCTCGCGCTGCACCACGGTGCCGAGCCGACCGTCCACGCCTGGCGGCCGCGCCCGTCGAACAGCCGCGTGGCGTGATCCCGCCGGGCCCGCCGGTGCTCCCGGTCGTCGCATCCGCTCGGTAATGTTGGCGGCCATGGACGCTGACGTGATCGTGGTGGGGGCGGGACTCGCGGGGCTCGTGGCGGTCGGTGAACTGATCGACGCCGGTCGCAAGGTTCTGCTAGTCGATCAGGAGAACTCGAACAACATTGGTGGGCAGGCCTTCTGGTCGTTCGGTGGGTTGTTCTTCGTCGACAGTCCCGAACAGCGACGACTCGGGATCAAGGATTCCTACGAACTCGCCCTGCAGGACTGGATGGGCACCGCCGGCTTCGACCGCGAGATCGAGGACCGCTGGCCGCGGCGCTGGGCCCAGGCCTACGTCGAGTTCGCCGCGGGGGAGAAGCACGCCTGGCTCAAGCAGCGCGGGCTGAAGATCTTCCCGATGGTCAACTGGGCCGAACGCGGCGGATACGACGCTGCAGGGCACGGCAACTCGGTCCCGCGATTCCACATCACCTGGGGCACCGGTCCGGGCCTCGTCGAGATCTTCGAGCGCAAGCTCCGCGAAGGCGTCGAACGCGGACTCGTCACGCTGAAGCACCGCCACCGGGTCGACGAACTCGTCGTCACCGACGGCGCCGCCACCGGTGTGCGCGGGGCGATTCTCGAACCCACCGACGCGGCGCGCGGCGTGGCGTCCTCCCGCACCGTCGTCGGGGACTTCGAGTTCTCCGCCGGAGCCGTCATCGTCACCTCCGGCGGTATCGGCGGCAACTACGACCTCGTGAAGAAGAACTGGCCGAAGCGGATGGGGGAGCCGCCGAAGCACATGCTCAGCGGTGTGCCCGCCCACGTCGACGGCCGGATGCTCGAGATCACCGAGAAGGCCGGCGGGAACATCGTCAACCGCGACCGCATGTGGCACTACACCGAGGGCATCACCAACTACGACCCGGTGTGGCCCGATCACGGCATCCGCATCCTGCCCGGCCCGTCCTCGCTGTGGCTCGACGCCACCGGCAAGCGGTTGCCGGTGCCGTTGTTCCCCGGCTTCGACACGCTCGGCACCCTCGAGTACATCGTGAGCACGGGTTACGACCACACCTGGTTCGTGCTCGACCAGAAGATCATCGAGAAGGAATTCGGGCTCTCCGGCTCCGAGCAGAATCCCGACCTCACCGGGCGCAGCCTCCGCCTGCTGCTGCAGCGGGTCAGGTCGGGTGCACCCGGACCGGTCGAGGCCTTCAAGGAGCGCGGTGTCGACTTCGTCGTCCGCGACACGCTCGCCGATCTCGTCGCGGGCATGAACGAACTCACCCCCGAGGCGCCGCTCGACTACGAGCAGGTGCGTTCGGTGGTCGAGGCCCGCGACCGCGAGATGGACAACAAGTACACCAAGGACCTGCAGGTCGCGGCGGTGCGCTCGGCGCGCGCCTACGCACCCGATCGCGTCGTCCGCATCGCGGCGCCGCACCGGATCCTCGACCCCAAGGCCGGCCCGCTCATCGCCGTGAAGCTGCATCTGCTCACCCGTAAGACGCTCGGCGGCCTCGAGACCGACCTGTCGTCGCGCGTCCTGCGGTCGGACGGGTCGGTCTTCGACGGTCTCTTCGCCGCCGGTGAGGTCGCCGGCTTCGGTGGTGGCGGCGTCCACGGCTACCGGTCGCTCGAGGGCACCTTCCTCGGCGGATGCATCTTCTCGGGACGGGCGGCAGGTCGCGCCGCCGCCCGTTGAACCTCCCGTCGGCGTCGACCGGGACAGCAGAGCGCGAAACGGTCATAGGAGCGCGAAACATCCCGCGCCGACGACCGTTTCGCGCTCCGCAGCGTCAGACCTCGACTCCGTCCTCGTGCGGCAGCACGCGGAATTCGGTGCCCTCGGGCGCCATCTCGCTGTACCGGCCGTAGAAGATGCCGCGACCGTTGTCGTTGACGATGCCCTGGTGGATCGGCACGGCGACCCGCGGATTCACCGCGCGCAGGTAGTCGATCGCCTCCCAGATCTTGAGCCACGGCGCGGTCGACGGCAGGGCCAGCACGTCGACGCGCTCGTGCGGGATGTACAGCGAGTCGCCGGGGTGCAGCAGCCGCGACGGATTCTCGTCGTCGCCCACGAGGAAGGCCGTGTTGTCGATGACGGGCATGTCGGGGTGGATCACCGCGTGCCGTCCGCCGGTGCCGCGCACGGTCAGCGAACCCACCGAGAAGGAGTCGCCGGGACGCACCGCGGTCCAGTCGCCGTCGAGCAGGTTCGCCGACTGCGGGTCGGAGAACAGTTGCGCTCCGGGATTGGCCTCGAGGAGCGCGGGCAGCCGGGTGGTGTCGGCGTGGTCGGGATGCTGGTGGGTCACGAGGATCGCGTCGAGTCCGGTGATGCCCTCGAACCCGTGGGAGAAATTTCCGGGGTCGAAAAGGAGCTTCGCGCCGAGGTGTTCGACGAGGATGCAGGAATGGCCGAAATGGGTCAGTTGCATGCCGTCGAGTATGCCGTCGGAAGGAGCCCGATGACCGACTACGGACAGGAACTCCGCTTCGGCAGCTTCCTCACGCCCTCCGCTGCCGATCCGGCGGGCGTCGTCGACCTCGCCGTGGTGTCGGAGCGTGCCGGACTCGACCTGGTGACGATCCAGGACCATCCCTACCAGCCGCGATTCCTCGACACCTGGACGCTGCTCGGGTGGATCGCCGCGCGCACCACGACCGTGACGGTCGCGCCCGATGTGGCGAACCTGCCCCTGCGCGGGCCGGTGATCCTCGCACGGAGCGCGGCCTCGCTGGACCGGCTCAGTGGGGGTCGCGTCGAACTGGGTCTCGGGTCGGGTGCCTTCTGGGACGCCGTCGCCGCGAACGGCGGACCGCACCGCAGCCCCGGCGAAGCGGTCGATGCGCTGATCGAGGCGATCGAGGTGATCCGCGCCCTGTGGTCGGACGAGAAGGGCGCGGCCCGGGTCGACGGCACGTACTACCGGCTGACCGGCACGAAGCGGGGACCGTTCCCCGCGCACGATCTCGGCATCTGGCTCGGGGCCTACGGCAAGCGGATGCTCGACGTCACCGGGCGCTTCGCCGACGGATGGCTGCCGAGTTCGTTCGCCGCCGGGCCCGAGAAACTGGGGGAGATGAGCGCCCGCGTCGACGAGGGCGCGCACCGTGCCGGGCGTGATCCCGCCGCGATCCGCCGGCTCTACAACATCTCCGGCACCTTCGCGGGGACCGCCGACGGGTCGTTCCTGCACGGGCCGCCCGAGGTGTGGGCCGAGCAGCTCGCCGAGCTGACCCTGCGGCACGGGACCAGCACCTTCGTCCTCGGCAGCGACGAGCGATCCGACCTCGAACGTTTCGCCGGTGAGGTCGCGCCCCGCGTGCGCGAACTCGTTGCTGCCGAGCGGCGTTGAACGGGGGTGACGGGTCTCGCACGAGCGGGACCTCGGCCGATGCCCGTCCCGGTGGCCACGGCCGGTAAACTGCTGGATGTCCGGTGTCCGTCCCCGGGCGCCAGCACTACTACCGAGGAGCAGCACGTGGCGCGTGTCGTCGTCGAAGTCATGCCCAAAGCCGAGATTCTCGACCCCCAGGGTCAGGCCATCACCGGGGCGCTGTCGCGGCTGGGCTTCGCGGGCGTGACCGACGTCCGTCAGGGCAAGCGTTTCGAGCTCGAGGTCGACGGCAGCGTCGGCGACGAGGAGCTCGAGAAGATCGCCGAGTCGTTGCTCGCCAACACGGTGATCGAGGACTGGGCCATCCGGCGGATCGACGGTGACGCATGAGCGCACGCATCGGAGTCATCACCTTCCCGGGCACGCTCGACGACGTCGACGCCTCCCGCGCGGTGAAGCTCGCCGGTGGTGAGGCCGTGAGCCTGTGGCACGGGGACGCCGATCTCAAGGGAGTCGACGCGGTGATCGTGCCCGGCGGCTTCTCCTACGGCGACTACCTGCGCTGCGGCGCCATCGCACGGTTCGCGCCGGTGATGGGCAAGGTCGTCGAGGCCGCGCAGAAGGGCATGCCCGTCCTCGGCATCTGCAACGGCTTCCAGGTGCTGTGCGAGGCGGGTCTGCTGCCCGGCGCGCTCACCCGCAACGCCGGTCTGCACTTCGTCTGCCGCGACGAGTGGCTGAAGGTCGAGTCGAACACCACCGCGTGGACCTCGCGCTACGAGGCCGGCGCCGAGATCCTCATCCCGCTCAAGTCGGGTGAGGGCCGCTACCAGGCATCGGAGGAGGTGCTCGACGAGCTCGAGGGTGAAGGTCGCGTGGTGTTCCGTTTCGCGGGCGACAACCCGAACGGTTCGCAGCGCGGCATCGCCGGTATCTCGTCGGCGAACGGCCGGGTCGTCGGTCTCATGCCGCACCCCGAGCACGCCACCGAGGCGCTCACCGGCCCCAGCGACGACGGACTCGGCATGTTCTACAGCGTGCTGGACGCGGTCGTCAACGCGTGACCGTCTGACCGGAACTTCCGGCGAAGCCCCATCGACTCTCCCGTGTCGGTGGGGCTTCGCTCGTTCCGGGTTCGATGGATCCCGAACTCGAAGTCCCGGAACAGGAGAGACGGAACGAGGGACCCCGCCACCGTCCCGATCGGCTGCGGAATCCCTCGTCCCTACAACCCGGAGCTCGACCCCCCGATCAAGTCCCGGGCGCGATGTCGTCGTCATCCCCCATGCGCGACATCGCGGATCAGTCTGCCGGAGCCGAATCGTCCTGTCCTGAGTAGGACTACCCAAATCGGGCCTGTCCGTCGACGGGCGTTGCGTGTCGGTCCCCGGCGGTACCGTCGCGCCATGACAGCGACCATCGCGATGATCACCTTCGACACCACCGACCCGGCTCCGATCGCGACGTGGTGGGCCGAGCGTACGGGCGGCCGCATCGAGCAGGAGAACGACGGCTGGTTCTTCATCGTCGCCCTGCCGCAGGGCATCAGGCTCGGTTTCCAGAAGGTGTCCGATCCGACGCCCGGGAAGAACCGCGTGCACCTCGATCTCACGGCCCCCGATCTCGACGCCGAGGTCGAGCGCTTCGTGCAGGCCGGTGCGAAGGAGGTCCATCGCGAGAACATGGGAGACGACTTCCGCTGGGTGACGCTCGCCGACCCCGAGGGCAACCTGTTCTGCGTCGCCGAGGGCCACTGACACTCGGTACGAGGGGAGCGGCGCGGCTCTTTCGTTCAGCACCGAGACTGTCCGTGATGCGAAGATGCAGTCATGTCTTCCACGCGTGCCGATGCTCGGGGTCTCTGTAATTTCGTCGACCTGTCGCCGTCGCCGTTCCACGTCTGCGCCACCGTCGCCGCGGCGCTGACCGAGGCGGGCTTCGTCGAACTGCACGAGCAGCAGGCCTGGCCCTCCGAGCCGGGACGCTTCTTCCTGGTGCGCGGCGGGTCGCTGATCGCGTGGAGCACCGAGGGTGTCGCCGACGATCCGGCCGCGCCCTTCCGCATCGTCGGCGGGCACACCGACAGCCCCAACCTGCGGGTCAAGCAGCATCCCGATCTCACGTCGGCGGGCTGGCGGATGGTGGGGCTCGAACCGTACGGCGGTGCGTGGCTCAACTCGTGGCTCGACCGCGACCTCGGGATCTCCGGCCGTTTCACCGTGCGCGCGGGGGAGACGACCGAGGACGTCCTCGTCCGCGTCGACGCGCCGGTCCTGCGGGTCCCGCAGCTCGCCATCCACCTGTCCGAGGACCGCAAGGGCGTCCAGCTCGACCCGCAGCGCCACGTCAACGCTGTCTGGGGTGTCGGCACCGAACCGCGCTCGTTCATCGCGTGGGTCGCCGAGCAGCACGGGATCGATCCGGGCGCGGTGCTCGGCTGGGAGCTGATGACCCACGACCTGGCGCCGAGCGCGGTCGTCGGGCCGGGCCGCGACCTGGTCAGCGCACCGCGTCTCGACAACCAGGGCACCTGCTACGCCGGGCTGCACGCCCTGCTCGACGCCGCGGAACACGTCGCTGCGCACGGTGGCCCGATGCCGCTCCTCGCCCTGTTCGACCACGAGGAGGTCGGCAGCATGTCCGACCGCGGCGCCTTCTCGGAACTGCTCAACACCGTCATCGAACGGATCGTCCTGCTCCGGGGCGGTGGGCGCGAGGAGTTCCTCCGAGCCCGCGCCGGCTCGATCGTCGCGTCGGGTGACATGGCGCACGCCACGCACCCCAACTACCCCGAGCGGCACGAACCCGCCCACCGCATCGCGGTGAACGGCGGACCGGTCCTGAAGGTGAACCAGAACCTGCGGTACGCGAGCGACGCGACCGGCGCCGGGGCCTTCGCGCTGGCCTGCGAGCAGGCGGGGGTCCCGCTGCAACGGTACGTGCACCGCGCCGACCTGCCGTGCGGCTCGACGATCGGTCCGATCACCGCGTCGAGGACCGGCATCACGACCGTCGACGTCGGAGCCCCGCAGCTCGCTATGCACTCGGCGCGCGAGTTCATGGGCGCGGACGACGTGGCGAGCTATGCGCAGGCCCTGACCGCTTTCCTGACCCCGGCATCGTGACCGCGTTCGCCCGCCCCGAAGCACCCGCCGGTGACACACTGAAGACGGTCGTGTCCGGTCGGAGAGAACGGGGGAATGCAGTGGACGTCCCGTCCTACCCCGATCATCTGCTGTCCCTCGCCGAGTGGTCGGCCCTGCCCGAATCCGACGGGCACCACGTGGAGGTGTGCGAGGGCGTCCTCGTCGCCGCGCCGGCGCCGGGAGCGGCGCACGATCACGCCGCGGTGACCCTGGCGTTGCTCCTCGACGAGAAGCTGCCCGACGAATGGTGCGCGCTCGGCGGCGTCGAGGTGCTGGTCGCGGAGAAGCCGCTGACGGTGCGGTGCCCCGACGTGATCGTCGTGGGACGCTCCCTCGTCGACGCCGACCCGGATCGGGCACCGATCTCCGAGGTGAAGCTGGTCGTGGAGGTCACCGTCGACGGCACGGCCCGCACCGACCGGGTCACGAAGTTCTCCGAATACGCGGAGGCCGGCGTCCTGCAGTACTGGATCGTCGATCTCGGCGGACCGCCGGTGATCGCCACCTTCACGCTCGTCGACGGGTGGTACCGATTCGACGGGGAGCACTCGGGCACCGTCACCCTCGATGCGCTGGGCACCGAGGTGGCCGTCACACCGTCGGAGCTCGTGCCCGCACCGGTGAACCCCGTCGCGCCTGCGCAGCGATAGACTGATCCGCGGCAGTTCCCGCCCGGCCTGCCGTTTTCGATCCCAGAGTGAAGGGACCCGACGCCCAGTGTCACCGCACGTGGATACCGTCTCCCACGCCGCCGAAACCCCCGACGCCGCTCAGCCCTATCGGGAGCTGGGTCTGAAGGAAGACGAGTACACCCGGATCAAGGAGATCCTGGGCCGTCGCCCCACCGATGCCGAACTCGCCATGTACTCGGTGATGTGGTCCGAGCACTGCTCGTACAAGTCGTCGAAGGTGCACCTGCGCTACTTCGGCGAGACCACCACCGACGAGATGCGCGAATCGATGCTCGCGGGCATCGGTGAGAACGCCGGCGTCGTCGACATCGGTGACGGCTGGGCCGTCACCTTCAAGGTCGAGTCGCACAACCACCCGTCCTACATCGAGCCGTACCAGGGCGCCGCGACCGGCGTGGGCGGCATCGTCCGCGACATCATGGCCATGGGCGCCCGCCCGATCGCCGTGATGGACCAGCTCCGCTTCGGCGCAGCCGATCACCCCGACACCCGTCGCGTCGTCGACGGTGTCGTGCGCGGTGTCGGCGGCTACGGCAATTCCCTGGGCCTGCCCAACGTCGGCGGCGAGACCGTCTTCGACGCCTCCTACCAGGGCAACCCGCTCGTGAACGCGCTGTGCGCGGGTGCGATGCGCGTGGAGGACCTGCACCTCGCGCACGCTTCCGGCACGGGCAACAAGGTCATCCTGTTCGGCGCGCGCACCGGACTCGACGGCATCGGCGGCGTGTCCGTCCTCGCCTCCGAGACCTTCGACGACAGCGCCGGTGGCCGCCCCAAGAAGCTCCCGAGCGTGCAGGTGGGCGACCCCTTCACCGAGAAGGTGCTCATCGAGTGCTGCCTCGACCTCTACCGCGAGAAGCTCGTCGTCGGCATCCAGGACCTCGGCGGTGCCGGTCTGTCCTGCGCGACCTCCGAGCTCGCCGCCGCCGGCGACGGTGGCATGCACATCGACCTCGAGCGTGTCCCGACGCGCGCGAAGGGCATGACCCCGGCCGAGGTGCTGTCCTCGGAGTCGCAGGAACGCATGTGCGCCGTCGTCACGCCCGACAACGTCGACGCCTTCATGGACGTCTGCAAGAAGTGGGACGTCCTGGCCACCGTCATCGGTGAGGTCACCGACGGCGACCGCCTCGTCATCGACTGGCACGGCGAGACCGTCGTCGACGTGCCGCCGCGCACGGTCGCGCACGAGGGCCCGGTCTACGAGCGCCCCGTCGAGCGCCCGGCCTCGCAGGACGCGCTGATCGCGAACACCACCGCGGGCCTGAAGCGTCCGGAGACCGCCGACGAGCTGCGCGCGACGCTGCTGAAGATGCTCGCGTCGCCGGCGCTGTGCAGCCGCAAGTGGATCACCGAGCAGTACGACCGCTACGTCCGCGGCAACACGGTGCTCGCCGAGAACGCCGACGCCGGTGTGGTCCGCATCGACGAGGAGACCGGCCGCGGCATCGCGCTCGCGACCGACGCCTCGGGCCGCTACACGCAGCTCGATCCGTATGCGGGCGCCCAGCTCGCCCTCGCCGAGGCCTACCGCAACGTCGCCGCCACCGGCTCGACGCCGAAGGCCGTCTCGAACTGCCTGAACTTCGGTTCGCCCGAGGATCCCGGCGTGATGTGGCAGTTCCAGCAGGCCGTGCGCGGCCTCGCGGACGGCTGCGCGAAGCTCGGCATCCCCGTCACCGGCGGCAACGTCAGCTTCTACAACCAGACCGGCGCCACCGCGATCCTGCCGACCCCGGTCGTCGCGGTGCTCGGTGTGATCGACGATGTGCACCGCCGCATCCCCACCGGCATCGGCCTCGAGCCGGGCGAGACGCTGATCCTGCTCGGTGAGACCCGCGACGAGTTCGACGGCTCCATCTGGGCGCAGGTCGAGCACGACCACCTCGGTGGTGTCCCGCCGAAGGTCGATCTCGACCGTGAGCGACTGCTGTCGGAGATCCTCACCGCGGGTTCGCGCGACGGCCTGATCTCCGCCGCGCACGACCTGTCCGAGGGTGGTCTCGCGCAGGCCGTCGTCGAGGCCGCACTCGCGGGCGAGACCGGCTGCCGCGTGCTGATCCCCGAGGACGCCGATCCGTTCGTGACGCTGTTCTCCGAGTCGGCCGGCCGCGTGCTCGTGGCCGTGCCGCGCACCGAGGAGTCGCGCTTCACCGGTATGTGCACCGCACGCAACATGCCGTGGGTGCGCATCGGTGTCGTCGACGAGGGATCCGACTCCGTCGAGGTCCAGGGCCTGTTCTCGATCCCCATGACCGAGCTGCGCGAGGTGTGGGAAGGGACCCTGCCTGCCCTGTTCGGGTAACCGTGCCGGCCACCCAGGTCGATCGGCTGGCGGCGTTCGAGGCCCGGCAGGGCCGGATCATCGCCGCGGTCACCGACTTCGGTGAGCGCCACCCCCTCACCGCACGGGTGTGGGGGTGGCTCAGCCTGGACTTCACGGGCGTCGCCTTCGCGGCGCTGTTCTTCTGCTGGTCGCTGACGCCGTCGCTGCTCCCGCGCGACTGGCTCTTCCAGGGCCTGATCGGCGGCATCAACGCCGCGATCGGGTACGGCGTCGGATGCGTCGTCGGCTGGGCCGTGGCGCGCTTCCTGCTTCCCGGGCGACGGTGGTGGCCGCCGCCGCTACCGGTGCTGCGTGCCATCAAGGTCGCGGTTCCGGTCGCGGCCGCTCTCGCGTCGCTCGTCGCACTCGTGCTCTCCGCCGGCGAGCAACGTCAGCTCGCCGCGCTCATGGGTGTCGAGGGCACCACGACCTCGGGATATCTGCGCACCATCGTGCTGAGCGTCGCGGTCGCCGCCGCTCTCATCGCCCTGTGGCGCGGGCTGCGCGACATCGTCCGCTGGGTGTCGATGCTGCTCATGCGCCGCACCCGGATGCCGCTCGGTCTCGCCCGCACGCTGGGTGTTCTGGTCGTGGTCCTCGCGACCTTCATGCTCATCGACGGCGTGCTCATCCGCGGCACCTACGCCATCGTCAACCAGGCGTTCGGTCTGCAGGACGACACCACCCGTCCCGGCGCGATCCAACCGGTCGATCCCGCGAAGTCCGGCAGCCCCGAATCCCTCGCGGCGTGGGAGACGCTCGGATTCGAGGGCCGCAACTTCGTCTCGCGAGGACTCGACGCCGAGGAACTGACCGCCGTCAATGGCAGTCCCGCACCGGAACCGATCCGGGTGTACGTCGGGCTCGACACCGCACCCACCCCGGAAGAACGCATCGACCTCGTTCTCGCGGAACTCGAGCGGACCGGTGCCTTCGACCGTTCCACTCTCGTCCTGATCCCCACCACCGGCACCGGCTGGGTCAATCCCACCGCGGCCCGCGCGATGGAACTCGTCCACAACGGCGACCTGGCGATGGTGGCCTGGCAGTACTCCTACCTGCCGAGCTGGATCTCCTTCCTCGCCGACCGCGAGAAGGCCGCTGCCGCAGGCAAGATGCTGGTCGAGCGGGTGCACGAACGCTGGTCGCAGCTGCCCGAGGACGACCGCCCCGACCTGTTCCTCTACGGCGAGAGCCTCGGCACGCAGTCGGGGGAGGGTGCCTTCGACAGTCTCGCCGAGATCCGCGCCCAGATGGACGGGGTGCTGTGGGTGGGCCCGCCCAACTCCAACCGTCTGTGGCGGCAGCTCGTCGAACGCCGCGATCCCGGCACGACCGAGGTGCAGCCGGTGTACGCGGACGGTCTCGTCGTGCGCTTCGCCGACAGCCGGGAGGCGATCCACGAGCCCGACACACCGTGGCTGTCGCCGCGCGTGCTCTACATCCAGCACGCCTCGGATCCCGTGGTCTGGTGGTCGCCGGACCTGTTGTTCTCCCGCCCCGACTGGCTGTCGGAGCCGCCCGGACGCGACCGGCTGCCGCAGATGCGGTGGTTCCCCTTCGTCACCTTCTGGCAGGTCTCCGCCGACCTCACCAACGCTGCCGGCGTGCCCGACGGACACGGCCACAACTACGGGTCGGCGGTGCTCGAGGGATGGATCGAGATCACCCAGCCCGAGGGCTGGACCGAGAACGACACCGAGCGGGTGCGCATCGCCCTCGAGGCGTTCGCAGAGGACGACGGACCCGAGAAGTGACATCGCGAGTCACCGCTGTGAGCGGCACCGCTGCGGCATGCACTGGCGTGGGGTGCGCCGCTGCGGGATGCGCCGCCGCGCTGGTCGCGTGGAACAATCTCGTCCTCCCGGCGATGGATCTCGGTCCGCGCGGCAGGGCCGCCGCGAACGCCGGCTTCGGTGTCGCGCTCGCCGCGGCCACCCGCGCGGCCGGTGTCTCCGCAGCCGAGCTCGGCTGGCGCAGAGCAGGGAAGGGCCTGCGGTGGGGGACCGCGTCGGCGGTCCTGCCGGTCGCGGCCTACACGGTGATGCTCGCCGTCCCACCCGTACGACGGCGGATGGCCGCCGGAGCGCGACGCGCCGACCACACCGAGTGGGTCTTCGTACACATCCCCTTCGGGACGGTCCTGGCCGAGGAACTGCTGTTCCGATCGGTTCTGTACGCCCTGACCCGCCGCGCGTCACGGAGGTGGCACCGGGTGCTGACCTCGGTCGCCTTCGGGCTCTGGCACGTCGTTCCCGCCCGGCACGCCGGGGACTCGGTGCCCGGAACCGTCGCGCTCACCGCCCTGAGCGGGGTGGTGTTCGACGAACTGCGACGACGGACCGGCAGTGTCGTCGCGCCGATGCTCCTGCACCTGGCGATCAACGCCGGCGGTGCCGTCGCGGTCGGCATCGCGACGCGCCCACCTCGTTAGGCTGTGCTGCCATGGCACCCCGGAAACCCGTCGACCCCGCCGAACTGCGCGCAGCCCTCGAACGGGTGGGTCCATGGGTGACGGGGGAGAGCGACGAGAAGCCGCCGCGCCCCGATCTCGCCGCCGCCGTCCGGCTCAGTGCCCGCACCCTCGAACAGATCGCGCCGGGATCGAGCGTGGAGGTGCGGGTGCCGCCGTTCGTGGCCGTCCAGTGCATCGAGGGCCCTCGCCACACGCGAGGGACACCGCCCAACGTCGTCGAGACCGATCCGCGGACGTGGCTGCGTCTGGTGGTCGGCAGCATCGATTTCGACGGGGCCGTGGACTCGGGTGCGGTGGAGGCATCGGGTGGGCGCGCAGCGGAGATCGGACGGCTGCTCCCGATCGCCCGACTCTGACGTTTACCGGGGCCCACACCGGGCGTCCGGGAGGGAGCACCCGGCGCTGGCCGTAGAATGGGGGGAGCCCCGCTTGTCCAGCCTCAGGGAGCACGTCCGTGACCAGTGCCGATCTGTCGGTCCACACACGTAATCTTCTCGCCTCCACCGAACCCGAGAACGAACCCCGCGAAGAGTGCGGAGTGTTCGGAGTGTGGGCTCCCGGTGAGGACGTGTCGAAGCTCACGTATTACGGTCTCTATGCGCTGCAGCACCGCGGACAGGAAGCTGCGGGCATCGCCGTGGCCGACGGTTCGCAGGTGCTCGTCTTCAAGGATCTCGGTCTCGTCAGCCAGGTCTTCGACGAGCAGACGCTCGCCGCGATGACCGGCCACATCGCGATCGGCCACTGCCGCTACTCCACCACCGGGTCCACGACCTGGGAGAACGCGCAGCCGATCTTCCGCACCACCGCCGCCGGCTCGGGCGTCGCGCTCGGCCACAACGGCAACCTCGTCAACACCGCCGAACTCGCCGAACGCGGACGCCGTCTCGGTGTGCTCGATCCCACGCGGCCCGGTGCGGCGAACTCCGACTCCGACACCGTCGGTGCGCTGCTCGCCCACGGCGCGAAGAACAGCACGATCGAAGAGGCCGCGATGGAGCTGCTCCCGCAGCTGCGCGGCGCGTTCTGCCTGACCTTCATGGACGAGCACACCCTCTACGCGGCCCGCGACCCGTGGGGCATCCGCCCGCTGTGCCTCGGACGCCTCGACCGCGGCTGGGTCGTCGCCAGCGAGACCGCCGCCCTCGACATCGTCGGTGCATCCTTCGTCCGCGACATCGAGCCCGGCGAGCTGCTCGCGATCGACGCGGACGGTGTGCGCTCGTCGCGCTTCGCGAACCCCGAGCCCAAGGGCTGCGTGTTCGAGTACGTCTACCTCGCGCGTCCCGACTCGACCATCGCCGGTCGCTCCGTGCACGCGACCCGCGTGGAGATCGGCCGCCGGCTCGCGAAGGAACACCCGATCGACGCCGATCTGGTCATCCCGGTGCCCGAGTCGGGAACCCCGGCCGCCGTCGGTTACGCACAGGGCTCCGGCCTGCCCTACGGCCAGGGACTGATGAAGAACGCCTACGTCGGCCGCACCTTCATCCAGCCCAGCCAGACCATCCGCCAGCTCGGTATCCGGCTCAAGCTCAACCCGCTGCGCGAGGTGATCCGCGGCAAGCGCCTCGTCGTCGTCGACGACTCGATCGTGCGCGGCAACACCCAGCGCGCCCTGATCCGCATGCTGCGCGAGGCCGGCGCCCTCGAGATCCACGTGCGCATCGCCTCGCCGCCGGTCAAGTGGCCCTGCTTCTACGGCATCGACTTCGCGTCGCCGGCCGAGCTGATCGCCAACGGCGCGGGCACCCGCGACACCGTCGAGGAGGGGCACGACTACGACGAGATGGTCGAGATGGTGCGCCGGTCGATCGGCGCAGACTCGCTCGGTTACATCTCGATCGACGGCATGATCGGCGCCACCGAGCAGCCCGCATCCCGTTTGTGCGCTGCATGTTTCGACGGCCACTACCCGATCGCGCTCCCCAGCGAGCATCAGGCGGGCAAGGACGTCCTCAACGGCGTCGTCGACACCGATTCGGCCACCCCGACCGTGTTGGACAACGACAACGCGGACGTTCTCAGTCGGCCGTAGAAGCTGGTCGGGTACCGTAAGTGCCGCGGTCGGCACGGTTCGGCGTGCGTTTCGCATGCCCGGACGCAGGTGTGCCTGCCCGCATGTAGCCAGATTTTCACGACAAGACACAACTCGAGGCTGGAGCCGACAACTCATGACCGAGGACGCAACCCCCGGAGCTTCCTACGCCGCGGCGGGCGTGGACATCGAGGCCGGTGACCGAGCCGTCGAACTGTTCGCCCCGCACGCGAAGAGGGCCACCCGCCCGGAGGTCATGGGCGGCCTGGGTGGGTTCGCCGGTCTGTTCGCGCTCAAGGGTGGATACAAGGAGCCGCTGCTCGCGGCGTCCACCGACGGTGTCGGCACCAAGCTCGCGGTGGCGCAGGCACTCGACAAGCACGACACGGTCGGTCTCGACCTCGTCGCGATGGTCGTCGACGACCTCGTGGTCTGCGGCGCCGAGCCGCTGTTCCTGCAGGATTACATCGCCGTCGGTCGCGTCGTGCCCGAGCGGGTCGCGGAGATCGTCGCCGGCATCGCCGAGGGCTGCGTCCAGGCCGGTTGCGCGCTGCTCGGTGGCGAGACCGCCGAGCACCCGGGCGTCATGGCCGCCGACGACTACGACCTGTCCGCGACCGGCGTGGGTGTCGTCGAGGCCGAGAAGCTGCTCGGACCCGACCGCGTGCGCCCCGGCGACGTCGTCATCGCGATGGGCGCTTCCGGTCTGCACTCGAACGGCTACTCGCTCGCCCGCAAGGTGCTGCTCGACATCGGCAAGATGAGCCTGACGGCGCACGTCGACGAGTTCGGTCGCACCCTCGGCGAGGAGCTGCTCGAGCCCACCCGCATCTACGCCAAGGACTGCCTCGCGCTCGCCGCCGAGACCGAGGTGCGTACCTTCTGCCACGTCACCGGTGGCGGCCTCGCCGCGAACCTCGCGCGCGTGATGCCCAAGGGGCTCGTCGCCGAGCTCGACCGCACCACCTGGAGTCCGGCTCCGGTCTTCGGCCTCATCGCGCAGCGCGGACGGGTCGAGCGGGTCGAGATGGAGAAGACCTTCAACATGGGCGTCGGCATGGTGGCCATCGTGGCCCCCGAGGACGTCGATCGTGCTCTGGCGGTGCTCACCGCCCGGCACATCGACTGCTGGACGCTCGGCACGGTCCGCAAGGCGCAGGACGGCGCCGACGAGCGTGCGGTGCTCCTCGGAGACCACCCGCGCTTCTGACGGGCGTGCGTCGCCCGACGCGAACACGACGAAAGGCCGGTTCCCCCAGGATGAATGGGGGACCGGCCTTTCGGCTCACTGCCGTGTTGTGAACTCGGAAGTCACAGACTCGAAGGCTACGGACGGTGACGAGCGCCGTCCGGCCTCGCGTCGAACGCCGACCACACCACCGACGGAGGGGGAGCCGAAAGTCGGCCTCCCCCTCCGTCGGAGAGTGATATCAGGTCAGCGACGCCAGTCGTCGTCGTAGTCGTCGTCCCAACCGGAACGTTGCTCGGCGAAGACTTCGTCCCGCTGCGAGTTGGTTGCTCCGCCAGACAGCTCTCGCTGGAGGCTCTCGAAGTCGGTGGACGGCGAGCTGTACTTGAGTTGCCGTGCAACCTTGGTCTGCTTTGCCTTAGCCCGGCCGCGGCCCATGGCCAACCCCCTCGCGCTTTGACGGGGCGGCCTGGGGAAAAGTGGCGGCCCCGGTGTGTTGAGTATTTTCCTGACGCCCACTTTAGCGTGGAAACTTCGGTTGCGCCTCCACACACCCGGCTGGGCCGGTGTCCGTTACGCCTCATAACGACCCGACCTGCATGAATGCTGTTGAAATGTGATAAAGATGCCCTTCAGAACACCCCCGGGACGGCCCGGACGGTGCCGACTCGCACGCCACCACCGAACACCGGCGCCGACGAGAGCACCGCCAGCCGTTCGGAATCGAAGGTCGCGGCGTTCGCGGCGGCACCCGCCCCGAGGCGATGGAGCAGGGCCGCGGTGAGCGGGAGGCGTGCCCGCTCGTGCCCGTCGTCGATCTTGAAGGCGAAGGACGTGCCGTCCGGCAGCGCACCGGCGTGGATCCCGTCGGCGCCCGCCTTGCACAGCAGCCCGCCCACCGCACGCATGAGCTTCAGGTCGTCCTTGCCGGTACCGGAGATCAGGAACGGATGTTCGCGCACCGCGTCGGCCACGGCGCGTTCGGGCGTGCCGGTCTCCGCCGTCGCGAGCCGCGAGTAGGCGCGGGCGAGGTTGAACAGGGGGACGGGCACGATCGGCAGACCGCAGCCGTCGATGCCGAGATCGGTGTCCTCGATGTCGCCGGTCAGTTCGAGGATGGTCTCGGTCACCAGCTGCTGCAGCGGGTGTCCCGCGTCGGTGTAGCCGTCGGTGTCCCAGCCGTTCGCCGCGCACGCCGCGAGCATCGCCGCGTGCTTGCCCGAGCAGTTCATGTAGATCGACCGCGGTGTGCGTCCGGCGGCGAGCACCTCGGCGCGCGCGAGTTCGTTGCCGGGCAGATCCGTCGGGCAGCGCAGGTCCTTCTCGGTGAAACCGGCACCGGACAGGACGCGCTCGACGGCCTCCACATGGTCGCCCTCACCTTCGTGTGAGGCCGTGGCGATCGCGAGTTCGGCGGAGTCGCGTGGGACGAAGCCGGCGCGCAGCAGCGCGACCGCCTGCATCGGCTTGTTCGACGACCGCGGGTAGATCGGCGTGTGCACCTCGCCGAGCGAGACGAGGACCTCGCCGTCCGGATCGAGGACGATCAGCGACCCGCGGTGGACGCACTCCCGGAAGCCCGAGCGCACCACCTCGACCAGTTCGACGCTCAACCGCTCTCTCCCTTCCGTGCCCGTCCTACGAGACGGTGGGCCTTGTCGGCGACGCTGGGAGCGATGTCGGCCTGCTGCTCGAGCATCGCGGCGACCCGCTCGTGGCCCTGTCCGGTGAACAGATCGCGCACCGTGGCCCCGTGGGAGGGGACGTGCTCGACGACGATGCGGTCGCCGGCGGCCACCGGTCCCTCGGAGATCACCTTCAGGTACGCGCCGCAGTCGCCGCGGGCGACGAACCGGGTGGCCCAGTCGTCCTCCTCCGAACGGATCGCGAAGGTGCGGCAGGGGGTGCGAGGGCCGGTCACCTCGAGGAGCAGACCACCGTCGCCGACGCGCCACCGCTCGCCGATGACGGCGTCGGTGGGGGAGAACCCGGCGACGTGCAGATTCTCGCCGAACCAGCCGACGGGCAGCTCCCGGGCGAGTTCGGAACCCCAGCGACGCGACTCGTCCTGCGAGAAGGCGTAGACGGCCTTGAAGACGCCGCCGTGGTTGGCGGTGTCGCACTGGCGGTCGCCGGTCAGTCCGAGCTCGCCGACGTGCACCGGCCCGTCGACGGGACGCTTGTCGATCGCGGTGACGGGATTACGCCGCAGTCCGGTCTCGTGCAGCGTGTGCACGACGCAGACCGCTGCGACGGTCCCCGAGGTCGCCGGCTGCGTGCCGGCCGTCTCGGCGGTCACCGGCCGCGCAATCGGTCGACCGCCGCCCTTCCTGCCTGGATGCCGTCGTCGGGAGGGATGGAGTCGGGGTCGATGGACGCCGCGCACGGTCCTGCGACGAGAGCCGTGTCGGGCGTGATGGTGCGCTTGACGAGCGCGAGCGCGATCGGCCCGAGCTCGTGATGGTCGACGATCGTGCCGATGCGTCCGACCGCGCGACCTCCGGCGGTGATGTCGTCGCCCGTCTCGGGGCGTCCGTCGGCCGAGCCGTCGAGATGGAGCAGGACGAGATGTCGCGGGGGCTTGCCGAGGTTGTGGACCCGCGCGACGGTCTCCTGACCGCGGTAGCAGCCCTTGTCGAGGTGGACGGCGCCGTACTGTTCGGGTCCGCCGATCCAGCGGGCCTCGTGGGGGATGGTGCGCTCGTCGGTGTCGACACCGATGCGGGGACGGACCGCTTCGACGCGCAGGGCCTCGAACGCCCAGCTGCCGGCCGGACGCGCGCCGGCGTCCCGCAGGGCGGTGAAGATCGCGGTGAGCGACTCGCGCGGCACCAGGACATCGAAGGAGTGCTCGGTGGGCCACGGCATGCGGCGGACGAAGCCACCGGCGGGCAGAGCGACGGCGGCATAGGGCTCGGCCGGCAGCGCGTCGATCCCGAGCGCTGCGAGCACGGCGGGGCTGCCGGCATCCGGCCCCAGCAGGCTCAGGACCGCGAGTTCGTTGCCGTCGCGGGGTTCGGCCTTCGCCCAGAAGACCATCTTCTTCAGGAAGGCCAGCAGGTCCGGTCCGCGGTCGGCCTCGGTGTCGATCCACGTCACGCCGTCGAGATCGGTCTGCACGAAGTGGTGCTCGACGCGGCCGTTCGCGTCGAGACTCAGGTTCTCGGCGGAGGTGCCGTTCGGGAGCGACGCGATGTGCTGGCTGGAGATGGTGTGCAACCAGCTCAGGCGTTCGTCGCCCAGGATGGCGATGACGAAACGGGTGGAACGGTCGACCACGGCGGCCGACGTGGCGGCGGCACGTTGCTCGCCGAGGGGGTCGCCGTAATGCCAGGGGAGTCCGGCATCGGGCCCGCCGGAAGGCGAGGCGACTGCGCCGGGAAGTGCGAGAAGGGCGCTTTCGGACACGATCGGAGACTCGGTCACGACACCAGTCTATGGGGAACCGGCCGCCGGGTCTGCCAGTGGCTAGGCTGAGCGCCATGGCTGAGCGGGTGCTGGTGACGCTGGACGGCGAGGTGAGGGATGCGGACGCACCCCTTCTGCACGCCGACGATTTCGGTGTTCTTCGTGGCGACGGGGTGTTCGAGACGTTGCTCGTGCGAGGCGGTCGGGCGCGTGCGCTCGAACTGCATCTTGCCCGGCTCGCGGCGTCCGCGGCCGCCGCGCAGTTGCCCGAACCCGACCGCGACGACTGGCGGCTCGCCGTCGACGTCGCACTCGAGCAGTGGGGCGCGGAGCAGGAGGGCGTCCTGCGCCTGGTCTACACGCGTGGTCGTGAGGGCGCCGACACGCCGACGGCCTTCCTGCTCGTGACGCCCGTGGCCGAGCGCGTCGGCATCGCGCGGCGCGACGGCGTGTCCGTGGTGACCCTCGAGCGGGGTTTTTCGACCGATCTGGCGCAGAAGGCGCCGTGGCAGCTCCTCGGCGCCAAGACGCTGTCGTACGCGACGAACATGGCGGCACTGCGTCACGCCGAGTCGGTCGGCGCCGACGACGTGATCTTCGTCAGCGCCGAGGGCTACGTGCTCGAGGGTCCGCGGTCGACAGTGCTCGTCGCGCGCGGCCGGACGCTGCTCACGCCGCCGCCGGAGCAGGGGATCCTTCCCGGCACCACGCAGCAGGCGCTGTTCGACCTGGCGGGCGAGCGGGACTTCACGGTCCGGTACGAACCGCTGCGCCCGGCGGATCTCGTCGTCGCCGACGGTGTCTGGCTGATCTCGAGTGTGGCGCTCGCGGTGCGGGTGCACACGCTCAACGGGCACGCGCTGGTCTCGCGGGTCCAGGAGGGCGAGATCGAAGGGCTCGTGAGCGAGGCGGTCGACACCGCTTCCTGATCGGCGGCGGGGTGTGCCGCCACGGGTGATCCGTATCCGATGTGACGTGAGTCCGATGTGTCGGGCGACACGAACGTGTTCCACTTCGCGCAATAGCTACTACATTCGGTAGTAGCAAGGCCGGAGCAGTGCTGCCGGCGTGACTTTGCGAACGAGAACCGCAGCGTCGGCCCCGCTCGGATTTCCGTATCGACCCGGGCCTCACCTCGGAGTGGCAATGGATGTCTTGGATCTGTCCCGGTGGCAGTTCGGGATCACGACGGTGTATCACTTCATCCTCGTGCCGTTGACGATCGGCCTCGCGCCGCTCGTCGCGATCATGCAGACGATGTGGGTGGTCACCGGCAAGGACCACTGGTACCGCCTCACGAAGTTCTTCGGGAAGATGTTCCTGATCAACTTCGCGCTCGGTGTCGCGACCGGCATCGTGCAGGAATTCCAGTTCGGCATGAACTGGAGCGAGTACTCCCGCTTCGTCGGCGACGTCTTCGGCGCACCCCTCGCTCTCGAAGGCCTCGTCGCCTTCTTCATGGAGTCGACCTTCCTCGGCCTGTGGATCTTCGGCTGGACGCGCCTGCCGAAACTCGTTCACCTCGCGACCATCTGGCTCGTCGCGATCGGCGTGAACGCCTCCGCCTTCTTCATCATCGCGGCGAACTCGTTCATGCAGCATCCCGTCGGCGCCACCTACAACCCCGAGACCGGACGCGCCGAGCTGACGAGCATCTGGGCACTGCTCACCAACAACACCGCACTCGCGGCCTTCCCCCACGCGGTCGCCGGCGGATTCCTCACCGCCGCAACCTTCGTCGCCGGCATCGGTGGCTGGTGGATGGTCCGCAACATGCGACGCGCCGCCGAGCTCCGCACCTCGGAACCCGAGGAGGCCCAGCGCCTCGAGAACGATGCCCGCGGACTGTTCCGCCCCGCGACCCGCCTCGGCCTGATGGTCATGATCGTCTCGGGCATCGGGTTGTTCGTCACCGGCGACGTCCAGGCCAAGCTCATGTTCGAGCAGCAGCCGATGAAGATGGCCTCGGCCGAGTCGCTGTGCCACACCGAGACAGACCCCAACTTCTCGATCCTCACGATCGGCACGCACAACGACTGCGACGGCGTCATTCACGTCCTCGACGTGCCGTTCGTTCTCCCGTTCCTCGCAGAGGGCGAGTTCAGCGGCGTGACCCTCCAGGGCGTCGAGGACCTGCAGGCGCAGTACGAACAGGAATTCGGCCCCGGCAACTACAAGCCCAACCTGTTCGTCACCTACTGGTCGTTCCGCGCGATGATCGGCCTCGCCGCCGGTTCCGCGGCGCTGGCCCTGGCCGGGCTGTGGGTCACCCGCGGCGGCCGGGTGCCCGACCAGAAGTGGTTCTCGACGCTGTCGCTCGTCGCGATCCCCACGCCCTTCCTCGCCAACAGCGCGGGCTGGATCTTCACCGAGATGGGCCGACAGCCCTGGGTGGTTCATCCGAACCCCACGGGCGTGGACATGATCCGGCTCACCGTCGATCAGGGTGTCTCCGATCACGCGGCCGGAACGGTGCTCACCTCGCTGATCGCCTTCACTCTCGTCTACGCGGCGCTCGGCGTGGTGTGGTTCTGGCTCATCCGCAAGTACGCGATGGAAGGCCCGCAGGAGCACGACGCGCAGCCGCCGGGCTCGAACGACGACACCGACGACACGCAGCCGAAACAGCTGTCCTTCGCGTACTAGGAGTGGGCGGACATGGGACTTCAGGAAATCTGGTTCATCCTCATCGCAGTGCTGTTCACCGGCTACTTCGTCCTCGAGGGGTTCGACTTCGGTGTCGGCATGCACTTCCCGGTGCTCGGCCGCGGTAGGACCGTCGAGGCCGACACCCGGCGCCGGGTGCTGCTCAACACGATCGGTCCGGTCTGGGACGGCAACGAGGTCTGGCTCATCACCGCGGGCGGTGCGCTGTTCGCGGCGTTCCCCGAGTGGTACGCGACCCTCTTCTCCGGCTTCTACCTCCCGCTGCTGCTCATCCTGCTCGCCCTGATCGTGCGGGTGTGCGCCATCGAATGGCGCGGCAAGATCGACGACCCGACCTGGCGTCGCCGCTGCGACTGGGGGATCATCTTCGGCTCGTGGGTACCCGCCGTGCTGTGGGGTGTGGCGTTCGCCAACATCGTGCGCGGCGTGGCGATCGACGCCGACAAGCAGTACGTCGGCGGGTTCTTCGATCTACTGAACCCGTATGCCCTGCTCGGCGGCGCGACGACGGCGCTGGTCTTCGCTCTGCACGGTGCGGTGTTCATCGCGCTCAAGACCGAGGGGCAGGTCCGCACCGATGCCGTGGCGATGTCGCGGAAGCTGGCCGTGCCCGCCGTCCTCGTGGCCGGTGCCTTCGTGGTGTGGACCCAGCTCGCCTACGGCAAGGGCTGGACGATCGCGCTCGTCGCCGTGGCAGGAGTCTCCCTGCTCGCGGTGGTCGCACTGACCGCCGCCGCGCGTGAGGGCTGGGCGTTCGTGTTCACCACCGTCGCGATCGCCGCGACTTCGGTGCTGCTGTTCGCGTCGCTGTTCCCGAACGTCATGCCGTCGACACTCGACCCGTCCTGGTCGCTGACGATCGAGAACGCGTCGTCGAGCCCGTACACACTGAAGGTCATGACGTGGGCCGCGGCGTTCATGACCCCGGTCGTCCTCGCCTACCAGGGCTGGACGTACTGGGTGTTCCGTCAGCGTCTGTCGACCGACCACATCCCGCACTCGATCGGTCTGAAGATCGGCTCGAAGTGAGCATGACGCAGTCCGCCGCCCCCGCCGATGCGCCCGCGCGCCGGCGGGGTCCGGTGGACCCGCGGTTGTGGCGCTACTCGGCCGCGGCCCGCGGATATCTCGTCCTGACCGTGGTCACCTCGGTGATCGACGTCGTGATGGTCGTCGTCACCGCGCTCATGCTCGGCCGGGTCCTCGCGGGCGTCATCACCACCGAGGCCCGGTCCGTCGGCGATTGGACGACCGAACTGGCGATCCTCGCGGCGGCGATCGTCGTGCGGGTCGCGGTGACGTGGCTGCAGTCGCGGTACGCCCACCGGTCCGCGACCCGCGTGGTGGCCGAACTCGAACACGAGGTCCTCGGGTCCGCAGCGAACCTGCCTCCGCGCGAACTCGACCCGCGACGAGACGAGATCGCGGTGGTCCTCACCCGCGGGCTCGACGGGCTGAAGGACTATCTCACCGGCTACCTGCCGGCGCTGCTGCTGGCGGTGATCCTCACTCCGGTGACGATCGTCGTGATCGCCCTGCACGACCTCACCTCGGCGATCATCGTCGTGATCACCCTGCCGCTGATCCCGATCTTCATGATCCTCATCGGCCTGCTCACCAAGGGCAAGGCCGACCGTACCCTGCGCGCGATGACGACACTGTCGTCGCAGCTGCTCGACCTGCTCGCGGGTCTTCCCACGCTCCGCGCCCTCGGTCGCGAGAAGGGACCCGCCGATCGCGTGCGCGAACTCGGCGACGAGCACCGCGCGACGACGATGTCGGCCCTGCGCGTGGCGTTCCTGTCCGGCACGGTCCTCGAATTCCTCGCGACGCTGTCCGTCGCCCTCGTCGCCGTGAGCATCGGCATGCGCCTCGTCTACGGGTCGATGCCCCTCGAGGCCGGCATCATCGCGTTGATCCTCGCGCCCGAGGCCTACCTCCCGCTGCGCACCGTCGGCAACAAGTTCCACGCCGCCGAGGACGGGATGGCGGCAGCCGACAAGGCGTTCGCCGTGCTCGACTCGGCGCCGAACGACGTCTCCTCGCGCCGCGCCTCCACGGACACGGCCGGCCCCGACCGGGTCGCGAACCGCGAGATCGTCTTTCACGGTGTCTCGGTGCCCGGCCGCGACGGCTGCGCCCCGCACGGACTCGACGCGATCTGCCGTCCCGGAAGGATCACCGTCTTCACCGGTGCGAACGGGGCCGGTAAGTCCACCGCCCTGCTGGCGCTGCTCGGACTCGCCGAGCCGAGCGAGGGGACCGTCACCGTCGACGGACGTCCCGTCGTGGGCGACGAGAACTGGTGGTCGCAGGTGGCGTGGCTTCCGCAGCGGCCGGTGCTGCTGCCCGGCACGCTCGCCGACAACCTGCGACTCACCGGTGTCGACCCGGACACCACCGAACTCGACGACGTCTGCGCCGCCACCGGCTTCGACAGCGTGCTCGCCGAACTTCCGGACGGCTGGCGGACCGTCGTGGGGACCGGAGGCACGGGCCTGTCGCTCGGCCAACGTCAGCGACTGGCGCTCACCCGCACCCTCGCCTCCCCGCGCCCGGTCCTGCTGCTCGACGAACCCACGGCCCACCTCGACGAGGACACCGAGGCCACCGTCCTGTCCACGCTGCGCGGGCTCGCCGCGGCCGGCCGCACCGTGGTGGTCGTCGCGCATCGCTCCACCCTGCTCGCCATCGCGGACGAGGTCGTCACCGTCCACGCAGGGCCGACGGAGGTGTCCCGATGAAGGATCTGCGCCGGGCGATGGCCCTGCTCGAACTCGAGCCGCGCCGAGTGCTGCTCGCCGTCCTCGCCGGAGTCGCGACCCTCGGCAGTGCCCTGCTGCTCGCCGGTCTCTCGGCGTGGCTGATCGTGCGGGCATGGGAGATGCCGCCCGTCCTGGACCTGACCGTCGCGGTCGTCGCGGTGCGGGCGCTGGGCATCTCCCGCGGGTTGTTCCGCTACTTCGAACGACTCGCAACGCACGAGACCGCGCTGCGCGGCACCACCTCGGCCCGCGCGAATCTCTACCGGCGACTCGCGGACGGCGACCCGGCCGCCACCCTGGGCCTGGGACGCGGCGACCTGCTCGCGCGCACCGGTGCCGACGTCGACGCTCTCGGCGATGTCGTGGTGCGCGCACTCGTGCCCATCGCCGTCGCGGCCGTGCTCTCCCTCGCGGCGGTCGTGACCCTCACCGTCATCGCTCCCGCCGCCGGCGTGGTCCTCGCCGCGGCGCTGCTCGTCGCCGGACTGCTCGCACCGTGGCTGTCCGCCCGCGCCGCGGCCCGCGCGGACGCCGATGCGAACGCCGCACGGACCCGGTTCACCGAGGACGCGGTCACGGTGCTGGACCACGCGGCGGAACTGCGGGTCGCGGGACGGCTCGACACACTCACCCGGCGGGCCCGCGCCGCGAACGTCGCCTCCGTCCGTGCCACCGACCGCTCTGCGGTCCCCGCGGCGTTCGCCGACGCGGCCGCACCCCTCGCGGTCGGCGCGAGTGTGCTCGGTGCCCTCCTCGTCGGTATCGCCGTCTTCGGCTCCGGTCCGGCGGCCATGAGCCCGACGACACTCGGCATCCTCGTCCTGCTGCCGCTGTCGGCGTTCGAGGCCACCGCCGTCCTCCCGGCAGCCGCGCAGACCCTCAATCGCGCACGCCTGGCGGCCGGTCGCATCACGGAGATGCTCGACCGCGCCGACAGGACGGTGCCGCACGGCACCGAACCGGCCGACGGACCCGGCCGGCTACGTACGGTGGGTCTGCGAGGCGGATGGCCCGGCGGACCGTCCACTGAACCGGTCGACCTCGACCTGCGGCCGGGCTGTCGCGTCGCGATCGTGGGCGGCAGCGGCAGCGGCAAGACCACCGTGCTCATGACGCTCGCGGGCCTGCTCGCCCCACGCGGAGGCGCAGTGACGCTCGACGATGTCGACCTCGCGGACATCGATCCCGCGGCCCTGCGCCGGAAGATCGGCTTCTTCGCGGAGGACGCCCACCTGTTCGACACGTCGATCCTCGAGAACCTGCGTGTCGCGCGGGGCGACGTGGACGAGGGCGAAGCACTGGCCGCCCTCGGCACCGTGGGGCTGGGGGAGTGGGTGGACGGACTCCCGCAGGGAGTCCACACCGTCCTGGGGGCCGGAGCCCGCACGGTCTCCGGTGGGCAGCGCCGTCGCCTCCTGCTGGCCCGGGCTCTGCTGTCGCCCGCACGGATCCTGCTGCTCGACGAACCCACGGAACATCTCGACGACGAGAGCGCCGACCTGATGCAGCGACTCCTCCTGGACCGCGACGCACGCTTGGTCGGCCCCGAGCGCACCGTCGTGGTGGTCACCCACCGCCTGCCCGCGGATACCGCCGCCGACCTGGTCGTTCGCGTCGAGAAAAATGCGTTGCCCGCCTCGTGAACGAAGCGTAGTTTCGCTGGTACACGAGGAAGGAGGTGGTCTGGAAGTGATTGATATTCGGACGCGTGAGGTGGCTACCCGCTAGCTGCTTGCCGACGACGGAATTCACCGACCGCGCGCGGCTGGCGAATCCCAGGTAGTCACCCGGCCCCCGAGTCCCCGGTCCGTCCGATCGGGACCGCCGACTGCGGAGCGATCCGTGCGGTGGTGCGGCTCGGGGGCTGTTCGCATTTCGGGCAAGATCGGCGTTTCGGGTGTGCAAGTTCGTCCGTTTTGGGTACACCGGTTTGGTGCCGATACTTCAAAAAGCTCACGATTCGTTAAGATTGCGCACGTCACCGGGGGTTTTCTTCTCTTCTGCGCTCATCGCGCTGCTCTTCGTCGTACTCACGATCCTGTTCACCGACGGCGTCGATTCGATCTTCAGTACCGCGTCCAACTGGATCATGACGAACCTCGGATGGTTCTACATCCTGGGCGTCACGACCTTCCTGCTCTTCCTCGTCGGAATCGCCTTCACTCATTACGGTCGGGTCCGGCTCGGCGGTGACGACGAGCGACCCGAGCACTCGACTCTGGCGTGGTTCGCCATGTTGTTCGCCGCCGGTATCGGCACGATCCTCATGTTCTGGGGTGTCGCCGAGCCGATCTCCCACTTCGCGAACCCGCCCATGCAGGACGTCGAGCCGGAGTCCGTGGAGGCCGCGGAAGAGGCCATGGGCTTCGCGCTCTACCACTTCGGACTGCACACCTGGACGATCTTCGCCCTGCCCGGCCTGGGCTTCGGTTACTTCATCTACAAGCGGCACCTGCCGCCGCGCGTCAGCTCGATCTTCGCGCCCCTGCTCGGGGGCCGCATCTACGGCCCGATCGGCAAGACCATCGACGTCGTCGCGATCATCGGCACGGTTTTCGGTGTCGCGACCTCGGTCGGCCTGGGCACCCTGCAGATCAACGCCGGTCTCGCGCAGCTGTTCGACATCCAGGAATCCGGGGTCGTCCAGATCGCCCTCATCGCGCTCGTGACGGTGATGGCCGGCATCTCGGTCGCCCTCGGTCTCGACAAGGGCATCAAACGCCTGTCGAACATCAACATCGGCATGGCCGTCATGCTGCTGGTCTTCGTGGTCGTCACCGGACCGAGTCTGTTCCTGCTCAAGGGCATGATCGAGTCTGCCGGGATCTACGCCGAGGCCCTGCCGCGTCTGGCGTTCTGGAACGACACCTTCGCCGACTCGGGCTGGCAGAACACTTGGACCGTCTTCTACTGGGCGTGGACCATCACCTGGTCGCCCTTCGTCGGTATCTTCATCGCTCGCATCTCGCGAGGCCGCACCATCCGCGAGTTCGTCGGCGGTGTCCTCGGTCTGCCCGTGCTGTTCTCGGTGATCTGGTTCAGCATCTTCGGGATGGGCTCGTTCCACATCGAGCTCGAGGGCGAGGGTGGACTCGTCGAACGTGTCGTGGACGCCGGCGACATCCCGGGTGCCTTGTTCGAGTTCCTCGGCAACTTCCCGCTCACCGGCCTGGTGTCCGGCATCGCGATCATCCTGGTGGTGATCTTCTTCGTCACCTCGGTGGACTCGACGTCGATGGTGCTCGACATGATGGCCTCCGGGCACGAGGAGAAGGCGCCCATCCACCAGCGCCTGTTCTGGGCGGTGCTCATGGGCCTGGTCGCAGCGACCATGCTCGTCGCTACCGGTAAGGACGGGCTCGACGCCCTGCAACAGGTCATCACCGTGGTGGGCCTGCCGTTCTTCGTGATGGGCTTCATCATGATGTACAGCCTGGTGCGCGGTATCCGCGAGGATCTGGGCGAGCGGCCGGAGCCGATCACCCGGCAGTGGCCCGAGGTGCGGTCGGCCGAGGAACTCGAGGCTGCTCAGGAACTACCGGCACCTGAGGTCGTCATCCACACGAGGGCTATCCCCGACGAGTGCGAGGACGGCAACGCCGCCGAGGATGCCGAGGACGCCGGAGTCCACCGGGTCCATGCCGGCGAACCCGACGCGCTCGGTGCACGAGGCAACGGTGGGTATGCCGACAAGAGGAGTGCCACCGGCACGACGGTCGTCGAAGAGGACTGAGAGAAGAACGGTCCGGGCCTGTTCCCTCACTGGGGAACAGGCCCGGACCGTTCGGGTCGGAAGTAGGAGGCCCGGTCAGCCGATATGGCGTGACAGGCGGGCGGACATCCGGGGCTTCAGCTCGCCGTCGGCGGTGACGCGCTCCTCGACGTAGGCGAGGTCGCCACCGTCGACGATGCCGTAGAGCCGCTTGGCTCCGCCGACGACCTCACCGGACTTGGTGCGGATCACGACGTCGGTCGCGAGCTCCCACGAGGACTGGGTGAGCGCGGTGCCGTAGTACAGCTCGACGACGCCGGAGCTGTGCGTCAGCAGCAGTTCGAGCGTCTCGGGATCGTCGCTGTCGGGCGCGCCCGTTCCGGACACGCGCCAGAAGCCGCTCTCGCGCCGATCCTCGCCCACGTACGCACCCGCGTCGTCGAGACGCCACGTGCGCGACTCCCACACCAGATACGCGCCGCCGTTGTGGGCGACGGTGATCTGCTGACCGAACGGGTAGTCGCCGGTCTCGGGATCGTTGGCCTCGCCCTCGCCGCGCCACACGCCGACCATCGGGAGGACGGCGAGCAGGGCAGGGCTCAGGTCGGGGCCGAGCCGCAGGTTCGCGGTGTCCTCGGCGCCCGGCAGCCCGGGAAGGACGGGGATGTTCAGCTCGGCGGTGACGCGAGCACGCTCGGCGGCCCGGGCGATCGCTTCGTCGCCGCTACGCCGCTGGGCGTCCGATCCGTCGTTCGTCACGATCCGTCGGAGACCACGCGGTAGATGGTGTACAGCGCGAACCAGGTGATGAGGAGCGCCGCGGCGACCAGCAGAATTTCGAAGAAGATGACCACGCGGTCATTCTAGACAACCGCTTTTCCGGTACGACGAAGGGCTCCGCTCCTGGTGGAGCAGAGCCCTTCGACGAGGTGTTCCGGCCGGATTACTTCGCGACCGTCACGTCCACGTTGTGCACGCCGGGAGCGGTGGGGCTCACGGTGGAGGTGCCGTTGCCGGAGCTCGACAGGGCGCGGATCTTCCAGTCGCCGGGGGCGGCGAAGAAACGGAAGTCGCCGGTCGCCGAGGCGACGACCTCGGCGGTGAACTCGTCGGTGCCGTCGAGCAGGCGCACGAACGCGCCGCCCACGGGCTCACCGTCGGCGTTCAGGACGCGGCCGGTGATGACCGTCTCCTTCTCGGTGTCCACGCCGGCGGGCAGGGTCTGGGTCTGGACAGGGGCGCCGCACATGATCAGTTGACCTCCAGTTCGATGGGTGCACCGACGAGCGAGCCGTACTCGACCCAGCTGCCGTCGTAGTTCTTGACGTTCTTCTTGCCGAGGATCTCCTGGAGCACGAACCAGGTGTGGCTCGAGCGCTCACCGATACGGCAGTAGGCGATGGTCTCCTTGCTGTCGTCGAAGCCCTTCTCGGCGTACAGCTTCTCGAGGTCCTCGTCCGACTTGAAGGTGCCGTCCTCGTTGGCGGTGGTGCTCCACGGGATGTTGATGGCGCCGGGGACGTGGCCGCGCTGCTGCGCCTGCTCCTGCGGCAGGTGCGCCGGAGCGAGGATCTTGCCGGAGAACTCGTCGGGCGAACGCACGTCGACGATGTTCTTGGTGCCGATCGAGTCGATGACCTCGTCGCGGAAGGCGCGGATGGAGTAGTCCGGCTCGGCGGCCTTGTACTCGGTGGCCGGGCGGGTGACCTCGTCCTTCGACAGCGGACGGCCGTCGAGCTCCCACTTCTTGCGGCCGCCGTCGATGAGCTTGACGTCCTGGTGGCCGTAGAGCTTGAAGTACCAGTAGGCGTAGGCGGCGAACCAGTTGTTGTTGCCGCCGTAGAGCACGACCGTGTCGTCGTTGGCGATGCCCTTGCGCGAGAGGAGCTCGGAGAACTGCTCACGGTTCAGGAAGTCGCGGCGGACGGCGTCCTGCAGGTCCTTGCGCCAGTCGAGCTTGACGGCACCTTCGATGTGGCCACCGTCGTAGGCGGAGGTGTCCTCGTCGACCTCGACGAAGACGGTCTTCGGCGCAGTGAGGTTCTGCTCTGCCCAGTCGGCGGAGACCAGGACGTCGGAGCGAGCCATGGGTGTTCCTTTCGGTGAGGGAATCCGGGAGGTTTCCGTGACCGGAACCCGTGCGAGGGTCCGTGCCAGTGGAGGTGTGGGATGTCGAGTTCGGTGACCGCCGGTCAGGCGGGCACGCGACGCATTCGGGCGACCAGCGGGAAGATCCGGCAGCCGAGGCACACGCCGAAGGCGGCGTTGAGCAGCGCCGCGAACAATGCGAAGCCTGCGGCCACCGAGCCCACGACGATCGCGCCGGCGAAGAACGCGACCGTTCCGACGAGGGCGAAGACGAATCCGACGAGCTGCGCGAACCGCAGCGGCTCCACCGGCTCGGTCTCGATCGGAGCACCGAGGCGGGGAGCGACGAGCCTCGCGAACAGCGCACCGTACGGGCTGCGTCGCGGGCCGAGTGCCGCTCCGAGAGCGAACACGATCGTCTGCAGGGCCAGGATCACGGCCGCTGCGACGGGGGAGAAGGTGGCGACGACCAGGGCGAGGACGAGGACGCCGGTGGTGATCCACGCCGCGAAACGCGGGCCACGGACGTCGACCTGCCGGCCTGGCGTGTGGGGAGTGGATACGGACATGGGGAATCTCCTGCTGGATTCTGATTCGCTGGGCGGAGGGTGTTCATACGACCGCGGGGCGACGCATCGGGTGGAGCGGCATCGATGCCGCAAGGATCGGGACGAGCCCGTCGATGCGTTCAGCAGGGACAACAACAGCCACCGAGGCGGCACAGATCGACTGCGCGGCGTCGGGTGAGCATCAGCTCGTGGCGGTTCTGCACGCGAGGGAGTTTAACGCACGTCACCTCGGGGGTGGACCCCCGGGATCACAACGACGACAGGGCTGTGCGCAGGTCGTCGGCGGACGGAACGCCGGACGCGCGGAACCGTTCGCGTCCCTCGCCGTCGAAGACGAAGGTGGTGGGCAGCGAGAGCACGCCGAGTGTGCGTGCCAGGACGGGATTTTCGTCGAGATCCAGCTCGACCTCGCGTGCCGAATCCGGATCGCGGTCGAGAACCTGCACGATGACGCGGCGCACGGCAGCACACGGTCCGCACCAGGGTGCCGAGAAATGCAGGACCACCGGTACGCCGTCCCCGACACCCGCCGTGGCCAGCGCGGGATCGAGTTCGTGGCTGGCCGTCGAGGCATCGACGCCGGTGGCGCGGAGCGTGCCGGAACGGGTGCGCAGGGCCGTGCCCACCGCCAGTGTGGCGACTATCACGACCATGAGGACGATCACTGCGATCATGCGGGGGTCTGCACTTCCTGCAGATCGATGACGACGTCGCGGGCCTCGCCCTCGATGACGATCCGCGAACCTCGCGCCTCGACGAAGGTGGGCCGCACGCCGAAGGGAAGATTCTGCGGCTCGATCGTCGTCGTGAACAGTCCGAGCACCGCCGGCTTCAGGACGTCGGGAACCGAGAAGTCGGCGCGTCCCTCGGGGCCGAAGTAGAGATCCGACGCGACGACGTGGACGCGGTCGCCGTCGAGCACCAGATCGGCCTGGACGCTGACCGTCGCCTCCACCGGTCCGACGGGCACCGTGCCGGTGAGGACGACCCCACCGGCGGTCGTCGGCCCGGAGCCACCGGATCCGCCCGTGCCGTCGGACTTGCTCGCCGGGGGAGCGGAAACCTGCAGGTCGGGGATACCGTAGAGCTGTCCGAGCTCGGTGGCGTCGAGCATGACGCGGCCGTACAGCAGGTCGACGGGCACCGACCGGATCGACCCGTCGAGCAGCTCACCGGCCTCGGCGTGCGCACCGATCAGATTGGCCTCGACCGTGATGTCCCCGAGCAGATCGGTGTGGACGTTGTCGGCCACGATCTCGACGTTCTCGTAGTGGCCGTCGCGGGCCTGGAGGAGGAACGGGAAGCCGTGGATGGTCACCGCCGGATCGGACTCGAGAACGCCACCCTCCCGCAACGCACGCGAGACGCGGTATTCCGACCACGCCGCCGCGCCGAAGTCGGCGAGGACCGCGAGTCCGAGCAGGACTACGAGACCGAAGATCAGTTTGCGCACGCCCACCATTGTGTCGGACGCGTCGTCCGCCGGACCGCGCCCGTCCGCTCCGAGGCCGCCCACGGAATTCTCGTGCTTACATAGCGGTAACAATCGGGGCGTTACTCTGTTGCACGACGTTTACGACCCCTATCCGCGCTGGTCGCGCGAAGAACTGGAGGCCCGGTGGAGCTGCTCCTTCTGACCTCCGACCCGAATCCGGATGCGGTCCTGCCGTCCCTGGCGCTGCTCCCGCATTCGGTCAGGCCGGCTCCTACAGAAGTTTCGTCGCTGCTCGAGGCGGGTTCGGCGGATATCGCCATCGTCGACGCCCGCTCCGATCTCGCGGCCGCGCGAGGATTGTGTCGACTGCTCGGCAGCACCGGGTCGGCAGTGCCCGTCGTCGCCGTGCTCACCGAGGGCGGGCTCGTGGCCGTCAACCCCGAATGGGGACTCGACGACATCCTGCTGTCCACCACCGGGCCGGCCGAACTCGACGCGCGCCTGCGACTGCTCATGGGCCGTTCGGGTGTCGCGGTGGGGCCGGAGAACACCGGCAAGATCACCCTCGGTGAACTCACGATCGACGAGGGCACCTACACCGCTCGCCTGCGCGGACGTCCCCTCGATCTCACCTACAAGGAATTCGAACTCCTCAAGTACCTCGCCCAGCACGCGGGCCGGGTCTTCACCCGAGCCCAGTTGCTGCAGGAGGTCTGGGGTTACGACTTCTTCGGTGGTACCCGCACCGTCGACGTCCACGTCCGACGCCTGCGCGCGAAGCTCGGCCCCGAGCACGAAGCGCTCATCGGAACGGTCCGCAACGTCGGTTACAAGGCGGTGCGCCCGTCCAACCGCGTCGGCAAGGGCGGCAACGCCACTCCCGATGTCGACGACGACGATGTGGACGACACGCTTCTCGACGACCCCCGCGCGGGGGATTCCGGCGCGGGTGACTCGGGCGCAGGGGAGTCCGGGGCACAATTCGTTCCGTGAGCACCGATACGGAATTCGTCGACCACCCGTCCACCGACCACGCCGAGGCCGTACGCGCCGTGTTGTCGCGCGCGACGCAGACCGACGGCACCGCGCCGATCTCCGAACAGGCGGTGCACTCCCTCGGACGGGACGGTGCGGCCCGGCATCTCGTCGCGCTCGGAGACGACGGTGAGGTCGCGGGTTACGCGAACGTCGTGCCTGCTCAGGACGGTCATCCGGCCATGGCCGAAGTCGTCGTCGACCCGCCGCGGCGCGGGCACGGACTCGGCCGCGAACTCGTCGAGCGTGCACTCACCGAGGGCGGCGACGGCACCCGCGTGTGGGCGCACGGCGACCTGCCCGCCGCGCAGGCGGTGGCGCGCCGTCTCGGCCTGACCGGTGTCCGCGAACTCCTCCAGTTGCGTCGTTCCCTCGAACATGACGATCTTCCCGCCCTCGAGGTCCCCGACTCGGTGCTGCTGCGCACCTACGGCGGCCCGCAGGACGACGCCGAACTGCTCCGCGTCAACGCGGCGGCCTTCGAATGGCATCCCGAGCAGGGGCGTTGGACGGCCGCCGACGTGGAGGAACGCCGACGCGAGTCCTGGTTCGATCCCGAGGGCCTGTTCCTCGCGTTCGATCCCGCCGAGCCCGAGAAGTTGCTCGGTTTCCACTGGACCAAGGTGCACCCGGCCACGGCGTCCGACCCGCAGCTCGGCGAGGTCTACGTCGTGGGTATCGACCCGTCCGCGCAGGGTCGTGGGCTCGGTCGCCTGCTCACCCTTGCGGGCCTGCACTACCTCCGCGACCGGGGTCTGCCCGGTGTCCTGCTCTACGTCGAGGGCGACAACACCGCGGCACTGAACACCTACGGCAAGCTCGGCTTCGACCGTTTCCACGTGGACGTCGCCTACGCCCGGGCCTGAACACCTCCGGTCGCGCCGTGGACGAACCGCGTAAGAGGCGCACACTGCCATCCGACACGCCGATCGCGGACGGGATTCGAGTGATGGTCGCAACACCATCGCCAGGTGTATCCGGCGTGTTCATCCGCCGTTAACCTTCGGTCGTCCGAGTGTCCATCGTCTCCTCCTAACTTCACTAGCGGGTCGAGTACTGCAGACCCGGCGCCGGCGTCGCCCGCGCCACGAGGCCGCCGCCGCCCGGTGCGGCGGTCGTGTGAAGTACTTCTCGGAGGAGAACAGGTGAACTTCAAGCGCAACGGCGCTCTGCTCGGTGTTGTGGCCGCCGCAGCTCTCACACTCTCGGCGTGCGGTACCGACGACAATTCCGGTTCGGTCGACGTCGACGCGTCCGACTCCGCCGCGACCTGCGAGGGCAAGTCCACCCTGTCGGGTGCGGGCTCGTCGGCCCAGAAGAACGCGATGGACCAGTTCGTCTCCACCTACATCGCCGTGTGCTCCCAGAAGGACGCGGCCGTCAACGTCGCGTACAACCCCACCGGCTCCGGCGACGGCCGCACGCAGTTCATCGCGAACCAGATCGACTTCGCCGGCTCCGACTCGGCCATCGAGGACGAGCAGGCCGCCCAGGCCGCCGAGCGCTGCGCCGGCAACCCCGCCTGGAACCTGCCGCTGGTCTTCGGTCCGGTGGCCCTGGCCTACAACGTCGAGGGTGTCGGCGATCTCGTGCTGGACGCCGAGACGACCGCGAAGATCTTCAACGGCTCGATCACCAAGTGGAACGACCCGGCCATCGCCGCGCTCAACGAGGGCGCCCCGCTGCCCGACGCGGCCATCACCCCGATCGTGCGTTCGGACTCGTCGGGCACCACCGACAACTTCCAGCAGTACCTCGAGACCGCGTCGAACGGCGCCTGGACCTCGGGTGCCGGTTCGGACTTCACCGGCGGCGTCGGTGAGGGCGCGAAGGGATCCGCGGGTGTCGCGCAGGCCGTCGCCGGCTCGCCGAACTCCATCACCTACGTCGAGAAGTCCTTCGCCGACCAGAACAACCTGAGCATCGCGAAGATCGACAACGGCTCCGGACCGGTCGAGCTGACCGAGGAGACCGCCGGCAAGGCCATCGAAGGTGCCGAGTTCGTCCCGGCCTCCGAGGGCGACCTCACGCTCGACCTGTCGTCGATCTTCGGCAGCTCCGAAGAGGGTGCCTACCCGTTGGTGCTGGCCACCTACGAGATCGTGTGCTCGGCCGGCTACGACGCCGACACCGCAGCGGCCGTCAAGTCGTTCCTGATCTCCGCTGCGAACGAGGGTCAGGAAGGCCTGTCCGAGCAGGGCTACGTCCCACTGCCCGACGCCTTCAAGACCCGCCTCACCGAGTCGATCGACGCCATCGCCGCCGGATGACCCGCCGATCCCTCGCTCCGGTGAGTGACCGAGGGATCATCGACCCGCCCGTTCCTGACGAATACGCTGAGAAGGATTGCGAGCGCACATGAGTGACGCGCACAACACGTCGGTCTCCATCGCGGCCGACGAACCGACCCGCTCAGGAACGGGCGGTGCAACCGGCATCACGGAGGACACGATCAGCACCCCACCCCCATCCCCGGACCGGGCACGCAAGGCAGTCGTGCGGCCGGGAGACAGAATCTTCGGCTCCCTGGCATCCGGCTCCGCGATCCTGATCTCCGTGATCATCGGCGCGATCGCAGTCTTCCTCGTCTGGCGCGCCGTCCCGGCACTGCAACGCAACCAGGTCAACTTCCTCACCAGCCGTGACTGGATCACGCAGGACATCACCGACATGGCGTTCGGTGTCCTCGACCTGTTCCAGGTGACGGTGCTTGTCTCCTTCTTCGCGCTGTTCCTCGCCATGCCCGTCGCGCTGGGCATCGCGATCTTCCTCACCTCGTACTCGCCCGACCGGCTCCGGAAACCGCTCGCGTACGTCATCGACCTGCTCGCCGCGGTCCCGTCGATCGTCTACGGACTGTGGGGCATGCTCGTCCTCGCCCCGTTCCTGCGCCCCGTCGCGGAATGGCTCAACACCAACCTCGCCTGGTTTCCGCTCTTCGCCACCGGCAGCGGCTCCATCGTGGGCGGCGGAACGATCTTCACCGCCGGCATCGTCCTCGCCGTGATGATCCTGCCGACCATCGCCGCGGTCAGCCGCGAGGTGTTCGTGCAGACCCCGACGGCCCACATCGAGGGCGCGCTCGCGCTCGGCGCGACCCGCTGGGAGGTCGTGCGGACCACCGTCATCCCGTTCGGCAAGTCCGGCTATATCAGCGGTTCGATGCTCGGTCTCGGCCGCGCGCTCGGCGAGACGATGGCGCTGTACCTCATCCTGCGCACCACCTCGCAGGCGTTCTCCTGGTCGCTGTTCGACGGCGGCGCGACCATCGCGTCCAAGATCGCGCTGGGATACGCCGAGTTCAACAACGACATCCAGGCGGGCGCCTACATCGCCGCCGGTCTCGTGCTCTTCGTGCTCACCTTCGTGGTCAACGCCGCCGCGCGCATGATCGTCGCAGGAAAGAAGGACTGACCCATGTCGACCACCACCACGTCGACCACCGCACTCTCCTCGCCGGTCAAGCCCCCGGCCTTCCAGCGGGTCAGCGGACGTCGCCGCGTCAAGGACACCGCAGCCACGGTGCTCGTCACGCTGTCGGTCGTCGTCGCGCTGATCCCGCTGGCCTGGGTGCTGTTCACCGTCGTCGCCAAGGGCCTGCCCGCCCTGATCTCGCCGACCTGGTTCACGCACTCGCTGAGCGGACTGACGTCCTCGTCGATGGGCGGTGGCATCTACCACGCCCTCGTCGGCACCCTCCTGCAGGGACTCGTCTGTGCGATCATCTCCATCCCGCTCGGCGTCTTCGTCGCGATCTACCTCGTCGAATACGCCGGCAGGTCGCGGCTCGGCCGGATCACCACGTTCATGGTCGACATCCTCAGCGGTGTCCCGTCGATCGTCGCGGCGCTGTTCATCTACGCACTGTGGGTGTCGACCTTCGGGATGCCCAAGTCGGGCTTCGCGGTGGCGCTCGCACTCGTGCTGCTCATGGTGCCGGTGGTCGTGCGCAGCACCGAGGAGATGCTGCGCATCGTCCCGCAGGACCTGCGCGAAGCGTCCTACGCGCTCGGTGTGCCCAAGTGGAAGACCATCGCGCGCATCGTGCTGCCCACCTCGCTCGCCGGCATCATCACCGGCATCATGCTCGCCCTGGCCCGCGTCATGGGCGAGACGGCGCCGCTGCTGATCCTCGTCGGCTACGCGCCCTTCATCAATTTCGACCTGTTCGGCGGTGAGCAGGGCACCCTCCCGGGTGTCATGGTCGCCGAGATGAACAACCCGACCGACGCCGGTTCGCAGCGCATCTGGGGCGCCGCGCTCACCCTGATCCTGGTCATCGCGGTCCTCAACATCGCGGCCAAGCTGATCAGCCGGTACTCGCAGGTCGGCAAGAAGTAACCCACAGACCTCTTCTCACATCGATACACCAGTAGGGAGCCGGTAATGGCCAAGCGTCTGGATCTCAAGGACGTCAACATCTACTACGGCAAGTTCCACGCCGTGGCCGACGTGACGCTGTCCGTGCCGCCGCGGAACGTCACCGCCTTCATCGGCCCGTCCGGTTGCGGCAAGTCCACCGTGCTCCGGTCGATCAACCGCATGCACGAGGTGACGCCCGGTGCCCGCGTCGAAGGATCCATCCTCCTCGACGGCGAGGACATCTACGATCCGAACGTCGACCCGGTCGGTGTGCGCAAGACGATCGGCATGGTCTTCCAGCGTCCCAACCCGTTCCCCACGATGTCGATCCGCGACAACGTCGTCGCCGGCCTCAAGCTGCAGGGCGTGCGCGACCGCAAGAGCCTCGACGAGATCGCCGAGAAGTCGCTGCGCGGCGCCAACCTGTGGAACGAGGTCAAGGACCGCCTCGACAAGCCGGGCGGTGGCCTGTCCGGTGGTCAGCAGCAGCGTCTGTGCATCGCCCGCGCCATCGCAGTCCAGCCCGACGTGCTGCTCATGGACGAGCCGTGCTCGGCTCTCGACCCCATTTCGACGCTGGCCATCGAGGACCTGATCGGTGAGCTGAAGAAGGACTTCACCATCGTCATCGTCACGCACAACATGCAGCAGGCCGCGCGTGTGAGCGACCAGACGGCGTTCTTCAACCTCGAGGCGACCGGTCGTCCGGGTGGTCTGGTGGAGATCGACGACACCGAGAAGATCTTCTCGAACCCCAGCCGGAAGGCCACCGAGGACTACATCTCCGGCCGCTTCGGCTGAGCCTCTTCGCATACGCGAGACCCCGACCGGATCCGTCCGGTCGGGGTCTCGTCGTTCGTGCGCTGGTCCTGGGCTCGGTAGTTCCTGGGCTCGGTAGTTCCTGGGCTCGGTAGTTCCTGGGCTCAGGGGTTCTCCGGGTAGACGGTCAGACTGTCCACCTTCTCCACGAGCTGACGGATCTCCTCCTCGGTGGGGAGCTTGCCCGTCACGAGGAAGATGACGCGGCGGCCCACCTCGACGGCGTGATCGGCGAACCGCTCGTAGAAGCGGCCGAGCAGGGTGACGTCGACGGCGGCCGCGACCCCGTGGTCCCATTCGCGGTCCATGAGCACGGTGAACAGATGACGGTGCAGGTCGTCCATCGCCTCGTCCTCGTGGTGGAGGCGGGCGGCCCGGGCGGGATCACGGGTCTCGAGGATCTCGCGTGTGGCGGCGCCGAGCGCCACCGCGATCCGTCCCATCTCGGCGAAGTAACCCTTCACCTCGTCGGGGAGCACGTGCTTGGGATGACGTCGGCGCGTCGCCTTCGCGATGTGCAGTGCGAGCGCACCCATGCGGTCGATGTCGGCCACGATCTGGATGCCGCTGACGACGGCACGCAGATCGCCGGCGACCGGACCCTGCAGGGCGAGCAACTGGAACGCCTTCTCCTCGCAGATCGCGCCGAGATCGGTGATCTTCTCGTGCTCGTCGATCACCTGCTCGGCGAGAGCGAGATCGGCTTCGAGAAGAGCTCTGGTGGACCGCTCCATCGCGGTCCCGGCGAGCCCGGCCATCTCCCCGAGGAGATCACCGAGTTCGCCCATCTGTTCGTTGTAGACGACGCGCATAATGGCACAGCCTACGACCTCGATCGGTCCGAACGGCGAGCATCGGATGAACCACAGGTGAACGTCGACGGCCGAACAGTGGTGTCTACGTGCACAGATCGTCGGCGGCGTTGGTGATCGCGAGATCGGCGGGGAGCTCGACCGACGATTCCGACCGGGTCTGGATCTCCATCGGGGCGAGCGGCGTGCCCGCCGGGGTGGGAGCGACGACGGTGCCGTCGAAACTGGTGCCCAGGACGATCTCCACGATGCTGCCCAGCTGGGCCGAAGGCGGAGCCTCCTGCAGTACCGCGCCGGGGAAGGCCGAGGCCACCGTCGCGGCGTCGGTCTCCTGGCCTTCGCTGAAGCGGATCACGGTCTGCTTGCTCGTCCCGGAGGCGTAGTTGCCCACCGAGTAGACCGGGAAGCCGTAGGCGGCGACCTCCTCGGCGGTGCGGGCCGCCAGTCCGGACAGACCCGACGCGTTCGAGACCTGTACCGACACCGTCGACGGATCGACCGCGAGCTGCGCGGGCAGCGGTTCGGCCGGGGGAGCGGCCGCGACCTCCGTCGGGTCCTCCTCCCGCTTCTCACCCGGCAGGGGGAGATCGTCGATGATCGCGGTGAAGATCGCCTTGATGTCGTCGGTGCGCGGGATCTCGTTGCCCCAGTCGTTGGTGCCGGCCGTGGGGATGGTCAGGAAGGACACCGCACCCGCCTCGACGTTCTGCATCGAACGTCCGAGTTTGACGAGCGACTCGGCGTTGACGTTCTCGACGAAGGTCGCGCGGGTGAAGGCGCCGATGAAGCCGTTGAGCTTCCCGGGGTCGAACAGCACCTTGTTCGACAACGTCGAGCGCAGCAGCGACGACAGGAACTTCTGCTGCCGGCTGATCCGGCCGTAGTCGCTGTTGCCCTCCTGGTCGATCTTGCGGGCACGGACGTAGTCGAGTGCCCGTTTGCCGTCGAGCGTGTGGGTGCCGGGAGTCTCGATCAGGGAACCGAGTTCGTTGTCGTACAACGGTGTGGAGGTGCACACCTCGACACCGCCGATCTCGTCGACCATCGATTCGAAGCCGGCGAAGTCGATGCCCACGAAGTGGCCGATCTTCAGCCCGGACATCTTCTGGATCACCTTGACCAGGCACTTCGGTCCGCCGAGGGCGTAGGTGGCATTGAGCTTGTCGCCTTCGGCGGCCGGATACAGCTCGGAATCGTATTCGCCGGTCGCGCTGTCCCATCCGCGGCAGACCGGTCGCTCGACATCCAGATCCCGGGGGAACGACACCGCGACCACGCGGCTGCGGTCGGCGGGGATGTTGACGAGGATGACGGTGTCGGCACGAGCGCCCTCGGCGTCCTCGACGGTTCCGGCGCCGATCTCACCGCTCGCACCGGCGCGGGTGTCGGTGCCGATGATCAGATAGGTCTCGTCGCCGGTCTGACCGACCGGGTCGACGATGTCCTCCGACTCGGTGTCGAGCGCGGCGATCTGGGAGAAGCCGGCCTCCGTGGACCGGACGTATCCCCACACCGCGCCGTTGCCGAGGAGCGCGAGGACCGAGACGAACGCCACCGCCGCTCTCGCCGCGAACCTCAGACGCTTCCGCTTGCGCTGTTTGCTCTGTGCGAGCCGCCCGAGGGTCGCGTTGCCCACCGTGCGCGGCCGAGCGGAGCCGTGCGCCTTCTCGTCCGTCGCCTTGTCGTCGTTCTCGTCCTCGGCGTGCGATGCAACACCCGCGGGGGACACCGCGTCGATCTTGACGGTCGGCTGTTCGTCCGCGATAGGCGGTTGCTGTCGCGGAGGAGGCGTCTGCGGCGACCCGACGGGAGGCGCCGGTCGCGGCTCGATCGGGGGACGCGGCTCCGCCGGCGGTGCGGGGCGCGAGTCCGCGGGAGGCACCGGACGCGAGTCCGCGGGAGACACCGGACGCGAGTCCGCAGGAGACACCGGACGCGAGTCCGCAGGAGACACGGGGCGGGAATCCGCGGGGGGCACCGGACGCGCGGGCGGCGCAGACGGTACCGAAGGGGGAGGAGAGGGAGGTCCGGCCATCCGGTCCGGCGCCTGGGTGCGCGGCGGGACGGGATTCTCCGGCGGCCGGGGCCGGGACGGCCCCGGAGGCACCCGGGAAGCGCCGGGCTGCACCGGCGGTACGACCGTGGTCGGCGGGCCCGAAGAGGTCGGCGGTACCGGAGGGGTGGGCGGTCCCGAAGGAGTCGGCGGAGCAGCCGGGGGCGGCGTCCTGCGCGGGAGCTCCGCGCGTCCGGTCTCCTCGGGCGCGACGTGCCGGGCGGATTCCGGGTCACGGGGACGGGCCGGGGGCAGCGACGAGGTGGACGTGTGCGGCGGATCGGCAGGAGGCGGGTCGGTGGGCGGATCCGATCGAGGGGACGGATCGGATCGGCGTCCCATCTTGTCGAGCAGTTCGGCGACGGTGAGCTGCTCCGGATCGTCCGAGTCCGCGGCACGGCGGTTGCGTGCGCTCTCGTGACGACGCGAATCGTCGTCGGTGTCGTCGGAGCGGTGCACTCCACCGGAGCGGCTGCGGCGGGACGAGCGGGATTCGCGGTAGCTGCTGTCGGCTATCGGCCTTTCCCAGGGAGCGCGAGGATCCGGGGATCCTGTCTCGTGCTCCTCGTCCACCGATACCTGCTCTTTCCGCGGTCGTACCGCCTCGTCATCCGTCGTCGTCCACGTGATCGCTCACGGGCGACCGTCGCGAGGACTCCGCAATGATACTGATCGTCTGTTGCATGTGACCGTGACGCGGCTGTGTCGCACGACATCCATCGGTCGATCCGTCTGTCGTCCGGAACCACGTGCCGGGACGGGTTACCCGCCCGAGTGCATCATGTCGGCGCCCTCGGGCACGCAGGTGTCCTCGGGATCGTCGAGCCAGCCGTCGGGCAGTGCGACGCTGCTCGGGGAGCCCTGACGGCCCCGCGGGCCTTCGGCATCGGCGGGGAAGGGCACGTCGTGGTCGAGTTTGCCCAGCAGATCGTCGAGCTCGGCGAGCGTCGACACCCGGGCGAGGCCGTTGCGGATCTCCGAACCCGCCGGGAAACCACGCAGATACCAGGCGATGTGCTTGCGCATGTCGCGCAGGCCGCGGTCTTCGCCGTGGTGGTCGGCGAGAAGTTCGGCGTGCCGGCGCATGATCTGCGTCACCTCACCGAGATTCGGCGGGGTGGGGATCGTGCGACCACCGAGCGCGGCGCTCAGTTCGGCGAACAACCACGGGCGTCCGAGGCAGCCACGACCGACGACGACGCCGTCGCAACCGGTCTGCGCCATCATCTTCTCGGCGTCGGAGGCGTCGAAGATGTCGCCGTTGCCGAGCACGGGCACGTCGGTGACGTGTTCCTTCAGCCGGGCGATCTCGTCCCAGTCGGCCGCTCCCGAATACCGCTGCGCAGCGGTCCGGGCGTGGAGGGCCACGGCGGCGGCACCCTCGGCGGCCGCGATACGACCGGCGTCGAGGTGCGTGTGGTGTTCGTCGTCGATCCCGATGCGGAACTTGACCGTGACCGGGACGTCGGTGCCCTCGGTGGCGCGGACGGCGGCCGCGACGATCTGCCCGAACAACCGGCGCTTGTAGGGGAGGGCCGACCCTCCGCCCTTGCGGGTCACCTTCGGCACCGGGCATCCGAAGTTCATGTCGATGTGGTCGGCGAGGTTCTCGTCGACGATCATCTTCGCCGCGGCGTAGGTGGTGTCGGGATCGACGGTGTACAGCTGCAGCGACCGTGGTGTCTCGGTGGGGCCGAAGGTCGTCATGTGCATGGTGACCGGGTGCCGCTCGACGAGGGCGCGGGCGGTGACCATCTCGCACACGTACAGGCCCGACGTGCTGCCGGCCCGTTCGAGTTCGAGTTCGCGGCACAGCGTGCGGAATGCGACGTTCGTCACTCCCGCCATCGGCGCCAGCACGACCGGGCTGTTCAGTTCGAGCGGACCGATACGGAGGGATGACATGGGTACCTCTGGAAAACGTTGTGTGACAAAGAAATAGCGTGCCCGTCACTGGTGGGCCGCGGAAACGGCTGTGCCCGGTACCGAAACCGGCACCGGGCACAGGATAACCTCCGCCGGACTCGGCGGCGGTGTGCATCCGGACTCAGGCGTCCGCACACATGGGACTCAGGCGTCCGCACACATGGGACTCAGGCGTCCGCGCCGACCTTCTCGCGCTTGGCGGCCTCACGGGCGAGGGAGCGATCGCGCATCTCCTCGAACCGCCCGGCCTGACGTCCCAGTTCGTCGAGGAAGTTGCCGAGCTTGTCGAGATCCTGCTGCGCCTCGCTGCCGAGATCGCGCTCGAAGATCCTCCACTTGCGCAGCACCGGCATCACGACGTCGTCGAGGTGCTGACGCAGGTCGTAGATGCCGTGCTTGGCCATGAGCACGCCGTTGCGACGGAAGTTCGGCATGCCGGCGCCGGGCATCTGGAAGTTCTCGAGCACCTCGACGATCGCGGCGAGCGTCTGGGCCGGAGCGATGTCGATCGCCGCGTCGCAGATGTTCCGGTAGAAGATCATGTGCAGGTTCTCGTCGGCGGCGATGCGCTGGAGCATCTTGTCGGCGATCGAGTCGTCGCAGGCACGGCCGGTGTTGCGGTGCGACACGCGGGTCGCGAGTTCCTGGAAGGTCACGTAGGCGACGGAGTGGAGCATGCCGGTCGAGTTGGGGGACGAGAAGCCGTTCGTCATGTGCTCCATGCGGGCGTTCTCGAGTGCGACGGGATCGACACCGCGCGTGACGACCAGGTAGTCGCGCATGACGATGCCGTGGCGGTTCTCCTCCGCCGTCCACCGGCCGACCCAGGTACCCCAGGCGCCGTCGCGAGAGAAGCTCTCGGCGATCTCCCGGTGGTAGGAGGGCAGATTGTCCTCGGTGAGCAGGTTGGTGATCATGGCCGCCTTGGCGACCTCGTCGAGCTTCGACTGCTCCGGTTCCCAGTCGACACCGCCCATCGCGGCGAAGTTCCGGCCCTCGTCCCACGGCACGTAGTCGTGGGGATGCCAGTCCTTCGCCATCGAGAGATGCCGGTTGAGGTTCGCTTCGGCCACAGGCTCCAGCTCTCGCAGCAGCTCCAGTTGAGTCAGGACTCGCGTCATGCTCTTCTACCCCTCACATCGTGTCCGTGTACTCCGCCGGCCTACGGAGGAGGGGAGCCCGGCCGTTCGTCGCCGCGGCACGCGGTGCGCCGGTGGCCCCCCGTATTCGCCCGGATCACGGTACAGGTCCGAACCGCCCGACGACAGCACCGTCCCGCTCGTGCCGTATCACACGGGCGAGCGGAACGTGCTGCTCCAGCGGGTCTCAGCGCTTGCCGCCACCGAGAAGTCCACCGAGGAGGCCCCCGAGTCCACCACCCGAACTGCCGCCGAGCACGCTGCCGAGGACGTCACCGATTCCGCCACCGGAGCCGGCCGATCCGCCACCGGCGTTCTTCAGCAGACCCCCGAGGAGATCTGCGAGACCGCCGCCCTGCGGGGCGCTCGCGGTGTTCGTTCCCGCCCCGCCGCCGATCTGCTTGGCGAGATAGGACAGCACGATCGGAGCGATGATCGGCAGGACCTTGGCGATCAGATCGTTCCCGCCGGCGCCGTTCACGGAACCGAGGGTCGAGATCACCTGGTCCTTCTTGTCGCCGAAGACGTTGGAGACGATCCTGTCGCCGTCCTCGGTGTCGATCCCGTCGACGTCGACCTCACCCTCGGCCAGGTTCGACTCGGAGTGCTTGCCCAGCGCGGAGAGCAGTGACGCCGCCCCGGTCGGGTTCTGGGCGTTGGCGTCGAGTCCACCGACGAGGGTGGGGAGCACAGCGCGGACGGCCGTCTCCGCCGTCGCGTTGTCGACACCGAGCCGCTGCGCCACCTGGTCGACGGGAATGCGGGACATCAGATCGTCGAGACTTGCCATCGTTCCTGCCTTGACTCGTGGGTGCCCCGAAGTGGCCACCCGGTGCCGAGAGAGTATCGGGACGAGGCTCGTTCCAGCGGGAGGCGTCAGTCGAGCGAGGCGGCGCTCGTCGACGAACGGCGCAGCGCGATGAGGCAGCACAGCAGCGCGACGAGCGTGCCGCTGAGCAGGAGCACGGTCCCGTTCTGATTGGTCAGTGTCGTACTGCGATTGAGTTCGACGTACTCACCGTGGGTCTGGAACAGGCGCGTCCAGAACACCGCGGCCGTCGCGACACCGATCAGCGTCCCGGCCCAGCCGACGGCCACCGAGTCGAACAGTGCGGCGGCGAGGAGCAGGACCGCGGCCACGACCAGCGGTACCGCGAGGGACTCGTACAGCGGCAGACCCGGGACCGCGACTCCGGCGAGATCGCCGTCGGGGAAACCGTCGCGCAGCGCCGACAGGGGAATCTCGGTGGGTCGTATCCCGCCGACCACCGGCAACACCGACCCGATTCCCAGAGCGACGGCGGCCAGGAACAGGCCCAGGTCCACGAAACTGCGCATGTTCCTCCCCGGACGATGAACATTCGATTACCCCTGCGGCTCACCGTATACAAAGACGGGCAACCGCACCGGGTGAAATTCGCAGTGCGAAGAGACCTGCCCGAATGCACTGCCCCGAATGCGGTGGTCCGTAGGCTGAGATGCGCACGGCAGGTGCACGTACCGATCGGCGAGAAGGGTTCGAAATGACGGACATGAATGTCGACGAAGCGGGTTCGCGGAAAAGCTTGCCGCCGTGGGCGAAGAAGACCATCGCCGTGGTCGTGGCGCTGATCGTGCTCGTCATCGCCTACTACACCCTGGCGGCGTTCGTTCCTCGCTGGTGGGCGCAGCGGATCGCAAACCTCGCCGAGGGTGGCTTCGCGCGCGGAGTGCTGTGGGGTCTGCTCTTCGGCATCCTCTGCACGGCGATCCCCATCGCGCTGCTCGCATGGATCTGGCAGGTCCGCAACTGGAGGTACAGCCGCGGGCTGCAGATCGCCTTCGGCGTGCTCGCGCTGGTGGTCGCCCTGCCGAACCTCATGACCCTGGCGGTCGTGCTGGGCACCGGGAACGGTGCGCATGCGGGGGAGCGGATCCTCGACGTGGACGCGCCGGGTTTCCGCGGCGCCACGTTGATCGGTGCGATCGTCGGAGCTCTGCTCGCGGTGATCTTCGTCGTCGCGCTCACCCGCTACCGCAAGCGCGGACGTGATCTGAAGCAGGCCCGCACGGATCTCGAACAGCGCCGGATCGAGCAGGAGCGTCTCGAAGCACGCCGTGAGGCGGAGAGGGAACTCGGCCGGAACACCGACGACGTCCCGCCCGGCTCCCACCGTCTCTGATGAAGGACCGCGCCGTCTCCGACCAGGCTGCGGAACGTTCCGGAACGACGAACGCCGGCGTCGCGTACGACGCCGGCGTTGCCGGTGCCCCCAGTAGGGCTCGAACCTACGACCTGCGGATTAAAAGTCCGTAGCTCTACCAACTGAGCTATAGGGGCATGGGCGCACAGTGTAACCACACCGCAGTGACCACACCGCATGGTGCGGTGACCACATCACAGGGTGAGCCACGCTGCGCGATCGATGATATCGGACATCCGGCGGTGCGGACGCTGCCGGTGACCAATGGAAAGAGGCCCGGGTGCCCACCCCCTGCTTCGCACCCGAGCCGGACAAAGCGTACCACTCGGTGTGTTCTGTGGAAACCCGGGGTCTCGGGGGTGGGATTTCACATTTCACCCGGTGGAACACGGCCCGGAGCCGGGATTGTGGGGGCAGACTAGAGTTGTCTCGTGGGGGAACACAGGAACGTGGAAGGCTGAATTTCCCCATGCCCCGTCAACAGGAGCGTGCGCGTCGTACGCGGGCTGCGATCGTCCGATCGGCAGCCACCGAATTCGCGCGGCGAGGTTTCGCCGCAGCATCGATCAACGCCATCCTCGAGCAGTCGAACGCGACCAAGGGTGCGATGTACTTCCACTTCGCGTCCAAGGAGGATCTGGCCCGGGCGGTACTCGACGAAGGACTCGAGCACTACCGTGCCATCGTCGGCAGGTGGATGGACGTCCCCGATCTCGACCCCTTCGAGCGGCTGCACGGTCTCGTCGGTGATCTCGGTGCGGCTCTGCACGACGACGTGGTCATCGCCGCGGAGTTCCGTCTGGTCACCGAACCCGAGTTCGCGGAGGAGGTCAGGCTGCGCGGCAGCGTCCTGTGGGGGCGGGCCGGCTATCAGCTGGCGCGCGAAGCGCAGGAGAAGGGCCTGTTCCGGCCCGATGTCGACCTCCGGCGTTTCGTCGAGGCGATCGCGTCGTCGCTCGCCGGTCAGCGCTATCTCGCCGACCTCACGGCGCCGGAGACCGACGTCCGCGCACGCTTCGAGGCCTGCGTGGAGGTGCCGCTCGAGGCGATGGCGTCGGAGCAGTGGCTCGCGCAGTGGCGGGAGAAGGGCTGGCCGAGCAGGCCCGACAACGACGAATCGACCACTTGACCTGCTGATTTGTGATTCGCGAATGCCGTGGCATAAGCTGTCCAAGCTCCCAACGGAACGCCAAACCCGTTGAGGGTGCGGTTCGGAGAAATCCGATCGGGCCCCCTTCGTCTAGCGGCCTAGGACGCCGCCCTTTCAAGGCGGTAGCGCGGGTTCGAATCCCGTAGGGGGTACGCTTCGACCTCGTCGAAGTGTGCAGTATCTTGGTGTGAGAAGTGAATATGTATGGCCCTGTGGCGCAGTTGGTTAGCGCGCCGCCCTGTCACGGCGGAGGTCGCGGGTTCGAGTCCCGTCAGGGTCGCTCCAGAGTTTCGATCGGCATTCGGTTCGGGTGCCGTCCGGCCAGGTAGCTCAGTTGGTACGAGCGTCCGCCTGAAAAGCGGAAGGTCGCCGGTTCGATCCCGGCCCTGGCCACCACGGTTGTCCGGCGAACAACCATCAATTTCATATCTTCGACCCACCGGTTGCGGTGGGTCGAGCTGTGGGAACTTCGGTTCCTCATGGCCCTGTGGCGCAGTTGGTTAGCGCGCCGCCCTGTCACGGCGGAGGTCGCGGGTTCGAGTCCCGTCAGGGTCGCTCCAGACGAAGCCCCGGTATCACATCGATACCGGGGCTTCGTCGTCGTCAGCCGTTCGCAGGCGGTGTCGGCTCGCCGTCCCACTCGCATCGCCGATCCGCACCGGGTGCGGTCCGGCTCGCTATCGTGAGGACACAAAACATGTTCTAGTGTGTGCCCTACACAACTAGTGGACATCTGTCCGAGCGACCTGGCCCTCCGAGCGAACCCCGAGGTGGAATGTGCGCATAGCTCTGTTGTCGTACCGGAGCAAGCCGCATTGTGGGGGTCAGGGGGTCTACGTTCGCCATCTCAGTCGCGAACTCGTCGCCCAGGGACACACCGTCGAGGTGTTCTCCGGGCAGCCGTACCCCGAGCTCGACCCCGGCGTGACGCTCACGAAGGTGCCCAGTCTCGATCTCTATCGCGACGACGATCCGTTCCGCACCCCGAAACCGGGTGAATACCGCGACTGGATCGACGTCCTCGAGGTCGCCACCATGTGGACCGCCGGTTTCCCCGAACCGCGCACCTTCGGTCTGCGCGCCGCACGACTGTTGCGCGACCGCCTCGGCGACTTCGACGTCGTGCACGACAACCAGTCGCTCGCGTCCGGGTTGCTGCGCATCGCCGAGGACCTTCCCCTCGTTGCGACGATCCACCATCCGATCACACGCGACCGCGAACTCGATCTCGCCTCCGCGACCACCCTCCGCCGTAGGATCACGCTCCGGCGCTGGTACGGATTCCTGCGCATGCAGGAGAAGGTGGCCCGGCAGATTCCCACGCTGCTCACGGTGTCGGAGAACTCGGCCGACGACATCCGCACGGCCTTCGGGATCGAATCCGAACGCATCCACACGATCCCGCTCGGCGTGAACACGGAGGTGTTCGCGCCGCGGAAGGACGAGCGCGTTCCCGGCCGGATCGTCTGCGTCGCGAGTGCCGACGCCCCGCTCAAGGGTGTTCCCACCCTGCTCGAGGCGGTCGCGAAGCTGCGGACCGAACGCGAGATCGAACTGGTCCTCGTCTCGAAGCTCGCCCCGGGCGGCGCCACCGAGAAGCTCATCGACGAACTCGCGATCGGCGACGTCGTGCGCACCGTCTCCGGGATCGACGACACCGAACTCGCCGACCTGCTCGCCTCCGCCGAGGTCGCGGCGGTGCCGTCGCTGTACGAGGGATTCTCGTTGCCGGCCGTCGAGGCGATGTCGTGCGGAACACCGCTCGTCGCGAGCCGCGCCGGGGCCATCCCCGAGGTCGTCGGGGACGCCGGTCTGCTGGTGCCCCCGGGCGACGCCGAACAGCTCGCAGCGGGGCTCGCGGGCCTGTTCGACGACCCGGCCGAGCGTCGGCGTCTCGGCGCGAAGGGCCGCGACCGGGTGCTCGAACGCTACAGCTGGGCGGCCGTGGCCGCGCAGACCGCCGCGATCTACGACAAGGCGATCGCCGCGCATCGAGAGGGGAAGAACGGATGCTGACCGTCGACTTCGACCGCCTGGGCGTCGTACCGGGGATACGCGCTCTCGACATCGGGGCCGGCGCGGGGCGCCACTCCTTCGAGCTGTACCGCCGCGGCGCGGACGTCGTCGCCTTCGACCAGAACGCCGACGACATGAAGGCCGTCGCCGACATGTTCGTCGCGATGGAACTCGAAGGCGAGGTCCCCGAGGGTGCGCTCGCCCGGGCCGAGGTCGGCGACGCGCTCGCGCTGCCCTACGACGACGCGACCTTCGATCTCGTGCTCATCTCCGAGGTGCTCGAGCACGTGCCGGAGGACGAGCGGGCCATCGCCGAACTCGTCCGGGTCCTCAAGCCCGGTGGTGTCGCGGCCGTAACCGTGCCGCGCTGGCTGCCGGAGAAGATCTGCTGGGCACTGTCGGACGCCTACCACGAGGTGGAGGGCGGGCACATCCGCATCTACAAGGCCGACGAACTCGCCGCGAAACTCACCGCCGCCGGTCTCACGGTCTCGGGTACCGACCACGCCCACGCGCTGCACGCGCCGTACTGGTGGCTCAAGTGCGCCGTCGGCGTCGACAACGACGACAATCCGCTGACGAAGGCGTACCACCGGCTGTTGGTCTGGGATCTCATGAAGGCCCCGTGGGTCACCCGCACGGCCGAGAAGATCCTCGATCCCGTCATCGGGAAGAGTGTCGTGTTCTACCTCGAGAAGCCGGGAAACGCCGGTGCGGCGCGGTGAATCCGCGCGCCTGACGGTGCCGTCGGTGCCGGGTGTGCTGTCGCCGGAACAGAGCCTGGCGACGGGCCGGGCCATCGCGCGGATGCAGGAGCCCTCGGGCGCCGTCCCGTGGTTCCCCGGTGGGCACATCGACCCGTGGGATCACATCGAATCCGCGATGGCGTTGACCGCCATCGGTTTACGTGAAGAGGCGGACGCCGCCTTCGAGTGGTCACGGCGGACGCAGCGTGCCGACGGGTCGTGGCCCATCCAGTTCCGCGGCGACATCGTCGAGAACCACGACACCGACAGCAATTTCACCGCCTACATCGCCGTGGGCGTATGGCACCACCACCTCGTGACGGGCGATCGCGGGTTCGTCGAGCACATGTGGCCGACGGTGCGTGCTGCGCTCGACCTCGTGGTCGACATGCAGTTGCCGGGCGGCCAGATCTCGTGGGCGCGAGGCGACGGCGGGATGTTCGACGAAGCGCTGCTCACAGGTTGTTCGAGCATCCACCAGAGTCTGTGGTGCGGTCTGCGGATCGCCGACCTGATCGGTGAGGCGCAACCCGAATGGGAGGTCGCGCTGATCCGTCTCGGCCACGCTCTGCGTCGGCACCCCGAGGCGTTCACGCCCAAGCCCGAGTACTCGATGGACTGGTACTACCCGATCCTCGGGGGAGCGGTGCGCGGCACCGATGCGCACGAACGGATCCGCGAGCGCTGGTCGGATTTCGTCGTCGACGGTCTCGGGATCCGGTGCGTCGACCATCGTCCGTGGGTCACCGGGGCCGAGACGTGCGAACTGGTCCTGGCGCTCGACGCCCTCGGCCACGCCGGGCGTGCCCGTGAATTGTTCGCGGCCATGCAGCATCTGCGCGACCCGGACGGTTCGTACTGGACCGGTCTGGTCTACGCCGACGGCAAGCGTTGGCCGGTGGAGGTCAGTTCCTGGACCAGCGCAGCGGTGATCCTCGCCGCCGACGCGCTCTCGCGCACGACGGGCGGAAGCGCGATCTTCCGGGATGCGGCGGCACCCGCCGATCAGGTGGGCGCCGACCGCTGCACCGAGCGCTGCCCGGTGCTCGTCCCGTAGTTCAGCTGCCGGGCAGGGAGCCGACCGTGCCGGCGGTGCGTTCGAGAACCCGCAGCGAGGACGTCACCGATTTCTCGACGAACTCGCCGCTCTCCAGTGCGAGACAGTAGATCTCGTACGGGGGCCGGCCGCCGTCCTTCGGGTCGGGGAAGACGTCGTGGATGATCAGGGCGCCGCCGATGCGCACCCATTTCGCCCAGCCGTCGTAGTCCGCCCGGGCTGCCTCGCTGCTGTGCCCGCCGTCGATGAACACGAACGAGGCCGGGGTGCGCCAGAACGACGCCACCACAGGAGAATTGCCGACCACCGCGACGACGTGCGATTCGAGGTCGCCGTCGGCGAGGGTGTGCCGGAGAGCGCCGACGGTGTCGAGCCGACCGGTGTGCGGGTCGACCAGTGACGCATCGTGGTACTCCCAGCCGGGCTGATGCTCCTCCGAACCGTGGTGGTGGTCGACGGTGACGATGGTGCCGCCGGTCGCCTTGGCCGCAGCTCCGAGATACACGGTCGAGCGGCCGCAGTAGGTGCCGATCTCGACGCCGACGCCGTCACCGAGATACTGCACCGCAGCCTCGTGCAGTGCGGTTCCCTCGTCCTGGGGCATGAAACCCGGTGTCGCCTCGGCGAGTTCGATCGCCTCGCGGGGCAGGGTGGTGCGGGACATCGGATGGATCTCCGTTCTTCTCGCGTGATGCGGTGTATCCCGAGTCACCCTACCGACCGGTCGCGGCGTCCGATGCTTCCGGACACGACGGTGAGACTGTCGAGTTCGCGGATCGCGGCGCACGACCGCTTCACCATCACCGCGAACATGCGGTCGCCGCGCTCGGTCCTCGTGCCGTAGGCGCACCCGAAGACCGCGACGAGCGGACCCTGCAGCATCGCGAAGCGGTAGTCGTCCCAGCACTGCTGGAGGCCGTAGCCCTCGACGCCGTGGCACAGCAACGCGCGGTGATAGGTCGAGACCAGGGCCTGCTCGTGTTCGCGCCGGACCTCCGGTTCCAGGCTCGTCCCGACGAAATACGCGAGGTCGCGGGCGGGGAGTCCCACCGTCAGGGTCTGCCAGTCCACCGCGACCACACCGCTCTCGCCACCGGGAGGGAATAGGAGGTTGTCGAGCCGGTAGTCGCCGTGCAGCAGCGCGAACCGGTCGGATCGCGCGAGCACCCACTCCTGCGTGAGCTCCGCGCAGGCCCGCAGCGTATCGCGGTCCTCCGCGCCGATCAGGTCGCCGAGACCGTCGAGGAAGGTCTCGATGGCCGGACCGTACAGCTCGGCGAGGATCCGGGCCTGCTCGGCGTCCGTCGTGGTGAGCCAGTCCGATTCGTGGAGATCGGGTGCGCACCAGCGGGGACCGTGCAGTCCGGCGAGATTGCGGACGGCGTCGTGCGCCTCGTCGACGGTGCACCCGGCGAGCTGGTCGCCGGGTCGTGCGGGTGCGGCGTCCTCGAGGAGGAGGGTGAACTCGCCGTCCTCACCGGAGGCGACGTGATAGCAGGTGGGTGTGCGCACCGCGACGGACGGCTCGATGTCGCTGTAGAAGCGTGCCTCCCCGCGATAGGCGCCGGCGAGCATCCGCCGCGTCCCGGGATCGGGTGACGGGAGTTTCGCGACGAGTGAGGACGGCACGTCGTCGCCGGTCAGGACGAGCCGGTAACACAGGGCGATCTGACCCGTTCCGATCCGCTCGACCTGCACCGTGCGTACCGTGCCGCCGAGCACGGCCGAGAGTCGTTCGGGAGTCAGGTCGTCCACCGACAGCAACAGATCGGTCATGGTGCGCTCCGGCCGGGGTTGGCGGGTAGGGATGCGAAACGCTCGGGGTCGCGGATCGTCCGCCACGCGGCGACGACCGGAGCGAGCTCGGTGGGTGTGGCGCCGTGCAGGATCACGCTGTCGGCACCGGCGTCGAACTGGTCGGCGATGCGGGTCGCGCAGTGTGCCGCGCTGCCGGTCGCGCTCGCGGCGAGCCACTCGTCGGGCAGCAACGACCGGATGTGCATCAGCAGTTCGACCGGCGCTGCGTCGATCGGTCCGGAATGAGCACGGACCTGCGCGTCGTCCCGAAAGCGGTGCAGTACCTGAGGGTCCCAGCCGTTCGCACGGACGAGCACGTCACCGTAGCCCTGCAGGTAGGTCGCGAGCCGTCCGGTCAGTTTCCGCAACCGGAGATCCTCGGGGATCGACTCGTCGACGGTCGCGAGGACCGACCAGATGCGGACGGACTGCGGGTCGCGGCCGGCCTGCTCGGCGGCGCGTCGCACGGTCTTCACGGCGCGCGCGAGCGTGTCGTCGGTGAAGAAGGTGTGCAGGACGACGGCATCGGCCACGCGTCCCGCGAGGTCGAGCGTGCGCTCGCCGAGCGCGACCATGAGGATCGGGATGCCGTCGACGCCCTCGGCGGTGCGTCGCAGATACGGGAAGTCGCCGGCCGGGCCATGATGATCGACGGCCGCTTCACCGCGCCACAGCGTCCGGAGCAGGTCGACGGTGTCCTCGAGCTGCGCCGACGTCACGCGAGGCAGGCCCATGAGATCGAACAGCACGTCGAAGCCGCGGCCGAGCCCGAGGGCGTACCGGCCGCGGCTCAACCGATGCAGGGTGGTCGCCATCGTCGCCGTGACGAGGGGATGGCGGGTGTGCGGATTGGTCGCCGCGGTGCCGATCCCGAGCGTACGGCTCGTCGCGGCCGCCGCCCCGGCCAGCGCTGCCGCGTCCTTGGTGTCGAACCGTTCCGACAGGAAGACCGAACCGAGACCGATCTCCTCGGCGACGGTGATCTCGTCGAGCAGCGCCCTCGGGTCGTCGGTGTGCCCGGCGAGGCCGTAGAACCCGAGTTCCGGACAGTCCGGCTCCGGTGCGGACCCGCCGGGGATGCTCACGAGCGGGCCGCCGCCTTCCGTCGCTGCAACACGCTGCCCACTGCATTGTCGAGCTTCGAGCCCAGCGGCCAGCCCACGTAGTGGCACAGGAACAAAGCGATCTCGCGGAGCTGCTGCTCGTCGAGTTCGTCGTTCTTCAGCGCCGCCTCGATCTGGATCTCGGCGATGTCGGGAGCCCCCTGCGCGGTGAGTGCCCCGAGCAGCAGCAGTCGCCGATCGCGGATGGTCAGCCCGGGACGGGTCCAGATGTTCGCGAACAGGTGGTCGGCGGTGACGGCGAAGTGCTCGCCCGGGCCGTCCTGCATCTCCCAGCCGTAGACCTTGGACATCATCTCCAGGCCGCGGCGGCGGGTCTCGTCGGTCATGCGTGCTCCTTCCGGGAACGGGTCCGTGCGATCTCTCCCGTGCCGACTCCGAGGCCGGGGCCGAGGTCGGACAGCGCCCGGGCTCCGAGCGGCAGGTCGACTCCGAGTCGATCGCCGAGGTCCAGAGCCAGCGCGAGATCCTTCTCGCCGAGGGCGCGCACACGCGAGAAGATCGGGAACCAGGAGTCGTCCTCACCGAGGGGAGATGTGGTGTCGCGCCACATGATCGAACCGGCGCCGCCGGTGATCGCGTCGGTGTGCCGAACGACCTTGCCGAGCTCGGTGATGTCGAGCCTCGCGGCCTCGGCGAGTCGCTGCGCCTCCGTTGCCGCGGTGAACGCGATGAAGTGGAGCAGGTTGCGGGCGAGCTTCATCCGGGTTCCCGCCCCGACGGGACCCGCGTGCACGACCAGCGACGCGAAGATGCCGAAGGGTTCCTCGATCTTCGCGAAGCCGTCGTCGGTCGCGCCGACCATCACCGCGAGAGTGCCGTTCTTCGCGCCGCCGGCGCCACCACTGACGGGTGCGTCGACGAAGTCGACTCCCTTCTCGGCGCACTTCGCGGCGAGTTCGACGGCGGTGGTGTCGGAGATCGTCGAGTGCACCGCGACGACCGTGCCGGGCCGTGCCGTCGCGAGCAGTCCGTCCGGACCGGCCAGGACGTCGCGGACCTGGGCGTCGTCGAGGACGGTCACGCACACGAGATCGCAGCCGGCGGCCAGCTCCGCCGGGCTCGACGCCGCGGTGGCACCCTTGTCGGTGAACGGGGTCATCGCCTCGGGCACCACGTCGAGCACGGTGAGGCCCCCGGGCCGGGTGAGCAGCCGCTCGGCCATGGGCGCCCCCATGTTGCCGAGCCCGATGTACCCGACCCGGCCGATCGCGGGGCCGGTCACGAGCGGATCACCTGCCCGCCGTCGACGTTGAAGATCTGCCCCGTGACCCAGGCGGCCTCGTCGGAGAGCAGGAACAGGCACATGCCGACGAGATCGTCGGGGGTGCCCATGCGCTTGAGCGGCAACTGCTTCACCATGTCGGCGACCATGTTCGCGGGGGTGGTGGTGCGGGTCGCCTCGGTGTCGATGGGGCCGGGGGCGATCGCGTTGATGCGGATGTTCGACCCGCCGAGTTCGACGGCGAGTTGCTGTGTGAGACCGTTGATCCCGACCTTGGCGAGGCCGTAGAAGCCCGAGTACAGCCAGGCCGCCGTCGACGACTGGTTGACGATCGACCCGCCGTTCTTCGTCATGTGCGGCCACACCGCGCGGGTGACGTTGAGGGCACCGTCGAGGTTCACGCTCATGAACTTCTTGTAGTAGTCCCACGGGACCGTCAGCAGCAGATCGAGTTTCATGCCGCCGTAGATGGCGGCATTGTTGACCACGTGGTCGATGCCGCCGTAGGTCTCGACGGTCGACGCGGCGAGTGCCTCGGCGGAGGCGGGGTCGGAGACATCGACCGAGGTGAAGCTCGCGATGCCGCCGTCGGCGACGATCTGCTTGGCGACCTGCTCGCCGAGTTCGGCATCGATGTCGGCAATCACCACGTTTGCGCCCTCGGCGGCGAGCGCACGTGCGTACGCCTCGCCGATCCCCTGGGCGGCGCCGGTGACGATCGCGGTGCGACCGGTGAAACGTGCCATCGGAAAAGTCCTTTCGGAAGTTCGGGTCAGCTCGCGGGCTCGGCGACGAGCTTGGTCTCCAGGTACTCCTCGAAACCGGCCACACCCATCTCGCGGCCGATCCCGGACTGCTTGTAGCCCCCGAACGGGGCGTCGGCGGCGTACCAGATGCCGCCGTTGACGCCCAGCGTGCCGGTCCGTACACCTGCGACGACCCGCGCGATGCGGTCCGGATCGGTGCCGAACACCGAACCCGAGAGGCCGTAGGGGGAGTCGTTGGCGATGCGGATCGCGTCGTCGTCACCGTCGTGAGGAATGATCACGAGCACCGGGCCGAAGATCTCCTCCTGCGCTGTGCGCGCGGAGTTGTCGAGGCCGGCGATGAGGGTGGGTTCGACGAAGAAGCCGCGCTCGTGTTCGGCGGGGCGTCCGCCGCCGGTGACGATCGTGCCGCCCTCCTCGACGGCGAGGCGGATGTATCCCTCCACGCGCTGCCGCTGCTTCTCGGAGATGAGCGGCCCGCACACCGTGCCGGGATCGCGCGGGTCGCCGGGCCGGATGCCGCTCATGGACTTCGCGGTCAGGGCCACGGCTTCGTCGTACCGTTCGCGGGGAACGAGCAGTCGCGTGGTGATCGCGCAGCCCTGACCGGCATGCGTGCACACGGTGAAGGCCGCCATCGAACAGGCACCGCGCAGGTCGGCGTCGTCGAGGACGATGAACGCCGACTTGCCGCCGAGTTCGAGGAAGACCTTCTTGAGGTTCTCGGAGGCCGCGCGCATCACGGCCCGGCCGGTCGCGGTGGAACCGGTGAACGAGATCAGGTCGACGCGCGGATCCTCGCTCAACTGTGCGCCGAGGCGGTGATCGCTCGAGGTGACGATGTTCAGCACTCCCGGTGGGATGTCGGTCTCCTCGGCCGCGATCCGCCCGACCAGGGCAGCGCACCACGGGGTGTCGGGGGCGGGCTTGAGCACCACGGTGTTCCCGGCGGCGAGAGCCGGCCCGAGCTTGGCGAAGTTGATCTGGTGCGGGAAGTTCCACGGCGTGATCGCGCCGACGACCCCGACCGCTTCCTTGAGCAGATAGCGGTGCGTCGGGATACCCATGGGGGAGGCGTTGCCGAGATCCTGCGTCCACGCGTAGCTCTCGGCGAGGTCGGCGAAGTACAGCAGGTCGTCGATGGGGCCTTCGAGATGCGCGGCGCTCGTGAGGAATCGGGGAGCGCCCACCTCGGCGATGGTGATCTCCCGCAGTTCCTCGATGTGCTCGCGCAGGGCGTCGCGCAACTGACGGAGGCAGCGGGCCCGGAAGGTGTGGTCGCGTGACCAGTCGGTGTCGTCGAAGGCGCGACGTGCGGCCGCGATCGCGGCGTCCATGTCGGTGGCGGTGCCCTCGGCCGCGTGGCCGAGCAGTTCTTCGGTGCTCGGATCGGTGATCGCGAAGGTGCCTCCGCTGCCGGGTACGAGCTTGCCGTCGATCAGAAGGGTGGAGCTGTCGGTGGGGCGAAGTGTCATCAGACGTTCCCTCGGTTCTGGACAGGTGTCTGGACTATAGTTCGGGCACTCGAGGCAGCGCAATGGGTGAACGGGGAACCTTATGGCAGAAAACAATTCGGGGCCGGACAATTCGACCCCGCTCGCGGGCCGCGTCGTGGTCGTGACGGGCTCCAGCCGGGGGATCGGACGGGCGGTGGCGCGGACCCTCGTCGACGAGGGTGCGCGGGTGGTGGTCAACGGCCGCGACGCCGAGGCGGTGCGCGACACCGTGGAGGAGCTCGTGTCGCAGGGCGGCAGTGCGATCGGAGTGTCCGGTTCGGCGGCCGCCTCCGGGGTCGCGGAGGATCTCCTCGGGGCGGCCCTCGACGAGTTCGGGGCGGCGGACGCGCTGATCAACTGTGCCGGCACCGCGGAACCTCCGGGCTCGTCGATCCTCACGGTCACCGACGAGGAGTGGGACGACCTGATCGATTCGCATCTGACCGGCACCTTCCGTACGTGCCGGGTGTTCGCGCCCCGGTTCGTGGCGCAGGGGAGCGGGGCGATCGTCAACACCGGATCGTTCGCGTTCCTCGGCGACTACGGCGGTACCGGATATCCGGCCGGAAAGGGCGCGGTGAACAGTCTGACCGCAGCGATCGCCGCGGAACTGCGCGAACACGGAGTGCGGGCCAACGTCGTGTGCCCGGGAGCCCGCACACGGTTGTCGACGGGACCGGAGTACGAGCGGCACATCGAGCGACTGCACGAGCGCGGACTGCTCGACGACGTCACCTACGAGGGCTCACGAAACCCGGCGCCGCCGGAGTACGTGGCGCGGCTCTACGCCTACCTCGCGAGCGGCACGGCGACCGTGACCGGCGGAATCTTCGCCGGCTCCGGATGTTTCGTCGGTCGGTTCGACAAGCCGGTACCGACGCTGCTGGCGTGGCGGGACCACGACACGTCGCCGCCCTGGACGCTCGACGAACTCGCCCACCTCGTGGAAGGCGCGAGTCGTGCGGGAGCGCCGGGATAGGTCGGTCCTCGACGAGCTCCGTCGTGTGAGGGCAGGGCTCAGAAGACCCGCAGTCCGAGGCGTCGCCGCGTGCGCAGATCGAGCAGATAGGCCTTCCACAGCAGCGGCCACACCCACGGCGTGACGCGGTGCAGGCGCCGGACCGCCACGAGATAGCGGTCGAAACGCCGCTGGTCGTCGGTGGTCCAGGGGTAGTGCATGAGGTCGCGGAACTCCGGCGGCAGTGCACCGCGGGTGATCAGTTCGAACGACCTGCCGAGCACCCGGTGGATCCCGCGGCCCAGTCGTCCGAGACGCACCTCGAGGAACGCGAGATTGCAGAGCTCGGTGAGGTACTCGCGCACCTGCTCGTTCATGGAGATGTCGGCGACGCCGGCCTTCCACAGTTCCTCGTACTCCTCGCGGGTCGTGGGCCACGACTCCGGCCGGACGTTCAGTGTCGTCGCGAGGGTCGCGCCGTCGCGGAGGATCCGGGCGTACTGCTCCTCGGTGAGCGGGCCGTAGAGGAACTCGTGCTGGTCGATGAAGTACTTGAGCAGGCAGGCGGCGACCCACAACTGCAGGGCAGGGGAGTTGGCGCTGTAGCGGACCTCCGCGCCGGGTGACGAGGTGACCCGGGCGTGGATCTTCCGCACCGACTCGCGGACGAAATCGCGGTCGGCGTCGTTACCGAACACCGCGACCGCCAGATAGGTGCCGGTCGTGCGGGCCCGCTTGATCGGATGGAGATCGGCGCGGCCGGTGTCGACCGTGCTGTCGACGACGCCCTGGCCGACGCCGGGATGGGCGAGCTGCATGATGACGTTGGCGGCGTTGATCGTGCCACCGAGCGGTGAGACGAGGTCGCCGAGAGTGTCGATCGTCCGCATGACCCCTCCATCTGAAGACGGACGTGTTCAGTTGGATGCCACTCTAGCGCGTCTTCGTGGGGTCGAGGGAGGCGCCGGTCAGAACTCCGCGCACGACCGTCTCGTAGATGTGGTCGAGGTCGAGCTCGTCGCCCAGGAAGCCGCTGCTCTGGAGGACCGCGAAACCGTGCAGGGCGGCGAACATGCCGACCGCGGCCTCGAGAGTCTCCTCCTCCGGAACGCCGCAGGATGCGAGCATCGTGCGCAGGGCCACGTTGGCGTCCAGTGCGGCGGCGAGCAGACCGTCGCGGTCGACCGGTGCGGTGGTCAATGCCTCGTAGTGACGGGGATGTTCGAGGGCCCAGGTGTGGTGGGCGTCGATGAGGGCGCGAAGCCCGTCGACACCGCTGCGGCCCATCGCGACCTCGCGCAGGTGCGCTCCGAGATCGCTCATCGCGCGGATCTGCACGGTCCCCCGCACGTCGTCGAGATTGCGGACGTGGTTGTACAGCGAGGCCGTGACGATTCCCAAGCGCGACGAGAGGGTGCTCATCGTGAGCTGTTCCCATCCCAGATCGTCGACGATTCCGAGCGCTGCCGCGACGACCTTGTCGCGGGTCAGTGTCCGTCGGCGCACGGGCCGGGAGTTGTCGTCTGCCATGAAAACAGTCTAAGGGGCTTCCATTCCAAACGAACGTGAGTAGTTTGTAAACGAATGCCATTCGTACAATCCCACGAGAGCGGCTTCATGACGACTTCACCCACAGATCTCAAGAATCCCGACGTCTTCACCCAGGGGGTCCCGCACGACTACTTCTCCGAACTCCGGCGCACCTGTCCGGTCCACCGCCAACCCGAGGAGGGCACCGCGGGCTTCTGGGCCGTCACCCGGCACGCCGATGTCATCGCGGTCTCCCGCGACAGCACGACCTTCTCCTCGGCGCTCGGAACCACCCAGATCGACGATTTCGACGAGGAGACACGCCTGAAACAGGCGTCCATGCTGCTCAATCTCGACCCGCCGGAGCACACCCGCCTGCGGCAACTCGTCAGCCGAGGTTTCACCCCCCGCATGGTGAAGACGCTCGAGGAGCGTATCCGGCAGACGTGTGAACGCACCGTCGACGCAGCGATCGAGGCTGCACGCGACGGCGCGGTGATCGACTTCGTCCCGGCGATCTCGGCACCCCTGCCGCTGGAGGTGATCGCAGCGCTGCTCGGCGCACCGGCCGAGGACGTCGGGAAGCTGTACGACTGGTCGAACCGCATGATCGGCTGGGACGACCCCGAATACGGCACCACCCAGGAGGACGGCGAACTCGCCGCCGCCGAGATCTTCCTGTACGCCAACGAGATCGCCGCGCAACGGCGAGCCGAACCGCACGACGACATCGTCTCGAAGCTGGTGTGTCCCGACGAGAACGGCGACACGCTCTCCGAGATGGAGTTCGACATGTTCTTCGTCCTGCTCGTCATCGCGGGCAACGAGACGACGCGCAACGCGATCTCGGGCGGGATGCAGGCCTTCGTCGATCATCCCGAACAATGGCGCAGGCTGCAGGACGATCCCGGCCTGATCGACAGCGCCGTGGAGGAGGTTCTGCGCTGGGTCACGCCCGTGGTGGGCTTCCGCCGCACGCCCACCTGTCCGGCCTCGATCGGCGACCAGCAGGTCGAACGGGGTGACAAGGTGATCATGTACTACCCGAGTGCGAACCGCGACGAGGAGATCTTCGACGACGCGCACGTCTTCGACATCGGGCGCGAGCACAATCCGCACGTCGCCTTCGGCGGGACGGGTGTGCACTTCTGCCTCGGGGCGCATCTGGCGCGACTCGAACTGCGGATCATGTTCGAGACCCTCGCCGCCCGTATCGACCGGGTCGAGCCGGCCGGCGAACCGCGGCGGTTGCGGTCGAACTTCATCAACGGCATCAAGTCCATGCCCGTCCGTATCCACCCACGAGAGCACTGAATTCGTCGAATGAACGCGACGCGGGCATTGCCGACCCCCTCCGACCGTAGTAATGTCCAGACACGTGTCCAGAAACGTGAATCTCGAATCGACCCGCCGTCGCCTGACCGAGAAGCAGGCCGACACGGTTGCGAGGCTCACGCAGGCTGCGGTCGAGGTGCTCCGCGAGGAGGGCTTCACGGGGTTGACGGTGCGTATGGTCGCCGCCCGCGCCGGAGTCGCCCCGGCCACCGCCTACACCTACTTCTCGTCCAAGGAACACCTCGTCGCCGAGGTGTTCTGGCGTCGCTTGGCCAACGCTCCCACGGCCGACGCCGAGAGCACGAGCCGTGCCGATCGGGTGGTCGCGGTGCTGAGGGGAATCGCGCTGCTGCTGGCCGACGAACCCGAACTCGCCGCCGCCGTCACCAGTGCACTGCTCGGTCACGACCCCGATGTCGAACACCTGCGTGCGCGCATCGGACTCGACATCCGTCACCGGATCTCGGCAGCGCTCGGCGCCGACTCCGATCCGGACGAACTCGAAGCACTCGAACTGCTCTACGCCGGCGCGCTCGTCCGGGCCGGCATGGGCTACGGCACCTACGAGAAACTCGCCGACAGGCTGGAGACATCCGCCCGACTTCTATTGGAGTGATCCATGATCCAGGCATCCCCGGGCTCCGCGTCGCACGCAGGGCCCGCTTCGCCCGATCCACCGACGCTCGGCCCCGTGATCTTCAACCCGTACGACTACGCCTTCCACGAAGATCCGTATCCCACCTACCGCCGCCTCCGTGAGGAGGACCCGGCCTACCACAACCCCGACCTCGGATTCTGGGCCCTGTCCCGCCACGCCGACGTCGTCGCGGCCTTCCGCGACAACACTCGCCTCTCGAGCGCCAACGGTGTCTCGCTCGATCCGTCCGCCTACGGGCCCAACGCCCACAAGGTGATGTCCTTCCTCGCCATGGACGACCCGCGGCACATGCGCATGCGCCGCCTCGTCTCCAAGGGGTTCACTCCGCGCCGCGTCGCCGACCTCGAAGAGCGCATCCTCGAACTGACGCTGCGCTACCTCGAACCCGCTGTGGAGGCAGGGGAATTCGACTGGATCTCGGAGTTCGCGGGCAAGCTGCCCATGGACGTGATCTCCGAACTGATGGGTGTGCCCGAATCCGACCGCAGCGAGATCCGCCGTCTCGCCGATCTCGTCGTCCACCGCGAGGAGGGCGTGCTCGACGTGCCGGTCGCCGCGATGGAGGCATCGCTGCACCTCGTCGGTTATTACGCCGACATGCTCGCCGAACGCCGGAAGAAGGAGACCTCCGACCTCACGTCGGCGTTGCTGGAAGCCGAGATCGACGGCGACCGGCTCACCGACGACGAGATCATCGGCTTCATGTTCCTCATGGTGGTCGCGGGCAACGAGACCACCACGAAACTGCTCGGCAACGCCCTCTACTGGGGCGCGCACAACAAGTCCGAGGTGGCGCAGGTCCTCCACGATCCCGTCCGCGCACCGCAGTGGACGGAGGAGACCCTGCGCTACGACACTTCGAGCCAGATCGTCGCCCGCACCGCCGTCGCCGACATCGAACTGCACGACGCCACCATCCGGTCCGGCGACAAGGTACTGCTGCTCATCGGATCCGCCAACCGCGATTCCGACGTATTCGACGCCGCCGACGACTTCCGCATCGGACGGGACAGCTCCCAGAGGATCGCCAGTTTCGGTGGGGGAGTCCACTTCTGCCTCGGTGCGCACCTGGCCCGCCTCGAGGCGAACATCGCGCTCGAACAGTTCGCCCGGCGCGTCGCCGACTACGAGATCGACGAGGACCGCTGCGAACGTGTCCATTCCACCAATGTCCGAGGCTTCGCGGCCCTTCCTGTAGAGGTCACCGAACGACATGCCTAGATTCGAACCCCACCCCGAACGTCGTCCCGCGCTGGTCGCCGGGGCCTCCTCGGGAATCGGTACCGCCACCGCCTACGCGCTCGCCGAGGCCGGACACCCCGTCGCACTCGGTGCGCGCCGCGTGGAGGAGTGCGCGGCGATCGCGGAGAAGATCCGCGGTGAGGGCGGCGAGGCCTTCGCCCACTTCCTCGACGTGTCGTCCACCGAGTCCGTCGACGAGTTCGTCACCGCAGCGGAAGAGGCTCTGGGCCCCGCGGAGATCGTCGTCTCGGGCGCGGGCGACATGGATTTCGCGTTGCCGCACGAGATGGACCCCGATCGGTTCGCCTTCCAGGTCAACGTGCACCTGATGGGCACGCAACGCCTGGCCCACCGCGCGCTGCCCGGCATGATCGAACGCAAGCGCGGCGACTTCGTCGTGATCGGATCCGACTGTGCCGTGCTGCCCCGGCCGTGGATGGGTGCCTACAACGCCGCCAAGACCGGCCTCGAAGCGCTCGTCCGCGAGATGCGGATGGAACTCGAGGGCACGGGAGTCCGCGCGTCGGTCGTGCGTCCCGGACCGACACAGACCGGCGCCGGCATGACCGCGCCGGCCGAGGTGCTCGAACCGATGCTCGAGGACTGGGGCACATGGGGATTCGCGCGACACCCCTACTTCCTTCGTGCATCCGACATCGCCGCGGCCGCGCTCTCGGTCGTCTCGGCCCCCCGCGGCGCCCACATCGTGCTCATCGAGGTTCAACCCGAAGCACCCCTGCGGAAGGACAATCCATGACCACACTCGTCGAACCCCGGCGTGTGTCCGGCGGCGAACACGAACACGGCCACCTCGAGGAACTGCGCACCGATCCCATCGCGCTCATGCGCCGGGTGCGTGAGGAGTGCGGCGACGTCGGGGTCTTCCAGCTCGCCGACAAGAAGGTCGTACTCCTCTCCGGTGCAGAGGCCAACGAGTTCTTCTTCCGGGCTGCGGACGAGGATCTCGACCAGCAGGCCGCCTATCCGTTCATGAAGCCGGTCTTCGGCGAGGGCGTCGTCTTCGACGCCAGCCCCGAGCGCCGCAAGGAGATGCTGCACAATTCGGCGCTGCGCGGCGAACAGATGCGCGGCCACGCCGCGACCATCGACCGCGAGGTGCAGGACATGGTCGCCGGCTGGGGCGACGAAGGCGAGATCGACCTGCTCGAGTTCTTCGCCGAGCTGACCATCTACACGTCGTCGGCCTGCCTGATCGGCAAGAAGTTCCGCGACCAGCTCGACGGACGATTCGCCCACCTCTACCACGACCTCGAGAAGGGCACCGACGCCCTGGCCTTCGTCGATCCCTACGCGCCGATCGAGAGTTTCCGGCGACGCGACGAGGCCCGCCGCGGACTCGTGGCCCTCGTGCAGGAGATCATGGACGGGCGCATCGCGAACCCGCCGCAGGGCAAGGAGGACCGCGACATGCTCGACGTCCTCGTCTCCATCAAGGACGAGGACGACAAGGAACGTTTCAGCGCCGACGAGATCACCGGCATCTTCATCTCGATGATGTTCGCCGGCCACCACACCACCTCGGGCACGGCGGCCTGGGCGCTCATCGAACTGCTGCGCAACCCCGAGTACATGCAGCAGGTCACCGCCGAACTCGACGTCCTCTACTCCGACGGCGAGAGTGTGAGTTTCCATGCGCTGCGGCAGATCCCGGTGCTCGAAGCGGTCCTCAAGGAGACGCTGCGCCTGCATCCGCCGCTGATCCTGCTCCTTCGGGTCGCGCGCGACGACTTCGAGGTCGCCGGCTATCGGATCTCGGAGGGCGATCTCGTCGGTGCGACACCGGCGATCTCCAACCGCATCCCGGAGGACTTCCCGGATCCCGATGCCTTCGATCCCGGCCGCTACATCGACCCGAACCAGGAGGACATCGTCAACCGGTGGACCTGGATCCCGTTCGGGGCCGGCCGGCACCGCTGTGTGGGAGCGGCGTTCGCGCTCATGCAGCTGAAGGCGATATTCTCGGTTCTGCTGCGCGACTTCGAGTTCGAACTGTCCCAGCCGCCCGAGACCTATCGCAACGACCACTCCAAGATGGTGGTCCAACTCGAACAGCCGTGTGCTGTGCGGTACCGACGACGCACCCGGGCGGCGTCGGACACCGGCACGGCGACGCAGGAGTGAGGTTCGGATGAGGATCGAAGCAGATCTCGATCTGTGTCAGGGACACGCGATGTGCTCGATGGAAGCCCCGGACGTCTTCTCCGTCGCCAAACGGGGTGAGGTGGAGATCCTCCTCAATCCGGTGCCGGAGGAGATGCATGCCGACGTACGAGCAGCTGTGAAGTACTGCCCCACCCAAGCCCTTCGCATCGTCGAAGACTGAGGACCAGGAGACAGGATGGCCACGTTCGATCGTGCCGAGCTCGACGAGATGATCACCCGCTGGGTCGACGCCAACAAGCGGGCCGAGGCCGAAGGCGATTGGAAGCCTTTGGCCGACATGTACACCGAGGACGCCACCTACGGCTGGAACTACGGTCCGAAGGACGAGTTCATGGCCGTGGGCCGCGAGGAGATCCGCGATCTCGCACTGGGCCAGGAGATGGACGGGCTCGAAGGCTGGCAGTATCCCTACCAGCAGTTCGTCGTCGACGAACGCTCCGGCGACGTGATCGGCTTCTGGAAGCAGGTCGCCGACAGGACCCGTGAGAACGGTGAGCACTACTCCGTGCACGGTATCGGCGGGAGCTGGTTCCGGTACGGCGGCAACTTCCAGTGGTCGTGGCAGCGCGACTTCTTCGACTTCGGCAACGTCTCGCACCTGTTCCTCGAGATGATCACGGCGAATGCGCTGTCCGACGGTATGCAGAAGCGGATCGAGCGATCGACGGGGAAGAAGCGGCTTCCCGGCTGGTACCGGGTCGGCGAGTCGCCGGTCCCGTTGTGGTGACCGCTGTGGACACCGGCGGATCGTTCGCCGCGCTCTCCCGCACCGACCTCGCCGTGCTCGTCCCCGAACTGTTGCTGTGCGGTCAGCTCATCGACCGTTCGGGGATGGCACATCTGATCTCGGCGTTCGGTCGGGAGGGCATGGCGGAGGTGGCCATCGAGGAATGGCAGGCGTCCTCGCCGTGGTACACGCGCCGCATGCAGCGTGCCCTGAAGTTCGAGGGCGACGACGTCGTCACCATCTTCAAGGGCATGCAACTCGACATCGGGGCGCCCCCGCAGTTCATGGACTTCCGCTATCGCGTCCACGACCGCGACCACGGCGAATTCTGGCTCGACCACTGCGGGGCACTGATGGACGTCGAGCCGCTCGGCGACGCCTACGTGACCGCGATGTGCCACGACATCGAGGACCCGACCTTCGACGCCACCGCCCTCGCCACCAATCCGCACGCGAGGGTGCGGCCGATCCATCGGCCGCCCCGCGCGCCGGCCGATCGGCACCCGCACTGCGCATGGACGGTCACGATCGACGCGTCGTACGAACCACCGGCTGTCGAACCACACACCGAAGCGCTCGGCCGGACCGCGGCCGTGGCACTCGAGCTGAGTCCGATCGACCGGGACGGTGAAGGGAGACACGACTATTCGGGACCTCTCCTCGCAGACCTCCGGTTCGACGAGTTCTCGAAGTCGGCCCTGGTACGCATCGCCGAAGAGGTGTGCCTGCAACATCACCTGCTCGCTCTCGGCTTCCTCATGAGTGTGCGCAAGCGGACCGACGAGCAGTCCGCGATCGAGCTGACCCGTAAGCAGCTCACCGGCATCGCCGGCATCACGTCCGAGCGCATCCGTACCGTGCTGGGACTGCCGCGCTCGTTCGCCGGCCTGGCCGCGGTACTCGACGTGCATCCGCTGCTGGCACCGCACCGGTACGTCGATCGGGTGATCTGTTTCGACGACGACGCGCTGGGTCTCCGGATCAACCGGCGAGGTGGCGCCTTCGACGACGGGTCCTGGCCCACCCTGATCGACCCCGAACACCTCGGTCCGCTCGACGCCCTGGTGCGTGGTGTGGATCCGCACTTCACCACCCGCCTGGTCTCCGAGACCGAAGAGGCGCTGGTCGTCGAGGTGTTCCGTGCCGAATCCCCGGCGAACGAGTGCGACGAGGTCGCCATCACCCGCTTCAGCACGGGTTCGTCCTTCGTCTTCGAGGATCGGGGTATCCCCCTCCCGCTCACGGTTGTCTGACCACGCTCCAGGAGAGCCATTCGTGAATACTGCGCTGTCCCGCCGTACCTTCCTGCGGGGAACCGTCGTCGGCGGTGCGGCTGTTGCCGCGTTGTCGTTGTCCCCGATCCCACGCGCACGCGCCGAGGTCACCCAGGAGCGCCATCGGGCGGTCGTCGTGGGCAGCGGATTCGGCGGTGCGATCACCGCGCTGCATCTCGGCCGGGCCGGTGTGCAGACGCTGGTCCTCGAACGGGGCATCCGCTGGCCCACGGGACCGAACGCCGAGACGTTCCCTCACATGCTGCAACCGGACCGGCGGATGTCGTGGTTGTCGTCCGCCCCGGTGATGACCGGTACTCCGCCGATCCCGACCGAACCGTTCACCGGGCTCATCGAACGGGTTCCGGGGAACGGTATGGACGTCATGTGCGGCGCGGGGGTCGGCGGGAGTTCGCTGGCCTATCACGGCATGACCGTGCAGCCCGACGGGCAGCGATTCTCCGATTCGGTGTCCTCGCGTATCGATTACGAGCTGCTGGCCTCCGACCACTATCGGCGGGTGGCGGGGATGCTGCAGGTCGCGACCATCCCGGACGATCTGCTCGACCACGATCGGTACCGTTCCTCACGCCAGTTCCTGGACCGTGCAGGTTCGGAGGGCTACGACACGTTCAGGGTGCCGATGTGCATCGACTGGGACTTCGCGCGACGGGAGCTGACCGGGGAACTGAAACCGTCCTACACGACCGGCGACGTCATCTACGGAGTCAACAACGGCGGTAAGTTCTCGGTCGACGTCACCTATCTCGCCGAAGCCGAACGCACGGGGCACGTCACGGTCGCGCCGCTGCACCGGGTCGACGACATCGAGCGGGCACCGGACGGCACCTGGATCGTGCACGTGGACCGGATCCACACGGACGGAACGGTTCTCGAACGCAAGCGGATCATCACACCGGCGTTGTTTCTCGGCGGCGGATCGGCCGGCACGACCCGTCTTCTCGTGAAGGCGAAGGCGAAGGGACTCGTCCCCGATCTTCCCGACGGCGTCGGAACGGGATGGGGCAACAACGGTGACCGGGTGTTCGCCGTGACGAGTCCGCTCGTCAGCCCCGGCGACCATCAGGGCGGGCCCGCCTGTGTGGGTATGCGCGACTACACCGACCCCGCCGGACCGTTGATGATCGTCACCGGTCCGGTGCCGTTCCCCGTCGATGTGGGAACGACGACGATGATCGGTCTGGGGATCGTCGACGGCCGGGGAGTCTGGCACTACGACGCCGGCCGCGACGATGCGGTCCTGAACTGGGATCAGGCCTACGATCGGGAACTCACCCGTGCGATCGAGGCCCGCATCCGGCGGATCGCGGGACCGGCCGCGATCGTCATCGACGTCAACGCCGTCGACATCAACACCTTCCATCCGCTCGGTGGTGCGCCGTTCGGGGTGGTGTGCGACGACGTGGGTCGCGTGCACGGCCAGCCCGGCCTGTACGTGGTGGACGGCGCCAAGATCCCGGGGTCGACCGGGGCGTGCAATCCGTCCATGACGATCGCGGCGCTCGCCGAGTACGGCGCCGACCACATCGTCTCGCGCGACCTGGACCGCGTGTTCTGACCTGACGGGTGGTTCCGGTGGCTCGGCCACCGGAACCACCCCTTCGGTCTCAGCCCTTCGCGGCCGACAGACCGGCGCGACGCCCGAAGAAGCTTCCGTCGCCCAGCGAGGTGCCGCTCGCATACCCCCAGGCGCACACGCCCGACGTGCAGCGACCCGCGGCGAACAGGCCGGGGATCGGATCGCCGGACACGTGCAGCACCTCCGAGTTCACCGAGGTGCGCAGGCCGCCGAGCGTGAAACCTGCTGTGCAGTTGCGGAGATCGAGCGCCGCGATCGGGCTGCCGATGGGCTTGACCCACTCGCTCTTCTTGCCCAGCACCGGATCGCTGCCGTTCTCGGCGTGCCTGTTGTAGACCTCGACGGTCGCCTGCAACGTCCCCACCGGCAGCTCCATGTCGGATTCGAGTTCGGCGACGGTCTCCGCGACCCACTTCGGACGGAACCGGAAGAAGGGCGTCGAACTCGTTGCCGCACAACCCTCCTCGTACGCCTGTTCGTCGATGATCAGATAGGCCTGGTTGTCGTTCTTCAGCAGCGTGAGCTGACCGATACGACCCGGATAGGTGTCCTCGGGGACGTACCGCTGACCGCGGCCGTTGACGAGGATGCCGCGGGCCATCAACTGCGGGTCGCCGAAGAAGGCGACCTCGGTGGCGTCCATGTGCGCGAGATCGGCGCCGAGCGCCTGCGCCATGCGGATCGCGCGGCCGTCGTGCTCCTCGATCGCCGCACCCGGGCGGCCGCTGAGCTGCGGCGCGTACGACTCGACCATCTCCTTGTTGTACGCGAAACTGCCGGTCGCGAGGACGACACCGCGGCGGGCCCGGATGTGGACGTCCTTGCCGTACTGCTTGGCCGTCAGGCCCACGACGCGTCCGTCGCCGTCGACGATCAATCGCTGCACCCGCACGTCGTATTCGGCACGTACACCGAGGCTTTCGGCGACCTGCGAGAGCGGCTGCATGAGCATGTACCCGCCGCCCTTCTCGCCGGTGCGCTTGTCGGTCATCTGCGGGACGTGCCCGCGCGGGGCGGGCGTGGCGATCTCGTTGAAGGGCGCGGAGTTCTCGCCGCCGGAGTACATCAGGCCGTCGTCACCGGGGATCTCCCACCCGGGTTCGCCCCAGAAGCTCTCCTTGAACACCACACCGTTGTCCACGAGCCACTCGTAGTGTTCGACGCTGCCCTCGCAGTACTCGGTGATCTTCGCTTCATCGGCGCCCGGCCCGAGCGCGGCGAGCATGAACGCCTTCATGTTCTCGGGCGAGTCGTCGAATCCGAGGGCCTTCTGCAGCGGGGTGCCGCCGCCGAGGTAGACGATGCCACCCGACAGCGAGGCCGCACCGCCCCAACCGCCGGTCCGTTCGAGCACGAGCACGTCGGCACCGGCGCGGGCGGCCTCGATGGACGCCGAGACACCGGCGATGCCGTAACCGGCGACGACGACGTCGGCTTCGTGGTCCCAGGTGGAGACGCTGTCGGCGGGAAGGGGATGGAGATCGGTGCTCATCGGGGTCCGTTCGGGTCGGTGATCAGTGGTCGAGTTTCGAGGCGAGTCGGTCGATGTACGCGACGACGTCGTCCTGGGGACGGTCGGGCAGGCCGAAGATCACCTCGGTGACCCCGGCGTCCTCCCAGATCCTCAGTTGCTCGGCGTCGTGACGGCCTGCCAGGGCGAGGATCTCGGGAGTCCCTGCACGGCCGGCATCGGCCCAGGCCTTGTGGAGGCGCGCGACGTTGTCGACGACGTTGTTCTCCGTGGGTGTGGTGATCCACCCGTCGGTGTGGCGGACGATCCAGTCGAAGTTGCGGTCGGTGGAACCGGCGCCGAGGAAGATCGGGGGCCGTGGCTGCTGCACAGGTTTCGGCCACGCCCAGCTCGGCCCGAACGCGACGAAGTCTCCCTCGTAGGAGGCCTCTTCCTCGGTCCACAGCGCCTGCATCGCTTCGAGATACTGGCGCATCGCGGTGCGCTTCTTCTTCGGCGGTACGCCGTGGTCGGCGAGTTCCTCGGCGTTCCAACCGAATCCGACACCGAAGTTCACCCGGCCGCCGGAAAGGTGATCGAGGCTCGCGATGGTCTTGGCGAGCGTGATGGGGTCGTGCTCGAGGGGCAGTGCGACGGAGGTGCCCAACTTGATCGTCGACGTCACCGCGGCGGCGAGTCCGAGCGCCACCCACGGATCGAGGGTGCGCATATAGCGGTCGTCGGGAAGGGTCTCGTTGCCCGTTCCCGGATGCGCGGATTCGCGACGGATCGGGATGTGAGTGTGTTCGGGCACATAGAAACTGTCGAAACCGCGACTCTCCGCGGTCGAGGCAGCGACTTCGGGCCGGATTCCCCGGTCGCTCGTGAACAGGGTGATTCCGTGGCGCACAGCAGCCCCTCTCCAGACGGTGACGGAGAAAATGTAACGCGTTCTACATCCGGAGGGAAGAGATTTCCGGACACCTGTCTGATTGTGGCCGGTCGGCGGTACGAAAAGGCAGGCGCACCACGCTGAACTATCCTCGAAACGGGCATGAACGGAAGGTGGCGTGATGACGGAGCAGTCGACGACGGAGACCGCGGGCGAGGAGTCGGCGTCGACGCAGACCTCGCGACCGGCCCTCGGGTCCACCCGGTCGCCCGGTGCGGGCCTGCGGCCGGCGCAGCGGGCGCGGTACATGCGGATCATCGCCTCCGCCGAGGAGCTCGCCTCGGAGGGCGGTTACGACGCCGTGCAGATGCGGGCTGTCGCAGACCGATCCGGTGTCGCTCTCGGCACGGTCTACCGCTACTTCCCGTCGAAGAACCACCTGCTCGTCGTGGCGCTCGTACTCGAATTCGAGACCGCCGCCGAAGCCGTGACCACCGCGGAGATCCCGGGCGGCAGTGCCGCCGAGCGCCTCATGGGCGTGCTGCGCGGGGTGATGCCGCGGCTGTCCGAGAACCCGCTGCGCTACGACGCGCTCATCCGGGCGGCGATGTTCGCCGACGCGTCCTCGGCGCCCGAACTCGACCGTCTCGGTGAGGTGCTCACGCGCCTGTTCGCGCAGGCGGCGGGCATCGACATCGTCACCGAAGAAGTACTCAACGCCGTGCGGATCATCGCCGACGTGTGGATGTCGGCGCTGGTCGCGTGGGTGGCCGGCCGGCAGTCGGTCGACGATGTGCTCGCACACATGGACACCGCCGTCACACTCGTGTTCGACCGGCTGAACCGACTGCAGCGGGCGAGCTGACGCCCACCCGCCGCAGTTCGAGTTCGGGGTTCGATCAGGCCGGCACGTCCACGATGCCGATCGTGGGCAGGAAGAAGCACTGTGCGTCACCGTTCCGGACGTTGCCGAAAACGGCTGCCAGCACGGTTCCCGAGCCGGTCTCGACCGGCGCGACCCGCACGCTGCCCAGTGGCAGCGTGTCGGCGATGAAGGTCGTGATCGCCTGCTCGACGAGCCCGCGCAGGTCTTCGGGAACCCCGGCCGGGATGGCGCCCGCGGCCGCCTCCTCCGGCGTGCCCATCGGCACGAAACCGCCCTGGAAGGTGTTGACGTTGAACCACGCGAGCTGGATGCCCGAGGTGTCGGCGTCCTCCTCGAGCCCGACGGGGACGAAGGCGAAGAGCGTCTCGGCAGGGGAGACGACGTTCAGGTTCTCGGACACGAACGGGATGTCGGAGTTCGGCCACGGCCCGGGCAGAGCGCCCGCAACGGCCGGCACGGTGCCCAGCGGCAGGTCGCCGTCGGCCGTGCAGAACGGTGCGCCGGTGGGGTAGAGGAACGGTTCGACGCCGAGGCGACGCAGGAACTCCATGCCGTCCTCGTAGGCGCCGAGCGGGGTCGCTTCGGCCGCGTCGACAGCGCTTCCGCGTGCGTTCGCGATCGCTTCGGCAGCAGCGAGAGTCGTGGGATCGACGCCGGGCAGCGCGCGGAGGGCTTCGAGCGAGCTCACGAGCGGGCTCGTGGCGGGCGCTTCCGCCGGTGCTGCCGGCTCCGCGGGCGCGGGTTCGGCGACGGCGACGGCGGGAAGTGCCAGGCCTGCGGCGACGGTCAGGGCTGCGGCGGCCGAGATGCGACGCATCCGATTGCGGTGTCTGCGGCTCATGTGGGGTTCTCCTCCTGTGGGTCGTGACACCCGGACGGGCTCTACCTAACTCTAAAGTAGAGGTTTAGAGTACGACCGTTCCAGGAGACCACAAGGGCGGCGCTCCGGCCAGAGCGCCGCCCCGCGGTGTTACCGAACCGACACCCATGTGGGTCGGTTGTGCAGATGATCAGTCCGGATCGTCCGGATGCTTTCGCAGATGCAGGATGCTCAGCAGGAGACCGCCCCACAGCGTGACGAGGGCGAGAATCATCATGGCGACGGCCGCTGTGCTCATCGGGTACCTCCGGTGGACGAGTCGGGTCCGGGCGAGGGATCGCCGGACGAAGCAGGCGCCTGGGCGGACGCGAGCGGACGGTTTTCGTCCAGCTCGTATTCCTCGTCGATTCCCCTGCGCCACGGGATGAACGTCAGGAGGACGGCGAGGATGATCACGCCGGCCTGCACGCTCCACCCGAAGGCCGTGACCAGGCTGTCGGGAAGACCGCCGTAGCCGTCGCGGACACGGTCGCGGATCTCGCTGAACAGCATGTAGCCGAGGACGAGCGGGGTGATGATGCCCGTGAACACCATCCAGCCCGTGCCGACCTTGAACGACGACACCGAGTTGAGGTGGTCGCGGAGTTCGGGCAGACGACGATAGATCCACGCGACCACCACGAGCGCCACGAAGGCGACACCCACGATGCCGAACTGGTTCGCGAAGCGGTCCACCACGTCGAGGGTGTTCAGGCCGGTGGTGGTGGGGAAGAGCAGCAGCGACACGATCGCCGACACACCACCGATGGCGAGAACGGCAGGCACCCGGCCGAGGCCCGTCTTGTCCTGGAAGGCCGAAACGGTCACCTGGATGATGCTGATCATCGACGTGAATCCGGCGAAGACCAGCGAGCCGAAGAACAGCACACCGAAGAGCGGGCCGCCGGGCATCTCCGAGACGATCGTCGGGAAGGCGATGAAGGCGAGACCGATACCGCCGGCGACCACCTCACCGACCTCGACGCCTTGCGCCTGGGCCATGAAGCCGAGAGCGGAGAAGACACCGATGCCGGCGAGCACCTCGAAGCTCGAGTTCGAGAACCCGACCACGAGACCCGAACCGGTGAGGTTCGTCTTGCGCTTGAGGTACGACGCGTAGGTCACCATGATGCCGAAGGCGACGGACAGCGAGAAGAAGATCTGCGCGTACGCCGCGATCCACACCCCGGTGTCGGTCAACGCCGACCAGTTCGGGGTGAAGAACGCATCGAGACCGGTGGTCGCGCCGTCGAGGGTCAGCGACCGGACGACGAGCGCACCGAACAGCAGGACCAGCAACGGCACGAAGAACCGGTTGGCGTTGCCGATACCGCGCTGGACGCCGAGAGCGAGCACCGCGAGCGTCGCGATCCAGACCAGCAGCAGCGTCCACGCGACGCCCGGCACGAAGCTCAGGCCGAAGGTCGCATCGGTGTCCTGGTTCAGGAACGAACTCATGAAGAAGCCTTCGGGATCGTCGCCCCATGCCTCGGTGATCGAGAAGAAGGTGTACCGCGCGGCCCAAGCCACGATCACCGCGTAGTACACGCCGATGACGAAGCACACCAGCACCTGCCACCAGCCGATGAACTCGGCGCCGCGGCGCAGTCTGCGGAAGGCCAGCGGCGGCGATCCGCGGAACTTGTGCCCGATCGCGTAGTCGACCAGAAGAAGGGGGATACCCGCGGTCAGCAGCGCGACCAGATACGGGATCAGGAATGCGCCACCACCGTTCTCGTAAGCGATGTACGGGAAGCGCCAGATGTTGCCGAGTCCGACCGCCGAACCGATTGCGGCCATGATGAACACGGACCGGCCCGACCAGACCTCCCGTTTGTGTGTGACCTCGTGCTGTGCCACGGAGCTCGTCCTCCATTCATTCGGATGGAGGACAACGCTAGCGCCCCGACCGGCACGCAGGCGATCTTTTCGGGTCGGCGTCTTCAGTCGTCGTCCCAGATCCGCAGGTCCGGGGGAGCGTCGTCCTCGTCCTCCTCCTCGCCGACGTTCCGGTAGCGGAATGCGAAGACGACCCAGCCGACCGCGGCGACGAGCACAAAACTGATCAGCCGGTACACGACCACCGCCGACAGGGCCTGCGCGCCGGTCATGCCGGAGGCGGTGAGCGCCGGGACGAGCACGGCATCCATGACACCCAGACCGGCGGGGAGCAGGGGGATGGCACGGCTGGTGGCGGTGCCGGCAGCGTAGGCGACCGCGATACCGGCCAGGCTCGGCGCGCCACCGACCGCGTACGCGGCGAACGCCAGGCACGCACCGTCGCACACCCAGTTGCTCAGCGACCAGCCGAACGCGCGGGCCGCGTGTGGACGATCGAGTTGCACCGCGCTCAACTGGGCAACGATCTTCCGCCACGCCCGCGCACCCGCCTGCTCGGGCTTCTTCCGCAGCCGGTTCAGGCTTCTCAGGGCGATCAGGCCGATCGATTCGAACGAACCCGGGTTGCCGGCCGCGTACTGGATGAGCACGACCAGCAGCAGCAGACCGCCGAGCGAGAAGATCAGCGAGAACGGGTTGTTGCTGGCGCCGACGAGCAGAGCGCCGACGAGGCCCAGCAGTGCGAGTCCGGCGGCCTGCAGGAGACCGGCCATGACCAGCTGCCAGGTCGCCACCACCGGGGGTGCGCCCCAGTGCCGCATCTGCCGGTAGGTGAAGGTCGTCCCGACCACCGGTCCGCCGGGCAGCGTCACGCTCATGGAGTTCGCTGCCAGGGCCACCGAAAGCGATTGCCGTTGCGAGACCTTCACGCCGGCCGCGGAGAGCAACGCCCGCTGCACCCGTGCGAAGGTCGACATCTCCGCCATCGAGGCGAACACCGCCGCCGCGACCCAGCCCCAGTGGAGGTGCCCGAGGCCGCGGACGCTGTCGGACAGCTCCGGCCACACGAGCACGATCTCGACGGTGAGCACCACGACGAGCAGCGCGCCGACGATCCACTTGAGATACCGGCGTCGCTTCGGGGTGAGCGGCCCGTTCTCACCGTGCGGGCTCTCGTCGGCTCCGTCGTCGTCCGGCTCCTCGGGTGTCACGGTCTCGTTCGTCATCTAGTCGGTGGGCCAGCTCGACAGCGTGCGGCGGTAGAGGTCCTCGACTTCGGCGATATGCTCGCCGAGGTTCTCCCGCGACCACTCGCTCACGTCGATCGGTTCGAGCACCGCCACGTCGACGGTGCCCGAGCGCAGCAGGGTCGAGTGCTTCCACAGGATCTCGCCGGCGTTGCGGATCACGACCGGCACGATCGGCACACCGGCCTGCATCGCGATGTGGAAGGCGCCCTTCTTGAACCTGCCGATCGCCGGGGTCAGTGAGCGCGTGCCCTCGGGGGCGATGACGATCGACGTCCCCTCGCGAAGGGTGTCGACGACGGGTCCGAGCGCCGCGACCGCCCGCTCGGTGTTCGTGCGGTCGACGAAGGTGGCGCCGACGAACCGCAGGAGCGGCCCGAACAACGGGTCGTTGGCCATCTCCTTCTTCGTCACGCCCGTGAAGTCCTGCCTCAGGACCTTGGCCAGCACCACCGGGTCGAGCTGACTCTGATGGTTGAAGATGAACACCGCCGGCCGGGCCGCCCACGCATTCGCTTCCCCGACGATGCGTACGTCCACTCCGGCCAGGGCCAGGGAGACCTCGGTGCCGATGCTGATGATCGAGTCCAGCGCGGTCTTGCGGCTGCGGTTGATCAGACCGAGACCGAGACCCGTCCACACCGAGCCGAACATTCCGCCGTAGGCGGCGGCGGTGCGGACGAGTTCGCGGGCGCCCGGCGTGCCGCGCGGCCGGAACCGCATGATCGGCCAGTCGCGTTCGATGGCGACGCGGGTGAGAGCGCGATCGGGGTTCGTGGCGGTGGGGTTGCCGGCGACGGCCAGGAACTCCACGTCCTCACCACCGTTGGAATAGGTGTAACTGGCCTCGGCGTCGATGCCGTGTGTCTCGACGAAATTGCGTGCCGCCTCCGCTTTGCCGCTGCGCCACAACGATTTCCCGTCGACCCGTCCGGTGAGCACACCGTTCTCGACCTCGAGCGGGGTGAACAGGATGTGCTCGACGCCCAGCGCGTCCCCGGCGGCCTGGATCTGGTAGCGGGACGCCGACGAGGCGATCACCACCGTGTGGCCCGCGTTCTGGTGCGCGCCGATGAGCTGCCACGCCTCCGGATACAGGTGTCCCGCGATCGTCGTCATGAACAACCGGCGGCCGATCTCGTAGAGCTCGTCCTCGCTGTGACCGCGCCACGCCTTGAAGGCGATCGCGACGAAGCGTTCGAAGTCCTCCTCGGTCTCCGTCCCGCGGATCCCGTTGATCATCGTCGCGGCCAGTTCGGATGCGGAGACCTTCCCGGCGAGCACCCGGTCGCGGAAGAAGTGGACACCGGAGAAGCCGTGCACGATGGTGCCGTCGAAATCGAAGAAGGCCGCCACCTCGGGTCCCTGCGGACCCGTGCGCACCCGTTCGAGGGCCTGCTCGAGGTTCACCGTTCCACCTTTCTGTTCGACACGTCGAGCGACTCGGCCAGCGCGACCCGCTGGGCCAACTCCGACAGCTCCGTTGCGAAGACCTTCCTGCGCTCGCGGACGATCTCGGGGTCCTCGTCGTGGTCGAGCAATCCTCGATTGCGCGCCAGGTCGAGCGCGGACGCGAACAACTCCGACGACACCGATTCCGGCCCGTACAGGCGGCGCTGCAGCAGCATCTGCCGGCCCACCGCGACACACTCCGACAGGAAGGCGGCGCGGTCGACCTCGAGCTCCGGGTCCCGGACGGCGAGGCGCTCGGCGACGACGAGCTGCGCGTCGAAGAACGACCGCAGCGTGCGATGCGACATGAAGAAGCCCGTCTCGACGAGACCGGTCAGGGCCTCGTCCTTCGTCGGCAGCGTGTCGCCCCAGGACGGGACGAGCCAGGCCAGCTCGTCGCGCATCTGGACCTCGAAGGTGTCGCGGTCGGGGAAGAAGAACTCGAACTTCAGCAGGTCGCGCAGGTTCTTCGCCTCCTCCCACGCCACCCGCGCAGGATCGTCGCCGGGATTGGCGTGCGCGTAGAGGATGGCCAGCTCCATGATCGACCGGTTGACGAACCAGTGCACACCGCTGTTGCGGTAGAACGCCGCGACGAGATGCTGACCCGGCTGGATCGAGTAGACCGGCTCCTCCCCGCCGGCGTAGGTGGTCACCACGCCCGCGTGGGTGAGCGACGAGAGCACGTCCTCGAGGCCACCCTCGACGTCGAGGATGTGCAGGCCGCCCTGCGGGACACCGCGGCGATCGAGATAGCGGCGGACCGGTGCGATCACGGCCCGCACCTCCTCGAGCGTCAGCGAGCGGTCGCCCACACCGAGCAGAGCCAGGGTGACCAGGCAGTTCACCGTCACCGGCGTGTTGCAGTTGATGCCGACCGCGACCTCGAAGGCGACCTTCTGCAGCGCCATGCGGCGCAGCGCCCGTGTCTCCTCGGAATCCGTCGGCGCCGAGGCCGGGTCGGCGGCCAGCGCCGGCGCGGTCAGGTCCGGATCCCCACCGGAGACCAGCAGTTCGCGCATCGACACGGGATCGCCGAACCGCACGTACACATTCCCGGCCCGCTTGCGCTGATTGCGGGCGTAGCGCACCAGCCACCCCAGGCCTTCGGGCTTCTTCGTCGCGCCGGTCTGTTCGGCGGCGACCGCCGCGACCTCGGCGAGCCCTTCGTAGGTGATCGAGACCGGCACCAGCATCGCGTCCTCGACCCGTCCGCCGCGGATCGCGTTGGCCACGTAACTGAGCAGCCCGTAACGCGGGGGACGGAGCTTGCCGGTCCGGGTCCGGCCACCCTCGAAATACCACTCGAGGTTGAACCGCTTGCTCAGCAGGAACGCGAAGTACTCCTCGAGCGCGGCCTTGTAGACGTCGTCGTCGGCGAAGCTGCGCCGGATGAACACCGTGCCGGTGCGGCGGGCGACGGGACCGATCGGCCAGAAGGTGAGGTTGGCCCCGCCCATGATGTGGTTGCCGGGAAAGTTGTTCGCCGCCAGGATGTCGCCCAGCACGAAGGCATCGGCGTAGGACCGGTGCGAGGGCAGGAAGACCAGGGAATACCGGCGGTTGGACTCGCGCAGTGCACGCAGACCGGACTCGTCGGCGTGCACGGTCCACGCCGACGAGTGCAGCGGCCGCATCGCCTGCGAGAACAGGTCGGTGACCAGTCGTGACTGCACGGCCACGAGTTCGTCGAGCGACCTGCGTGCCCGCGCCTCGACCTCGGCACGCGAGAGGCCGTGCTCGGCGGCGATCTCGTCGAGACGGCGCCGGAAGATCGGCGAGTCCATGATCTGGGCGGCGACGAGCCGCGGGACCTTGTAGCGGTCGCCGATCACCGCTCGCTCGGCGCGTTCGAGCGCGACGACGGCGCGGCGGGTCACGTACCGCGCGAGAGCCCCGTCGTCGCCGTCACCGCCCTCCACCCTGAGCGCATCACGCAGTTCGGACAGGCGGGCCGGTTGCGCGACGACGATCCGGTAGCGGTCGGCGCCCTTGCGCACGAGCCATTTCTGCAGCAACAGATTCGGATTGCGCGGGTTCGTGAGGGCGAGGACGTCGGAGAACCGGACACGCCGCGCACCGTCGCGCTCGGCCGGGAGCCACACGACCCGCACGGGCAGGATCAGCGGATCGTCGGTGCGGGTCACGAGCTCCTCGGCGAGCACCCGCGAGTCGAGATCGAGCGACTCGGGGTGGGTCGGCGTGCGGTACTCGGCGGGAACCTCGTCCGAGCGCAGCCACTCCTCGATCATCGTCCGCTCGAGAGCCGTCGTGTACGCGACAACCGCCACCGTGGGTCCGTCGTCCGCCCGCACGGTGTCGTCTCCGCGTACCCGGCTCGGTTGATCGTTCCTCATCTCACCCCGTCCAGAAGTCGCCCCGGTGTGAAAGCTACCTGTCGCGGACGGTTCGTTCGGGCGATCCGGACGAGAACGCGCACACTGTGCGGATGCACCGGTGGGCGCTGTGCGGATGCACCGGTGGGCGCTGTGCGGATGCACCGGTCGGCGCTGTGCGGATGCACCGGGGGAGTGTCTGAACGACAATGTGGTGGACGAGACGACTCGGTGGGATCCGCCGACGGCAGGGAGGGCGCAGTGACCACAGGTGCCGGACCGGAGGGTGTCGGCTACGCGGGGGTGAGGGAGACGCATTCGTCGGTGGTCTTCTTCGTCGGCGACCGCGTGCACAAGCTGAAGAAGCCGCTCGACCTGGGTTTCCTCGACAACCGCACGCGTGAGGCCCGCGAACGGATCTGCCACCGGGAGGTGGAGCTCAACCGGCGTCTCGCACCGGACGTCTACCTGGGTGTCGCGGATGTCCACGGCCCGGACGGACAGCTGTGCGAGCACCTCGTCGAGATGGTGCGGCTGCCCGACGACCGGCGCCTGGCCGCGGCGGTCCGTCGAGGTGAGGACGTGTCGGCGGTGATCGACGAGGTGGCACGGCAGGTCGCCGCACTGCACGCCTCCTCGCCGCACGGTCCCGAGATCGACCGGTGTGCCTCCGCGGATTTCGTCGCCGAGTTGTGGGATCTCAGTCTCGACCATCTCGGCCGGCTGGAGGTGGGGGCGGATCGTGCCGGGGCGTTGACGCGGATCCGGGAGTCCGTGCACCGTTACCTCGCCGGTCGAACGGTGCTGTTCGACGAACGCATCGCGGCGGGCCGGGCCGTGGACGGACACGGCGACCTGCTCGCCGACGACATCTTCTGTCTCGACGACGGTCCGCGCATCATCGACTGCCTCGAGTTCGACGACGAGTTGCGCTACGGCGACGCCGTACTCGATCTCGCCTTCCTCGCAATGGATCTCGAACGTCTCGGTGCCGAGGCCGCGGCACGGCGGTTGCTCGAACAGTACGGCGAGGTCTCGGGCGATCACCCGCCCTCCTCGCTCGTGCACCACTACATCGCCTATCGAGCGTTGGTGCGCGCGAAGGTGACCGCTCTGCGCTACGAGCAGGGTGATGCAGCGGCGCGGGAGACGGCGACCGGTTTCGTCGAGCTGCTCGAGGGACATCTCGACCGGGGACGTGTGCGCATGGTGCTCGTCGGTGGTGTCTCCGCGACCGGCAAGACGACACTGTCGCGCACGGTCGGTGCGTATCTCGGAGCGGATGTACTGCGCAGCGACGTCGTCCGCAAGGAGTTGGCGGGTCTGCAACCCACCGACCGCACCGGCGACGGTACGGATGCCGGTCTGTACGCACCGGCGCATTCGGAGGCGACCTACGGGGAACTGCTGCGCCGCGCCGAGACCGCTCTTGCCCGCGGGCGATCCGTCGTGCTGGACGCGACCTGGTTGTCGTCCGGGCAGCGCGACGCGGCCCGTAAGGTCGCGGACGGCGCCGGAGTGGACGTGATCGAGATCGAGTGCCGTGCGGACAAGGGAATCCTGTTGCAGCGGATGGCATCCCGCGCCGATCGCGGCGACGATGCATCCGATGCGACCCCTGCTGTGCTCGAACAGCAACTCCGTCGGCGGGATCCGTGGCCGGAGGCGGTGGCGATCGATACGGGTGTCGAGACCGTCGACGCGGCACGGCTGGAGAGCATGCTCGGTCCGGCGCCCTGGTGATCGCGCCCCGGGAACAGCGAACGGGGATCGCTTCGTCGAAGCGATCCCCGTCGGCCCGGAACGGTCGGTTCTAGACCTTGCGGGCGATGAGCACCGGGCACGGAGCCTTGTGCAGCAGGTTCTGGCTCGTGGATCCGAGCAGGGCGGCGCGGAACTGGCCACGCCCGTGGCTTCCGACCGCGACGAGCTGGGCGTCGTCGAGGTGCGCGAGCAGGACCTTCGAGGCCGGGCCCCGGTCGATCACACGCTCGACGGTGACCTCGGGATGGCGATCGCTCCAGCCGGCCAGCGTCTCGGCGAGAACCGCGGTCTCCGAGGTCTCCACGGCATCCCAGTCGACCAGTGCGGCCGTGGCGCCGACACCGAGTGCGGCGTCACCGAGCCAGGAGTGCACTGCCCGGAGCGGAACCCCGAGGGCCGACGCGAGATCGAACGCGTGAGTGACTGCGGCAGCGGACAATTCGCTGCCGTCCACACCGACGACGATCGGCCGGGAATCGGGCAGCGGAGAATCGGTGTTGCCGCGCCACACGACCACCGGGCAGGGTGAATGGTTCGCGACGCGCAGAACGGTGGAGCCGAGCAGGAAGTTCTCCAGCGCACCCGCGCCGGTGGCGCCCATGACGACCAGGCGTGCGTCCTCGGCGGCCTCGAGCAGCGACTTGGCTGCGGGTCCGGGACCGATGAACCTGCTGATCTCGAGATCGGGGTGATCTGCGCGGACTCGTTCGGCGGCGTCGGCGAGGAGCTTTTTGCCGTCCTCCTCGAGCTGCTGGATCATCTGCGACTGCACCAGCACCGCGGCCTCGCTGTAGAAGATGCCTTCCGGGGGCATCGAGTGCACGAGGTGGAGGGGTGCTCCGATACGCGACGCGACGGCTCCGGCCCACCGCGCTGCCGCTACAGCCGTCTCGGAGCCGTCGACGCCTGCGACGACTGCCTTGCGGGTGCTCGGTGTGCTCATCGATATCTCCTTCTCGTTGCGGCGCGCGGCTTCCCGTGCGCCGGTCGGCTCAAGGCCACGTTACCGCCACGACGCGGCTGTGGCCCGGTGTCGACGATCTTCATGATCTCCGATCCGGGGTGCCCGGGCCAGGGCCTTCGGACCTCGATCAGGTCCACAATCGGCGGGCGGAGCGGAAGGCCTTCTTCCAGCCGCCGTCCAGATGCGCGGCCTGCGCGTCGCCGAGCTCGGTCTCGATGCGGAACAGGATCCCGAGCCCGAAACTGGTCTCGGCGGCGTGCCCCTGCTCGGAGAGCATGTCCAGGAGATGTTCCCGCGCCACGACGGAGTCCTGGAATTCACCGAGCAGATCCTGGAAGTCGTCGAACCGGTCGAGGATCCGTCCCGAACGCTTCGGGTGCAGCGGCGCGATCACCTCGATGGCGTACCGCATCCGCTTGGCGCCCTTGCGGGCCCGGTGCATCAGCGCGTCGCGCTCCGCCGGGTTCTCGGCGTCGCCGACCTTGTCGACGCGGCGTGAGACCTTCTTCGACAGCGCTGCGACCGCGTGCAGCAGTTCCTTCCGTGCCACCTTCGGTCGCGCCCCCGCCGCTTCGGTGGCGGGAGCGAGGTCGTCGATCGCTGCGTCGAGGCGGGTGAGCAGCCCGACATACCGATCCGAGTTCAAGGTGTCGACGGCCTCGAGGCGGGCGGACTCCGACCTGGCCGAGAAGTACTCGTCGATACGGGCCCTCGTCGCTTCCCGATGCGATTCGACCGGGATGTCGGCCACGCGATCCGCGAGCCGCTCCCATTGGACCTCGAGATCGCGTGAGGGGCTGAGACGTCTTCCGAGCCAACGGAGTTCGTCGACGAGATCGTGATCGACGACGATCTCGTCGGAATAGGTCTGCAGTGCGCTGCGCAGACGCCGCGCGGCCTTGCGCATGCTGTGCACCGCGTCGGGCGTGTCGCGACGGACCGCGATGTCCGACAGCTCCAGGGTGTGCAGTTCGCTCGAGAGATAGTCGCGTACCGGGAGCAACCCCTTCGCGATCGACGGGCGGGTGGGGATCAGGTCGCCGAGCACGCGGTGGAGCTTCGACGGGCTCTCCGAACGGGTGATGCCGACGGCCGCGAAGCGCTCTTCGAGCGCCGTGAGGAATCGGCTGACCGCCTTGTCGCCGAGGGTGGAATTCCACTCGACCTCGATCTCCTTCCAGCGGATCTCCGATCCGTCGGCTCCGCGCACGGCGTCGACATCGTCGACCACCACCTCCGCGACGAGGCCGCCGTCGGACGACCGGAGTCGGTGCCGATGTCGTCGGGTCACGAGCAGAGCGGCCAGGCTCAGCGGGGCGCCGCGCCGGATGCCGCGCAACAAGGACTCGAGGTCTGCGGGAACGTCCTCGGCCGAGTCGTCACCGAGAGGGAAATGCAGTTCGGTGCGGGTGTCGATACCGGACGGCAGTTTGAGATGCCATCCCGCGTCGTCACCGCCCTCGCGCCTCCGGAGCGTGATCTTCGAGCGCAGCAGGCTCAGCTCGGCGGTGTCGTAGTACTGGGCCGACAGTTCGAACCGGTCGACGTCGATCGCATCGACGGACGGCAGTCCCGTCAAGTCCGGAAGCGGCCGGTCGCCGGGGGCGGAATACTTGCGTTCCGCCTCCTCCGCGACGGTCGCCGGCGATGTGCTGCGCATGCATCTACTCCTTCTCCGTCTATGTCGAGTCCACCTTGCCACGCGGTCCGATATGAGGGGGTTCGTCCGACTGTGATCTGCCGATACCGGGCAAAGGGCACTTCGGCCCTGGTCAAGGCCCGGTTCCGGGGTGATCATGGTTCGACGCGGGTCCGGAGGTAGTGATGAAGGTTCTTGTTTCGGTGGCCAGTCGGCACGGTTCGACCGCGGAGATCGCGACAGCGCTGGCCGCGTCGATGCGCCACCACGGCGCGCAGGTCGACGTGAACGCGCCCGAGCACGTCGACGAGGTCGACGCGTACGACGTCGTGGTGCTCGGCAGTGCCGTCTACCGCAGTCGCTGGCTGCGCAGCGCGCGGGAGTTCTCCGACCGGCACGCGGCCGAACTGCGCGAACGCGACGTCTACCTGTTCTCGTCGGGTCCCGTCGCCTCGGGCGGGAGGTCGGTGAACACGTGCTACGACGCGTGCGCCGTCGCCGAACGCGTCGAGGCCGTCGAACATCGCACCTTCCCGGGGAAGTTGGATCCGGCGGTGCTCGGCACCGGCGAACGGATGGTTGTCAGGATGGTCGGTGCCCCTTCCGGTGACTTCCGGGACTGGGACGCGATCGGTGCCTGGGGTGCGCGCATCGTGGCGCGCACGACCGCCCGGGAACACGATCTCGACGGCGTCGGTTCGGCTCCTGCGCGACGTGGGGCGCGCCGCTAGGCGGATATTCCACCCGGGCGGTCGGCCCGGATCCCGAGCCGGGCGATCAGCCCGAGCTTCCCTGATAGTGCGTGCTCAGTTCGGCTGCGCGGTCCCAGATCGACCAGTCGACCGGACGTTCCTCCAACTGGGCCTCGACCACCTCGAATCCGGCGTGCCAGGCGGCGCCGTGTGCGAGGGCGTCCTCCTCGTCGTCGGTGGTGTGGGTGAGGGTGAGCCAGCACCCGCCGGAGCCGTCCGGAGTGAGTTCCCAGTGCAGAACGTCGGTATCCCAGAGGTATTCCAGGATCCGTGCGGGCCGCACCGTGAGGACACTGCCCATGGTGGTGTGCCCTTCCGGCAGGCCGAAACGTCGGGTCTGTTCCTGCGTCGAGCGGAATTCGAGTGTGGCGCCGGGTGTGAGCTCGAACTCGACGTCGGCAGGGAACCAGGCGCGGAGATGGTGCGGATCGGTCAGGACCCGCCACACTCTCTCCGGCGAGTGGGGGAACGAGCGTTCGAACCGCAGGGCCACCCGCCCGTCATAGGTACGCGAGATGCTGCCGATTTCCATGGAAACCTCCAAGACGAGAACTCGCCGGTCAGCGGGGTCCTGGTGTGCTGTTACTCCATGCTGCCAGGTTTCGTCGGCTTACGAAGCGGGTCGGCCGACCTGTGATCGGATCGTGGAACGACAGGGACCTGGCCAGAAGCTGCAGCGGATTCGAATAGTCCTGCGGCCCAACCTCGTACGCCTCCGGATAGAGGTTGTCGCCGAGGATGGGGATTCCCAGGGAGTTCATGTGTACCCGGAGTTGGTGCGTCCGGCCGGTCTCGGGACGCAATCGGTAACGCGCACGGCCGCCGGCCGTGCCTGTGACGTCGATCCGGGTGACGGCGTTGACGGGACCGTCGACCTCGCGTGCCTGCAGCACTCCGCGTTCCTTGACGATGCGGCTGCGGACCTCGCGAGGGAAGTCGAGATGCGGCGCCGCCGGGGCGATCGCCTCGTACTCCTTCTCGACGAGACGCCGGTCGAACAACATCTGGTACGCGCGTCGTGCCTCGCGCCGGACGGTGAACACCAGAACGCCCGCCGTGAGCCGATCGAGACGATGGACGGGGGACAGCTCGGGCAGATCCAGTTCCTTGCGCAACCGGACGACGGCGGTCTCCGTCACCCACGAGCCGCGCGGGGTGGTCGCCAGGAAGTGCGGTTTGTCCACTACGAGCAGGTTCTCGTCGCGGTGGAGGACGTCGATCTCGAAGGGGACGCGCTGTTCGGCGGGCGGATCACGGTAGAGATACACGAATTCGCGCGGGACGTACGGGGTCGAATGCGTGATCGCTGTGCCGTCCTGTACGACCACTTCGCCGCATTCGATCTTCTCCGCGATGCGCGTCGCATCGCTCGGGAAGCGCGCGAGCAGGAACTCCGCTATGGTCTCCCAACTGGGGTTTTCCGGCAGTCGCAGGCGGGTGGGGTTCAGGCCGTCGCGAACGGGGAGGGGAGCTTCGGGCACGGATCGTCAGGCTAGCGGTGCGAACGGAATGCGAATGCCGAGGGCCCGACGATAACGCTGCCGGACTTTCCACGATAACGATTGTGTGCAAGCCTGCTTAAGGTTTCTGCACCGTCGATACCCTGGGACGGAAGTGAAGAATGTTACTGGAGTGCAAGGGGAGCTTGTTGTGACGATTTCGGCGAAGACCGGAACCCGTCGGCGGGGGGGACGCGCTCTCGTACGGCTGCTGGTGGCGGCACTGGTGCTTCCGCTGGCACTCGCGTTCAGCGGGCTCGGTGCCGGCACGGCTGCGGCCGACCCGTACGAACGCTTCCACGAGGACATGGTCGCCGCACCGGGTGGGGTCGGGGCGATCAAGGTGCGCATCTGGCGAGCGAACAACGGCAGCAACAAGGCCGTCTATCTGCTCGACGGTCTGCGCGCCACCGACGACGTGAGCGGCTGGGAACACGAGACCAACGCGGCGTGGCTCGCCGATCACGGCGTCAACGTGATCATGCCGGTGGGTGGACAGTCGAGCTTCTACGCCGACTGGTACGCGCCGAGCAATTTCAACGGCCAGCCCTACACCTACAAGTGGGAGTCCTTCCTCACCCAGAACCTCCCCGACCATCTCGCGAACGCCTACGGCATCGACCGCAACAACAACGCGGTGGTCGGCCTGTCGATGGGCGGTAACGCGGCGCTGATCCTGGCCGCCTACCACCGCGACCAGTTCAAGTTCGCCGGCTCGCTCTCGGGTTACCTCAACCTCTCGGCTCCGGGTATGCGCGAGGCCATCCGTCTCGCCATGCTCGACGCCGGCGGATACAACGCCGACGCGATGTGGGGACCGCCCTGGAACCCGGCGTGGCTGCGTCACGACCCGTTCGTCGCGGCGCCGCAGCTGCGCGGCCTGCCGATGTGGATCTCCGCGGCGAGCGGCCTGCCCGGCCAGTACGACCGGCCGAGCTCGCTGGTGGGCAGCTTCAACACGACCAACGCCATGGGTCTCGAAGCGCTCGCCCGCACGCAGAACCGTGCCTTCCAGGTGCGCCTGCTGACCTTGGGGATCGACACCGCACACTTCTCGTTCCCGATCGTCGGTACCCACTCGTGGGGCTACTGGCAGGACGAGCTGTGGGCGATGCTCCCGATGCTCAAGTCCTCGATTGGCGCCTGACGCCACCACATCGCTGGCCGGCCGCACCGTCGTCGTGACGGGGGCCACCAGCGGGGTGGGTGAAGCGACGGCCCGGGCCCTCGGGGCTGCCGGTGCCACCGTCGTCCTCACCGGTCGCAACGTCGACCGGGGCAAGCGCATCGCCGACGAGATCGGCCCCCGGGCCGAGATGATGTCGCTCGATCTCGCCGACCTCTCGGCGATCCGTGCCTTCGCGGACGCCTTCGCCGATCGGCGGATCGACATCCTGGTCAACAACGCCGGGGTCATGGCGGTGCCGCTGCGTCGCACCGCCGACGGGTTCGAGATGCAGATGGGAACGAACCATCTCGGACACTTCGCCCTGACCGGACTGCTGTTGCCGCGCATCACCGGTCGCGTCGTCACGGTGTCGAGTGCCGCCCATCTGATCGGCCGGATCGATCTCGACGACCTCAACTGGGAACGCCGCCCGTACAACCGCGCCGCGGCGTACGCACAGTCGAAGCTCGCGAACCTGCTGTTCGCGCTCGAGCTCGAACGACGACTCGCCGCGGTCCGCTCACCGCTGCGCGCCGTCGCGGCCCATCCGGGCTACGCGGCGACCGAAGTGGGCAGTCACACGGGGACGTGGTTCGACCGGTTGTTCGGTTTCGGCAAGACGATCCTGCAGCGCACCCCGGACCAGGGAGCCGAATCAGTCGTGCTCGCCGCTTCCGATCCGGGCATCGCGGGCGGCTACATCGGTCCGCGTTTCCTGCTCTACGGAGCGCCCGGTGTCGCCGGCGTGGGGCGTCGCGCCCGCGACCGCGAGACCGCGACGCGGCTGTGGGAGTTGTCGGAGAAACTCACCGGAGTCCATGTCGAGATCGGCTGATACGCGTCGTCGCCCGCACCCCGTGACCGCCGCCCGAGGGGCGCCCTGCGGTCACGGGGTGCGGCGCATCGGCACGTGGTCGATCCCGGCCTCGAGATAGTTCGCTCCGGTGCGCACGAACCCGAATCGCGCGTACCAGTGCTCCAGATACGCCTGCGCCGAGATGTCGACCACCCCCGGACAGGTCCCGAGCGCCGCCTCGATCAGCTCCGCGGCGAGGCCGCGCCCGCGTGCGTGCCGGGCGGTGGCGACACGGCCGATGTGGGCGACGTCCCCGTCGTCGTGGAGCACGCGCAGCGTCGCGAGGACCTCGTCACCCTCCCGCGTCCAGAACAGTTCGGTGGTCGGGTCGAGATCGCGGCCGTCGAGTTCCGGTTCGCTGGTGATGCCCTGCTCGAAGACGAACACGTCGGTCCGCAGGGCGACGATCCGGTACAGGCTCTCGGGGTCGGTCTTCCTCAGCGGTGCATGGTGGATGGACGGCACGCCCCGATCGTAGGGGGACCCACTCTGTCGGGAGGACAGGGACGGGCTTCACCCGGCAGTGACGGTGGGTCGGCGGGCTTCACCCGCCCGTCGTGAACCCGTCGAGCAGTCCCGTATAGCGCTTCGGCGGGGGAGTTGCGAACTCGCCCCGCTTGCCGGTCGCCAGCCCCATGGTGACCAGCGACTGCACGGTCAGCGTCGCGGCCGCGACACCGTCGACCACCGGCACCCCGATCTCCGCGGAGATGTGGGCGCACAGGTCGGCCATCCCGGCGCAGCCGAGCACGATGGCGTCGGAACCGTCCTCGTACAGGGCATCGAGGCACGCCTCGGTGACGATCTTGCGTGCGTCGGGATCACTGTCGAGGGCCAGCACCGGCAGGTCGCACGCGTGCACGCCCCGGCACGCGTCGCGCATGCCGTAGCGGTGCGCGAGGTCCCACGCGCGTCCGGTCGTGCGGGCCAGCGTCGTGACGACGGAGAATCCGCGCCCCAGGACCGCGGCGGTGTGCATCGCGGCCTCGGCGATACCGACGACGGGTCCGGCAGCGAGTTCGCGCGCCGCGTCCAGTCCGGGATCACCGAAGCACGCGACGACGTAGCCGTCGACGCCGTCGCGTTCACCCTTCTCGATCTCGCTGAGGATGCCCGGCACGGCGAGCGCCTCGTCGTAGTGGCTCTCGATCGAGGGTGGGCCCATGGTGGGGCTGACCGCCTCGACGCGTGTGCCCGGACCTGCGACGGCCCGGGCACACGCCTCGATCGTGGCGGTCATCGACCACGTGGTGTTCGGGTTGACGACCTTGATGAACATGGAGGATCAGACTGCTTCCTGTGCGACCCGGTCGGGGAGACGGACTGCGAGGCGGGTACGGGTCGCGAGCAGGTGGTAGACGACGAAGCCGAGACCGCAGCCGATGAACCAGCTGTACTGGGCGGCGGTACCCATACCGGGAGCATCGTTGAACAGCACGGGGATCATCGCGACCACGGCGCCGACGACGGTCGCGATCACCGCGGCCGGGTTGTAGCCCTTGCGGTAGAAGTACGCGCCCTTCTCCGACATCGTGAACAGGTCGTCGACGATCACCTTCTGCTTGCGCACGAGGTAGTAGTCGGCGATGAGGATGCCGAACAGCGGACCGATGAACGCGCCCAGGGTTTCGAGGGTGTAGTGGATGACCTCGGGGTTGTTGTACAGATTCCACGGGGTGATGAGCACCGAGCCCACCGCGGCGATCATGCCGCCGGCGCGCCAGCTGATCTTCTGCGGGCTGACGTTCGAGAAGTCGAAGGCCGGGGAGATGAAGTTCGCGACGATGTTGATGCCGATCGTGGCGATGGCGAAGGTCAGCGTGCCGAGCACGATCGCGAAGGTCGAGTCGATGCGGGCGACGGTCTCGACGGGGTCGGTGATCAGTTCGCCGTAGACGGGCAGCGTGAGCGATGCGGTGATCACCACGAGCAGCGAGAAGACCAGGAAGTTCACCGGCAGACCGAGGAAGTTGCCCTTCTTGACGGCGGCGTAGGACTTCCCGTACCGGGAGAAGTCGCCGAAGTTGAGCATCGGGCCGGAGAAGTACGAGACCACCAGGGCGATCGCGCCGAGCATGACCGGCACCGACGACCATCCGGTGTGCGTGACCTCACCGAGGGTCAGATCGATTGCGCTCCAACCGGCCTGGGAGATCAGATAACCGCACAGCAGGAACATCACGACGTAGACGGCCGGGCCGCAGAAGTCGATGAACCGCCGGATCGACTCCATGCCGCGCCAGAACACGCAGGCCTGCAGCACCCAGAGCGTCAGGAAGCTGACCCATCCGAGTGCGGACAGACCGGCGAATCCGTAGTCCTCGACCACCGCATAGGGCGCGAGCGAGGGGAACAGCTTGATCAGCACCACGTCGAGTGCCGCCGAGGCGAGGAAGGTCTGGATCCCGTACCACGCCACCGCGATCAGCCCGCGGATGATCGCGGGGATGTTCGCGCCGAGGACGCCGAAGACACTGCGGCAGATCACCGGATAGGGCACACCCGTGACCTGGCTGGGCTTGGCGACGAGATTGCAGAAGAAGTAGACGATAGTGATGCCCACGAGCAGGGCCACGAGGACCTGCCAGCTGGCCAGACCGAGAGCGAACAGGCTGCCGGCGGTGACGTACCCGCCCACGCTGTGGACGTCGGACATCCAGAAAGCGAAGATGTTGTACGAACCCCACCGCTGGTTCTTCAGCGGGGCGAGGTCGTCGTTGGTCAACCGCGGGTCGTATCCGGTCGCGGGCGGCGGGGCTGCGGCGGGGACGCTGCCGGCGCTCGGTGTCAGCACTTCGGTCATGCCTGCTCCTGTGCGAGGGGGAGCCGCCCGTGCCCCGGTGCGAGGCCGGTGGGCGGAGTCGAATCGATCGACGGAACATCAACGGCAGTGGTGAATTCCGATGTGCAGACCGTAACGGGGCGATATTGCCGGAGAGTTACCCGAAATGTATATCTTCGGCGGGAAGCAGGCCGGATTCGGCGGTGAGGCCGGAGATGGCGACGTCGAGATGCCGGTTGTGGTGTTCGGACGCCGCGAGCAGCGCGTCGGTGTCGCGCGCCAGGAAAGCGGTGAGCATCGCCTCGTGCTCGCGGTGGAGTTCGGCGCGCTCGGAATCGCTCACGTGCACCATCGGCTGCACGGGTTCGGTGATGTTCCAGGCATATTCGAGCATGTGCAGCAGGCGGTGCATGCGGGACGGCCTGGTGAGGGCCATGTGGAAGACGCGGCTCTCGCGGTGATAACCACGCGAGTCGCTTTCCTGCACAGCGCGTTCGAGAATTCGATGCGACTCCTCGACGCGCCGGTCGTCCTCCTCGGTGGCGTTGCGCACGGCCGCCGCGAGCGACGCCGATTCGAGAGTTTCGCGGACGAGGTACATCTCGCGCAGCTCCGCGATCGTCAGCTGGGCGACGATGTATCCGTGGTTCTGCCGGTGGGTCACGAGGCCTTCGCCGATGAGGGTCTTGAGTGCTTCCCGGACCGGGATGCGGCTCACCCCGAACAACTCCGAGACCTCCCCGACGGGGATCGGTGTGCCCGGGGGTGCGGCTCCGGAGAGGAAGGCGCGACGCAGCTCCTCGAGGATCACGTCCTGCGGGCGGCCCGGTACGTCGACGCGGAGCTCGTCCAGCAACGCGGATCTACGGCGTGGTGCCACGACCGGGTCCTCCTTCGTCACCGGAATGCGAGTGCTCGACTCCGCGAAGGTAGACCCGTCGTGTTACGTCCTCGTCTCCGCTGCGTGACAGGGATGCGCCCTCACGCGCCGCCGCGCGGAGGGAAGGTCGGCAGCGTCGGCATCGGCCGCGGCGTGGTGGGCGTACCCGTGGTGGGGCGAGGCGTCCCCGTGTTCGGCGCGTCGCTCTCCTCGGTGTCCCGGCGGGGGCGGTCCTCGTCCGGCTCGGTGTCGCGTCCGGGCCCGCCGCGCCTGGTGAAACCACCGGCGGTCGACGTCGCCGTGGTGGTGGGGGCGGCGGTGGATTCCGCATCCGGCTCGGCGGTCGGTGCCGAGGTGATGGTCACCACCGGTGCCTCGACCTCGGGTTCCTCCGTCGTCGTCTCCGCGGCCTCGGTGGTCGTGGTCTCGGTCGTCGCTGCGGTCGTGGTCGTCGCGACCGGCGACCCCATGTCGAGTGTCGGCTCGGCGGCAGGACGCAGGACCTGTCGCTCGACGGGCTCGGCCTGCGGGAACACGAACAATGCGCCGACACCCAGCACCGCGAACACCGCCACCGATGCCGCGATGACGGGAACGGTGCGCTTCGCCCGGCGATCGCGACGGGGGAAGCCCTCCCGGTCCAGCGGTTCGAGGCGGCGCCCGAGATCGATCAGTTCCGCCTCCGAGGGCTGCACCGCGAGCAGCCGTCCCCGCAGGTGCGCGGGTAGGGGAGTGAAGGGGAGAAGCGAGAACGTTCCGAGAGCGTTCGGCACCCGGGGCACCGCACGGTCGACGAGGTCCTGCGCATGGGCGAGGACACGTCCGTCGCCGCCGGAGCCGAGCATTGCCTCGATCTCGTGGGACGAGAAGTGGTGCCGGACCGTGAGGTCGACGACCTCGCGGGCGGTGCCGTCGAGCAGGTGGACCGCCTCACGGACGTCGAGCACCTCGGAGGCGGCCTGATAGGCGGGGTCGGCCGCGGGGAGATATTCGAGGGCGGAGCCGGTGCGCTCGAGCACGCGGATGCATTCGGCGCGGACCACGGCGTAGAGCCAGGCCCGCAGGAGGCTCTCGTCGCGCAGCGAACGGATCCGCGCGGTCGCCGTCCAGACCGCGTCGTACACCACGTCCGAGGCCGACGACACGGCGACGAAGCCGCACGCGTAGGCGTACAAGCCGGGGGCGAAACGATCGAAGACCGCTGCCGTGGCGTCCGGCTCCCCGTCCCGCAACGCTGCGGCGAGTTCGCGGTCCGGACGTCCGGGGTGGTGCCCCATCGATGGAACCTCCCTGTCGTGCATGCGCCCCCGCGCGCCTGCGGTCGTGAGTTCCGGGGAAGTCTACGAGCAGGTGCGCCCCACGGCGAGGACGCGATCCATCGGGCCCGTCGACGCCGGAAACGGGGGTGTCGCCACGCGGCGCGCGTCCGTAGGGTGGCGGGCATGGGGTGGACCACGAACGATATTCCGGATCTGTCGGGACGCACGATGGTCGTGACGGGGGCCAACAGCGGACTCGGTGCGGAGACCGCCCGGGCGCTGGCGCGGGCCGGTGCCGAGGTGGTGCTCGCCTGCCGCGATGTCGCCAAGGGTGAGGCGGTCGCGGCCGACCTCGGCGACCGCGCGACCGTGCGCCGTCTGGACCTGGCGGATCTCTCGTCGATCCGTGCGTTCGCCGACGAGGTGCGTGCCCGGTACGAGCGTATCGACGTCCTGGTCAACAACGCCGGTGTCATGGCGGTGCCGCTGCGGCGGACGGCCGACGGCTTCGAGATGCAGATCGGGACCAATCACTTCGGCCACTTCGCCCTCACCGGGTTGCTGCTCGACCGCATCACCGACCGGGTGGTGACGGTCAGCAGCACGATGCACCGCATCGGCAGCATCGATCTCGACGACATCAACTGGGAACGTCGCCGCTACGAACGGTGGCTCGCCTACGGGCAGTCGAAGCTGGCGAACCTGCTGTTCGCGTACGAACTGCAGCGGCGCCTCAGCTCCGCCGGATCGAGCGTGAGTTCGCTTGCCGCACATCCGGGTTATTCGTCGACGAATCTGCAGTACCGCAGCGAGTCCTGGCACGGGAAGATCGTCGAACTCGTCACCCCCATCATCGGGCAGTCCCCGCAGCAGGGCGCACTCCCGACTCTCTACGCGGCGACCTCGCCGGAGGCGGAACCGGGCGGCTACTACGGGCCGGATTCCTTCTTCGAGATGCGCGGCCGGCCGAAGCGGGTGCAGTCGACCTCGCGGTCACGCGACGAGATCCTGGCGCGGAGGTTGTGGGAACTGTCCGAGCGGCTGTGCTCCGTCGAGTACTCGATGCCCTAGAGCGCACGATGCCGTAGATCCTGCAGTTCTCAGGTCAGGGTGAACGAGACCGGCGGCAGATCGTCGCGCCGGCACAGTCCGGTCTGATCCACTAGGTCGAGGGTGCGCAGATAACGCCGGACCAGATCGCCTGCCGAGAGCCCCGCATCCGATGCGGTGCGCAGGGCGGCGGCGAGTCCGTCCCCGCGTGCCCAGCGGTGGATCGCGGCGACGGCGGTCGGATCCGGATCCGGCCCCACTTCCAGGCCGAGACGCTCTTCGCGTCCGGCGAGTTCGCTCCACAGCCGTGAGGTGGCGCGCAGCGCCTCGTCGATCGCCGGGGTGGTGCGTCCCGGGACTCCGACGGTGCGGCGCCGGGTCTCGCCCAGAGCGCTCGAGGCGACGGCGGCGAGTTCGGCCGGTGTCAGCCCCGACCACGCGCCCGTCCGCACGCATTCGGCGACGAGAAGGTCGTTCGCACAGTAGATCCGGCCCAGGCGACGACCGTCGTCGGTGACGTAGGCCGACCCGCCCATCGGGTCGCGGAGCAGATAACCCCGCTCCTCGAGCAGATCCAGTGTGCGATCGAAGGTCTCGACGAGGCGGCCGGTGACCGTGTCGATCTGCGACCGCATCCGTTCGGTGTCGCCGTGCACCGCGGCGCGTCGCGCCGAGAGGGCGAGGAGGCGCTCCCTGTCGCCGCGTCGATGCGCGGGATGCGACCGCACCGCCCGTGCCAGCGACGTCACCAGCTCGGCCGAACCGGAGCGCCGTGCCTCGGCGAGCCGGTCGCACAGGTGCCGGTACTCGGTGAAGCCCTCGACGTCCCCGAGTTCGGTGTCGAGATCACGCAGCGCCGTCGTGTTCGCGCGGACGGCGTCGGTGAGCGCCGCGACGGATCGTTCGGCCTGGAACTGGGCGAACGAGCGTCGCAGAAACTCGCGGGAACCGGGGATGCCGCGACCGGCGACCAGATTGACCGCGGTGTTGTAGCCGACGCGCAGCGAACTGTGCAGCGGGTACGAGCGTGCGCCGGCGAGACCGGCGACGGTCGCGGGGGCGGCCTCGGGACTCCACAGCACGACGGCGTGGCCTTCGACATCGATGCCGCGGCGGCCGGCGCGACCGGTGAGCTGGGTGTACTCGCCGGGAGAGAGGCGCATCGGGCCGTCGGCGGTGGGTTTGACGAGGCGTTCGAGGACGACGGTGCGCGCCGGCATGTTCACCCCCACGGCGAGGGTCTCGGTGGCGAACACGACCCGCACGAGACCGCGGGCGAACAACTCCTCGACGGTGTGACGGAAGGCCGGGATCAGGCCGGCGTGGTGCGCGGCGAAACCGCGTTCGAGTCCTTCGAGCCACTCTGTGTGACCGACGGCGTCGAGATCGGCAGGCGGCAGGGCGGCGGTGTGCCGGTCGGCGACCGCACGGATCTCGGCGACGTCGGCCGCCTCGGTGAGACGGACCGACGATTCGAGGCATTCGGCGACGGCGTCGTCGCAGCCGTTGCGGCTGAACCGGAACCAGATGGCCGGCAACAGTTGTTCGGCCTCGAGCCGGGCGACGACCTCGGGCAGGTCGGCACCGGCCGGTCCGGGTGCTCCGCGCGCGCGTCGCCGTCGTCGTCCACGGCCGGTCGCGGGGCCGGGCGCGGCCTCGACGAGCTGACGGTGGGCGATGTACCGCTCGAGGGTCTCGTCGACGGTGCCGCACGGGGACAGCAGGTCGAACAGCCGCCCACCGGCGAGCATGTGCTGGGTGAGCGGGACGGGCCGGGTTTCCTCGACGACGATCGCGAGGTCGCCGCGGACGCCGCGAAGCCAGCCACCGAACTCCTCGGCGTTGCTCACCGTGGCCGACAGGCTGGTCAGCCGCACGTCGTCGGGGAGCGAGAGGATCGCTTCCTCCCACACCGCGCCGCGTTCGCGGTCGGCGAGATAGTGCACCTCGTCCATGACGACGTGGGTGAGTCCGTGCAGGAGCGGAGAGCCGCCGTGCAGCATGCTGCGCAGCACTTCGGTGGTCATGACGACCACGGGCGCGTGCGGGTCCAGCGAGATGTCGCCGGTGAGCAGGCCGACCCGGTCGTCGCCGAAGCGGCGCGACAGGTCGAGATATTTCTGGTTGCTCAGCGCCTTGATGGGAGTGGTGTAGAAGCAGCGTCCGCCCGCTGAGAGTGCGAGACGGGCGGCGAATTCACCGACGACGGTCTTGCCCGCCCCAGTGGGAGCGCACACCAGCACGTCGCGGTCGTCCTCGAGGGCGCGGCAGGCCTCGACCTGGAAGTCGTCGAGGGGGAAATCGAGTTCGGTCGCGAACAGCGAGAGCTGCGACCGGTCCTGCGTGCGCACATGTCCACGCTACGGGTCGGCGTGAACACGTGCGCAGCGCAGGGGCACGTCACTCGCTCGTCACCCCTCGGGGGTGACTCAGTCGTCCGTCACCTCGAGGGTGACGTCGATGTTGCCGCGGGTCGCGTTGGAGTACGGGCACACCTGGTGGGCCTTCTCGGTGAGCTCGAGCGCCTGCTCGCGGGGGAGGTTCGGCAGGGTCACCTCGAGGGTGACGGCAAGACCGAATCCGCCGCCGTCGGTAGGGCCGATGCCGACACGGGCGCCGACCGCGGAGTCGCTGACGTCCGCCTTCTCCTGCCGGGCGATCATCTGCAGTGCCGAGTGGAAGCACGCGGCGTACCCGGCGGCGAAGAGCTGTTCGGGGTTGGTGCCCTTGCCGCTGCCGCCCATCTCGGTGGGGATGGACAGGTCGACGTCGAGCTTGCCGTCGCTGGTGCGGGCGTGGCCGTCGCGGCCTGCTCCGGTGGCGAGTGCTTCGGCGGTGTAGATGATGTTCACGATGTCCTGCCTTTCTTCGAGAGTGCGCCGGGTGCTTCCTGCAATGCGGCGGTCAGGCGGTGGAGCGTCTCGCGCAGCGCGACCAGTTCGTCGACGTCGAACCGGCTGTCCCGCGTCACGCAGCCGGGGATGTCCGCGGCTTCTGTCCGGAGTGCATCTCCCGCTTCGGTGAGGTGGACGACGACACGACGTTCGTCGGTCTGCTGCCGGCGTCGTTCGACGTATCCGGCGGCCTCGAGCCGTTTGAGCAGGGGGGACAGTGTGCCCGTGTCGAGATCGAGCGAGTCGCACAGATCCTGCACGCCTCGCGCATCGCGTTCCCACAGCGCCAGGAGCACGAGGTACTGCGGGTAGGTGATGCCCAGCCGATCGAGATGCGGCCGATAGGCGGCCGTGATGGTGCGGGAGGCGCGGTAGAGCGCGAAGCACACCTGCTGGTCGAGTTCGAGTGGAGACGGCACGGGAATGAATGTAGTGCCCCGTTTTGTTGTGCACAACATTAATGGCCACAACTCGATACGTGTTTCAGATCACTTCCATGTGGGAATTGAGAGAACTCTGGGCACGTTAGTTGAGTGAGAATGGCTCAAGTTCGACAGAAAGGCTTCGGAATGCCGGCATTCTTTGGGCCTGGTGGCCCCGGCCGAATCGACATCACACGTTTCATGAGCCGCGGTACCCAGGACCTCCTCGCCCACGCAGCGCGCTACGCCACCGACCGCGGTGACGCGGAACTCGATGTGCTGCACCTCCTCCGCGCGATGGCGGAGCAGGATCCGTCCCGCACGGCCATGACACGCGCCGGAGCCGACCCCGCCGACGTCGCTGCCGCCGTCGACCAGCGGCTGCCGCAGAGCCGCCCCGGTGAGGCCGTCTCCGCACCCGCACTGACCGGTGCCGTGAAGACCGCACTCCTCGAAGCGCACCAGCTCTCGCGTGCGCTCGGCTCCACCTACATCGACCCCGAGCACCTGTTCTTCACGCTCGCGGCCGACCAGACCCGCGCTCCCGGACGCCTGCTGGCGTCGCTGGGCGTGACGCCGCAGTCGTTGCAGACCGCGTTGCAGCCCACCCCCGCAGCTCCCGTCGCGGAGGAAACCCCGACGCCGACCCTCGACAAGTTCGGCGTCGACCTCACCGAGCGGGCTCGCGGCGGCGGCATCGACCCCGTCATCGGCCGTGCCGACGAGATCGAGCAGACGATCGAGATCCTCGCCCGACGCACCAAGAACAACCCGGTGCTCGTCGGTGAGGCCGGCGTCGGCAAGACCGCCATCGTCGAAGGACTCGCCCAGCGCATCGTCGACGGCGACGTCCCGGACATCCTGCAGGACAAGCGGATCGTCCAGCTCGACCTGACGGCGATGGTCGCCGGAACCCGCTACCGGGGCGACTTCGAGGAACGCCTCACCGCGGCACTCGACGAGATCACCGCCCAGCAGGGGAAGCTCATCGTCTTCATCGACGAGATCCACACCGTCGTCGGCGCGGGCGCCGGCAACGAGGGCGCCATGGACGCGGCGAACATCCTCAAGCCGAAGCTCGCCCGCGGTGAACTGCACGTCGTCGGCGCGACCACCCTCGACGAGTACCGCAAGCACATCGAGAAGGATCCGGCGCTCGAACGTCGTTTCCAGCCCGTCACGGTCGACGAGCCCGCACGCGACGACGCCGTCGCGATCCTGAAGGGTCTCGCCGATCGGTACGCCGAGTTCCACAAGGTCCGGTACACCGACGAAGCGCTCGAAGCGGCCGTCGACCTGTCGATGCGGTACCTGCCCGACCGGCACCTGCCGGACAAGGCGATCGACCTCGTCGACCAGGCCGGTGCACGACTGCGCCTGCGGGTGCCGCGCACCGACGTGACCGAACTGCGTTCGCGACTGGGCGAACTCGAAGCCGAGAAGGATCGCGCCGTCGAGGCCGAACAGTACGAGGAGGCCTCGCGCATCCGCGACGAGATCCTCCGCATCCAGGTGCGGATCGACGGTGGGGACGGTGAGGGCGAGGGAACTCCCACCGTCGACCCGGAGCTGATCGCCGAGATCGTCTCGCGGGCCACCGGGGTTCCCGCCTCGCAGATGACCCGTGCCGAGAAGGAGAGGCTGCGCACTCTCGAGGACGAGCTGCACAAGCGCGTCGTCGGGCAGGACGAAGCCGTCCACGCCGTGGCACGCGCCGTGCGGCGCAGCCGCTCCGGCATGAGCGATCCGCGTCGTCCGGTGGGCAGCTTCCTGTTCCTCGGTCCCACCGGCGTCGGCAAGACCGAGCTCGCGAAGGCACTCGCCGAGGTCCTCTTCGGCGACGAGCGCACCATGCTGCGCATCGACATGAGCGAGTTCGGCGAACGCCACACCGTGAGCCGTCTCGTCGGTGCCCCTCCCGGTTACGTCGGCTACGGCGAGGCCGGGCAGCTCACCGAACAGGTGCGTCGCCACCCCTACTCGGTGGTGCTGCTCGACGAGATCGAGAAGGCGCACCCGGACGTGTTCAACACGCTGCTGCAGGTCCTCGACGACGGTCGCCTCACCGACGGTGAGGGACGCACGGTGGACTTCACCAACACCGTCGTCATCATGACCAGCAACCTCGGTTCGGACATCATCTCGAGCCGCGGTGGCGCCCTCGGCTTCACCACCGGTGACGCCGAGGCGGCCGAGAAGCCGCTGCGCGACCGGGTCATGGGACGGCTGCGCGAATCGATGCGGCCGGAGTTCCTCAACCGCATCGACGAGATCGTGATGTTCCGCAAGCTCGACGACGACCAGCTGCACCGGATCACCGAGCTGCTGCTCGACGACAGCCGGAAGCGGCTGCAGAGCAAGGGGATCGATCTCGAGGTCACCGCCGACGCGGTGGCGTGGATCGCCCGCAACGGTCACCAGCCGGAGTTCGGTGCCCGACCGTTGCGCCGCTCGATCTCCCGGGTGGTCGACGATCGCATCGCCGACATGCTGCTCGACGACGCTCTCGCCGAGGGCAACCGGGTCACGGCGGACGTCGTCGACGACGAGCTGCTGCTCCAGGTGAGCTGACCCGCACGACGAGGAAGGGGAGAGATGCCACGGCATCTCTCCCCTTCTCGTGTTCGGGCGGTGCTCAGCGGGTGGTGAGACGACGGATCGCCTCGAGCGGCAGGTGCAGCCACGAGGGGCGGTGCCGTGCCTCGTAGACCACCTCGTAGACCGCCTTGTCGAGCTCGTAGCCGCGCAGCAGGACGTCGGAGTCCCGCGGATCCGTGCCCGAGGCGGCCGCGTAACCGTCGCAGAAGGCGGCGCAGTTGCGTTCGGCCCACTCCCGGGCCCGGAACTCCCGCTGCGACTCCACGGCCGCGCCCTGTTCGGATTCACGGATCGAATGGTGTGCGGCGTAGTCGAACGACCGCAGCATTCCCGCCACGTCCCGGAACGGACTGTCGGGCTTGCGGCGCTCCTCGAGGGACTTCGCGGGCTCGCCCTCGAAGTCGATGAGCAACCAGCGCTCGGGGGTGCGCAACACCTGTCCGAGATGCAGGTCGCCGTGGATGCGGTGCACCCGCACCTTGCCCAGCGCGGCGACCTCGCCGAACCGGGCCCGGATCGCGTCGGAGAGTTCGACGAGTTCGGGGACCTCGGCCGCCGCAGCCTCGAGCCGGTGGATCATGCCCTCGGCCAGCTCGGAGGCGTCGCGTTCGTCCGTGCCGAGCGCCGAGCCGAGATGGGCGTGCACATCCGCCACGGCCGCGCCGATGCGGTGCGAGTCCCCGGCGAAATCGGTGCCCACCTCGTCGGCGCGCAGATCGCCTTCGAGGAGCAGATCCCGGACACTGCCGAGCGCCATCGACCAGCCGTCGGCCGAGTTCGCCGCGAAGTCCTGCACCATCGCCAGCGTGGTCCGGACCCCGTCGACCTCCGCTTCGATCCACGCCCGGATCGGGGCGATCGACCGGCATCCGTCCTCGCCGAGCGCGAGCGGCAGCTCGACGTCCGGATTGATGCCGAGCGTGAGCCGACGGAACATCTTGAGCAGCAACTTCTCTCCGAGGGCCACGGAGGTGTTGGACTGCTCCGCGCTCAGCGCACGCCCACGCAGGCCCGGTTCGATGACCGCGCCCGGCACGGTGTGGAGCTCCACCGCACCGGCGGGGGTGCCGCTCGCCAGATTGCGCGAGTACCGGTCGAGGATCTCCTGATCGCGGAGGCCGTCGTAGACGTGCAGGCCGTGGTCGTGGGAATCGTCGGGACCGACCACACTCCACGACTGCAGTTCCTCGGGGAGATGAGGACGGAAGCCGAGGGGCACCTGATAGATCTGGTCCGCCGTCGAGTCGAACGAGACCTTCACGATCACGTGGTCGGCGCCGAAACCGGGCTCCTCCACGAGCGGATGACGCAGGACGACACCGATCCTGGTGACGGTGTGGCCCTTGGCCGCGAACCATCGCTGGTGCGGCATCCACTCGCGCAGGTCCTCGACGAGCCGCTCGTCCGGATAGAGCTCGTTGTTGCTCGTCATGGCTGTACCGCCGCTTCCGCTTCGCTGCTCACCGGATGCTCGCCCGGTCCCTCCTTCGACGGATCGGGTTGCAGGGCGAACCAGAAGAATCCGTGACCGGGCAGGGTGATCATGTAACCCTCCTCCGTGATCGTCGGGAACGGGACGGACCCGGTCAGCTCCACCGGGATCCACCCGGCGAAGCGCGACAGATCGAGGACGACCGCCTGCGGATAGCGCGACAGGTTGTTCACGCACAGGATGACGTCGCTGTAGTTGCGTTCCGGGCCGGGCGCCATCTCGCGCAGGTAGGACAGGATCGCGGGATTCGCGCTGCCGAGTTCGGTGAACGAGGCCTTGCCGAAGGCCGGATGCTGCTTGCGGACCTGGATCATCCGCCGCGTCCAGTGCAGCAGCGAGTTCGTCGAGTTCATCTGCGATTCGACGTTCACCGCCTGGTACCCGTAGGTGGGATCCATGATCACCGGCAGGTACAGCCGGCCCGGGTCGGCGCGGGAGAAACCCGCGTTGCGGTCGGGGGTCCACTGCATCGGGGTCCGCACCGCGTCGCGGTCGCCGAGCCAGATGTTGTCGCCCATGCCGATCTCGTCGCCGTAGTACAGGACGGGGGAGCCGGGCAGGCTCAGCAACAGGGCGGTGAAGAGCTCGAGCTGGTTGCGGTCGTTCTCCAGCAACGGCGCCAGACGACGACGGATGCCGATGTTGGCGCGCATCCGCGGGTCGGTGACGTACTCGGCGTACATGTAGTCGCGTTCCTCGTCCGTCACCATCTCGAGGGTCAGCTCGTCGTGGTTGCGGAGGAAGATGCCCCACTGGGCGGTCTTCGGGATCGGTGGGGTCTGGGCGAGGATCTCCGAGATGGGGAAGCGGTTCTGCCGCCGCACCGCCATGAAGATGCGCGGCATCAGCGGGAAGTGGAAGGCCATGTGGCACTCGTCGCCGATCTCGGGTTCGCCGAAGTACTCGACGACGTCGGTGGGCCACTGGTTCGCCTCCGCCAGCATCACCCGGCCGGGATATTCGGCATCCATCACCGCACGGCACTTCTTGAGGAAGGCGTGCGTCTCGGGGAGGTTCTCGCAGTTGGTCCCCTCGCGCTCGAACAGATAGGGGACCGCGTCGAGGCGGAACCCGTCGATGCCGAGATCGAGCCAGAAGCGCAGGACGTCGAGCATCGCGTCCTGCACTTCGGGGTTGTCGTAGTTCAGGTCGGGCTGGTGGGAGAAGAACCGGTGCCAGTAGTACTGCTTGCGCACCGGATCCCACGTCCAGTTCGACGTCTCGGTGTCGACGAAGATGATGCGGGCTTCCTGGTACCGGTCGTCGACGTCCGACCACACATAGAAGTCGCCGTACGGACCGTCGGGGTCGCTCCGCGATTCCTGGAACCACGCGTGCGTGTCGGACGTGTGGTTCATGACGAGGTCGGTGATGACGCGGATACCGCGTTTGTGCGCCTCGTCGAGGAAGATGACGAAATCCTCGACCGTGCCGAATTCCGGTAGCACGGCACGGAAGTCGCGGATGTCGTAACCACCGTCGCGCAGCGGTGAATCGTAGAAGGGCGGCAGCCAGATGCAGTCGGCGCCGAGCCACGCGATGTAGTCGAGTTTCTCGGTCAGCCCCCGCAGGTCGCCGGTGCCGTCGTTGTTCGAGTCGTTGAAAGCGCGGGCGAGGACCTCGTAGAACACCGCGGTCTTGAACCAGTCCGGGTCCACGGGCAGGCTGCGCGCATGGGCGAAGTCCTCGGCCCGGCTCTCGACGAGATGACCGTCTTCGGTGTGTTCGTATTCGGGTACTCGGTCGGACGGATCCGGCATGGCACCTCCGTGCTCGTCGCGTCGCAGGATGGACTCGCCCCAGAATGCCCCGGCGGACGGATTTCCACACCCGTACCGGACGGAACGCTATGTGAGTGCACGTGTGCGCCGATACATTGGCGGGCATGACTGCGAACCGGCCCGAAGGGCGGGTGGCCGAACTGTGCACCCGCATGCGTTCGTTCATCGACGACGAGGTGATTCCTCTCGAACCCGTCCTGAGCCGCCACGACGACAAGGCTGCCGAGGCGCTCGCCGGTCTGAAGGACAGGGCGAAGGAACTCGGGCTGTGGGCACTGGGGCATCCCGAGGAGATGGGCGGGGGCGGGGTTCCCTTCCTCGACTTCGTCTACCTCAACGAGATCATCGGACGCTCCGAGTACGGTCAGCTCGCGGTGGGATCGGTGTCCATGCAGGACGCCCTGATGATCCAGCGGCACGGCACCGCCGAACAACGCGAGCGCTGGATCCCCGGGCTCGTCTCCGGCGACATCCTGCCCTCCGTCGGCATGACCGAGCCGGAAGTGGCCGGATCCGACCCTGTGCTCGTGCAGACCACCGCCCGGCTCGAGAACGGCGAATGGGTGATCGACGGACACAAGTGGTTCACCACCGGCGCCGCGCAGGCCGGCTACTGCACGGTCTTCGCCCGGACCGAACCCGAGTCGACGCCGCTGCACCGCAGCATCAGCGCGATCATCGTGCCCATCGACACCCCAGGACTCGAGATCGTGCGGGCGATCCCCACGATGGGGCACGACCCGAGCGATCACTACGAGGTGCGGTACGACGGTGTGCGGGTTCCCGAGGAGAATGTGCTCGGCGAACGCGGCAACGGCTTCGTCGTCGCGCAGGACCGGCTCGGGCCGGGACGGATCTTCCACTGCATGCGGTGGCTCGGCCAGGCCCAACGAGCCTTCGAACTCATGTGTGCCCGCGCCAACTCGCGCTTCGCCCACGGATCGCTGCTCGCCGAGAAGGGTGAGATCCAGCGCTACATCGCCGAATCCGCCGCCGACATCCAGGCCGCACGTCTGATGACGCTGGACGCCGCGCGGGTGATGGACGCAGGGGGGGACGCCCGGGTCCGGATCGGGCTCATCAAGTTCCGCGGCGCGCAGATGCTGCACGATGTCGTCGACCGCGCGATCCAGGTGCACGGGGCGCTCGGCCTCACCGCCGACACACCGCTCGAGGGGATGTACCGGCGGGCGCGCTACGCCCGCATCTACGACGGCCCCGACGAGGTGCACCGGATGTCCACGGCACGGCGGATGCTGCGCGACCCGGAACGCGTGCCGTGGCGGTAGACCGCCGGCCGTTCGTGATCGGTCCGATCGGCTCCCCGCCCTAGGGTCTTTCGGCACGCCGGGAGGCGAGTGCAAGTATGTGGCGTGGCATCGGGGGAGGTCGGCAACAGGGAGCGGTCGAGCGGCGCACGGCCCGAGGGACGATGGCGCTGTTCGATCGACGACGTGGCGCGCAGGATGCGCGCCGAATCCGCGTGTCTCGACGACACCCTGAGCCTGATCACTTCGTCGGCCGTCGAGTTGATCCCGGGCGCCGAGCAGGCCGGGATCGCGGTGCGCACGTCCGGTCTGTGCTTCGAATCCCGCGCCGCGACCGGGCCGCTGCCGAGCGTGGTCGACGCACTGCAGCGGGAAGCGGGCGACGGCCCCTGCGTGGAGTCGATGCGGGAGCGCAGGACGATTCTCGTCACCGACATGCGATGTGAGAGTCGTTGGCCTGCAGTCTCTTCCGGATCCGCGGCCGCCGGTGTCGGATCGGCGTTGGTGCTGTGCCTGTACACCGGCGAGGTCCACGGAGCACTGCACGTGCACAGTTCCCGTGCGGAAGCGTTCGACGAACACAGCGTCGATGTGGGCACGAGCCTGGCGACCCACGCGGCGATCGCGCTGGTCGCCTCCCGCCAGGAGGAACAGTTGCGCGACGCACTCGCGTCCCGCGACGTCATCGGGCAGGCGAAGGGCATGCTCATGGAACGCTTCGCGGTGGGCGCCGACGACGCGTTCGTCCTGCTCCGGAAGCTGTCCCAGGAACGCAACGTGCCCCTGCGACGAATCGCGGGGCACGTGGTCGACGCGGGGCGGTGAGGTGTCTACGCCAGTTCGGGCGGGAAGCCTCCCGTGGCCACCGGACCCCAGCGGGTCGGGGTGATCCGGATCAGCGACTTGCCCTGATCACGCATGGCCTGCCGGTACTCGTCCCAGTCCGAATGTTCACCGGCGATGTTGCGGAAGTACTCGACGAACGGTTCGACGTCGTCGTGGGCATCGACCACCTCCGCGGTTCCGTCGACCTGCACCCACGCGTCGTTCCAGTCGTCGGACAGCACGACGACACCGACCTCCGGCCGGCTGCGGGCGTTGCGGGTCTTGGCGCGCCGGGGATACGTCGCGATCACGATGCGGCCGCTGTCGTCGACGCCACCGGTGACGGGGGAGGCCTGCGGTGTGCCGTCGTCGCGCTGCGTCATGAGGATCATCCGGTGCCGGGGCCGGACGAAGTCCAGCAGTTCCTCCAGGCCGACTGCGGTGTTGGTGGCGATCTTGCGGGCCATTCACGTTCTCCTGTTCCGAAGGGTCACGACTCGAGGAGCGCCGCGAGTCGCGCGAGGTCCTCTTCCACCATGCGCGTGTCGCGGTCGAACTCGTCGTCGGTCAGTTCGATCTGCCGGACGGTGAAGACGACCTCGGCACCGTCCGGGTGGGGGAGTACCCGCATCGGGTTGTACACCGTCGTCCCCGACGGCAGTGTCACCTCGTGGTCGAGCACCCCGTAGTCGTTGGCGCCGACGAACCGCACGGTGACCTCGCCCATCGGGGACTCCGCGACGAGGGTGTCGCCGACCCGCCGTACCTCGCTCCGCGCCAGGCCGGCCGCCCACTTCGGCAGGTTGTCGGGATCCGCGGCGAACTCGTAGACCTGGCGCGGTGTGCACCGGACCACCCGAGCGACATGGCGGCTGCGGACGACATGCGTGCTCATGCTCGCAACATTAGAAGTTCGAAAGCTCGATCGCCGACGGAAATCGGCTTCCCGTTTGCCGCACGCACACCGGTTTCCGAGGCGCACACTGGAAGTGTTCGAACCATCCGAAGGAGGCCCGGGAGCCTGCGCCGGGTTCTTCTCCTCCGAAGGAGCCGGCGGATGTCGTACACCGAAGACGACCCCAACGAAATCGCGGTCCCCGTTCACAGAGGCGCCCACATCGCCGACCCCGGACCTCTGGGTCTGGCAGCCTTCGCCCTCACGACGTTCATCCTGTCCTGCGCCAACGCCGGGTTCGTCTCGGCGGAGGCGGAAGCCGCCGTCTTCGGGGTGGCGTTGTTCTACGGCGGTCTCACTCAGCTCGCCGCCGGAATGTGGGAGTTCCTGAAGGGCAACGTCTTCGGGGCGACGGCCTTCAGCTCGTACGGGGCGTTCTGGTTGAGCTTCTGGTATCTGGTCACCTACACCGCCGAGGAGATGGGTGCCGAGCGGCACGTCGGGGTGGGCATCTTCCTGCTGGCCTGGACCATCTTCACCGTCTACATGTGGTTCGCCAGTACCCGGATCAGCGCAGCCCTCTTCGTCACCTTCTCGGTGCTCCTCGCCGCCTTCGTCTTCCTCACCCTCGGAGCGCTGCTGGAGCAGACCGGTCTGACGAGGGTCGGTGGCTATTTCGGACTCGCCGCTGCCGCCGGTGCCTGGTACACCTCCGCTGCCGGAGTGCTGAGCACGACCTTCGGGCGTGTCGTCCTGCCCACGGGCCCACGCTGACGAGGCGCCTCTTCGTCCCCACACCGGGGGTGGTTTGACAGGCGCATCGGCCGTCCTGGTACAGTCCGGAGCTATGCAGCGTGCATATTTCTGGTTTAGCAGGCCGGCCCGGGGTGGGTCGGTCGGCGTGACCACGCGCTGACTTCTTCACCTACGAGCCGGATCCAGACCGGCTCGTCGGAATCTCAGGTTCTCTCGGGTCGGAATCCGCACCACCGAGAACAGGAACCATCGATGAGCCCCAGCACCGGAACCGCGACCAGCGGAATCTCCACGTCGAATCTCGACGAACAGCGCACCGTCAAGGTCAGCCCCCTCGTCGCACCCTCCGAGATCCGTGCCGAGTACGCACCCGACGCCGTCGTCGCAGCGACCGTCCGCTCGGGTCGCGCCGGCACCGTCGACATCCTCAACGGAGCCGACGACCGCCTCGTCGTCGTGGTCGGCCCCTGCTCCGTGCACGACCCCGCCGCCGCGATGGACTACGCGCGCCGCCTGGCCGCCAAGGCCGAGGAATTGCGCGACGACCTGCACGTCGTGATGCGCGTGTACTTCGAGAAGCCGCGCACCACGCTCGGATGGAAGGGCCTGCTCAACGACCCGCACCTCGACGGCACCTTCGACATCAACACCGGCCTGCGCATCGGCCGCAAGCTGCTGCTCGACGTCTCCGGTCTCGGCCTGCCCGTCGGCTGCGAGTTCCTCGATCCGATCCTTCCCCAGTACTACGCCGACCTGGTCACCTACGGAGCCATCGGCGCCCGCACCGCCGCGAGTCAGGTCCACCGCCAGCTGTGCAGCGCGCTGTCCATGCCCGTCGGCATCAAGAACTCCACCGAAGGTGACGTGCAGGTCGCGGTCGACGGCACCCGTGCCGCAGCGGCCAGCCACGTCTTCCCCGGCACCGACCTCGACGGTCAGGCTGCGCTCATCGAGACCGTCGGCAACCCGGACTGCCACGTCATCCTGCGCGGTGGTAGCGCGGGACCGAACTACGACGCCGAGACCGTGGCCGACACGATGGCCCGCCTGCGCAAGGCCGGTCTGCCCGAGCGTGTCGTCATCGACGCGAGCCACGGCAACAGCCGCAAGGACCACAACAAGCAGGTCGACGTCGTCACCGATGTCGCCGAGCGCATCGAGGCCGGCGAGAAGGGCATCGTCGGACTGATGCTCGAGAGCTTCATCGAGGCGGGACGTCAGGACCTGACCCTCGGCGAGGCCGACAAGCTCGACTACGGCAAGTCGATCACCGACGCGTGCATCGACTGGGACACCACCGCCGCGCAGCTCGACCGCCTCGCGCAGGCCGTTCGCACCCGTCGCGGCTGAACCGTCTGCGGCGCGAAGGGCCGGCGGAGTCGTCAGCGATGGCGAACCGCCGGCCCTCGTCGGTCCGGTAGCGTCGTTTCCATGGCTACGAACAGGTTGTCGATCGTCGTGCCGGCCCACAACGAGGAGCGTTACATCGCGCAATGCCTCGCGGCGCTGCTCGCCCAGAAGTCGGAGATCCACGAAATCCTGGTCGTGGACAACAATTCGACCGATCGCACGGCGCAGATCGTCGAAGCCATCGCCGCCGGCGAGCCCCTCGTGCGACGGATCGTCGAGTCACGGCCGGGTGTCGCATTCGCGCGTAATGCCGGATTGGACGCGGCCACGGGAGATCTCATCGGACGGATCGATGCGGACACGCGGGTTCGTCCCGGCTGGGCGCACACCGTCCGCAGCTTCTTCGCCCGCGACGACACCGCCGAGGTGGGAGCGATCAGCGGACTCAGCAACTCCTACGATTCCCCCTACCGCAGGCTCAAACAGTGGTACATCGACAAACGGGTCGCGCAAGGAGCATTCGGCGGGGAACGGCGGATCGACAATCTGCACGGCGCGAACATGGCACTGCGACGGTCCGCGTGGGAACGGGTCCGCGACGCCGTCAGTACCGACCCGAAGATCCACGAGGACATCGACCTCGCACTGTGTCTCCGCGAAGCGGACATCGAGATCGCCCAGCTCACCGAACTGTTCGCCGACGTGTCGCCGCGCCGGGCCTATACACCGCCGAGCGAGTACGAGGCCTACATCCGGTCGGGCATCGACACTTTCGAACTGCACGGCAGGCTCACGCCGCAGATCCGCAAACTCATCCGTCTGCAGTCGCGTCTCCACGTGATCGTATATGCGGCATACCGGCCCTACGATCGCGAGCTGGGCAGGTTCACCCTCCGGCGCGCGATCTTCGGCTCACGCGGACGTGCCATGCCGATCGACATGCAGGAACGCACGACATCTCCGTGACGACGGCGGCCGGGACGCCACGGGGCGTCCCGGCCACAGTCGTGGGAAGTGCTCACCTCATGTCACGTCAGGGGCGTGAAGTCGCGGCTGCCCAGATAGGACGGACGCGGCTTCGACGCGGCGAACGGTTCGACAAGCGTGTTCTCGACGCTGTTGAACACCACGAACAGGTTCGAACGCGGGAACGGCGTGATGTTCCCGTTCGAACCGTGCATGCAGTTCGAATCGAAGACCGTCGCCGAGCCCGCCGGGCCGGTGAACGTCGCGATGCCGTGCTCGGCCGCCAGCCGGGTGAGGGTGTCCTCGTCGGGCGAACCCGTCGGCGGAACATGGGTGACCAGCGACTCGCGGTAGTAGTCCTCGGGCGTCTCGCCCGCGCACGAGACGTACGTCCTGTGCGAACCCGGCATGATCATCAAACCGCCGTTGTAGCCGTAGTTCTCGGTCAGAGCGATCGAGATGCTCAGGGCACGCGGCTTGGGCATACCGTCCTCGGCGTGCCACGTCTCGAAGTCCGAATGCCAGTAGAACGGGCCGCCGCGGAAGCCGGGCTTGACGTTGAGCCGCGACTGGTGGACGTACACATCGGATCCCAGCAGTTGCCGTGCGATACCGACGATCTCGGGCCTGCGGATGATGGAGTCCACGAGATCGCTGAGCCGGTGCACGTCGAAGACCGAGCGGACATCGCCGCTGCCCTGTTCGCGGACCACACGGTCGTCGTCACCGAGCTCCCGGCCGAGTCGTGCGGTCTCCTCCAGAAGGTTTCCCACATCGTGTGCGGCGAGAAGTCCTTCGGCGGTGTGGAACCCGCGGCGGTCGTATCCGGACACGGCCTCGGCGTCGAGCGGCCCGCCGTCGGCCGAACCCCAGACGACGGGATCCTTCCTCTCGACGGACTCGCAGGCGGTGCGACCGCGGGTCGGATAGTCGTCGCGAACGATCGTGCGCATAGCTCGTAGATCACCCTCTCGAAAGTCGATGACGGTTCGCTTCCGACGTTCCCATTGAAAATGCCGGAATGCAAGCCGGACCCCGGCATGTCCGCATGCCCGGGTCCTCGCTCAAACCTCCTGGTCGAATCGAGTTTTGTTCCGGAACCGGGCGGGTACCCGGCGGGGTCGCGACGGTTGGCAGTCGTGAGCGTCAGCGGTGTTCTCGGTATGCGCGAGGGGTGTTTCCGGTCCATCTCTTGAACGCCCGGCGGAAGGCGCTCGGCTCGGAGAAGCCGAGCCGGGACGACAGATCGTCGACCGCCTCACCACGTCTCAGCCCCGCGATCGCGAGGTCGCGGAGGACCTCCTCGCGCAACTGCCCCAGCGACGTGCCCTCCTGACGGAGCAGCCGGCGCAGATGGGGAGGGCTCACCGCGAGCCTGCCGGCGATGTCCTCGGCGGTCGCCGTCCGGCCTTCGATGCCCGACTCGAAGATCCGCCGCACCTGGGACGATACCGTCGACTCGTACTCACGTTCGGAGAGAATGAGATTCGGGGAATCGCGCAGGTACTCCTCGAGCGATTCCTCGGTCTGCACGAGCGGCGACTTCAGCGCGGCATTGTCGATCTCGAGTGCGGCCCGTCCCGCGCCGAAGGTCACCGGCACACCGAAGATCGCGTCGTAACTGCGGGCCAGGACGGGATCGGGTTCGGTGTACGGCAGGAAGACCGATTCGAGGGGGACGCGCCCGCCCACCAGCCACGCGGCGAAGCGGTGCAGCAGCATGAGAAGGAAATCCACCACCACGCGGGTCTTGTCGTCCACGACCTCCGGCAGTTCCACCTCCAGGAAGGTGGTGGACGCACCCGGGGTCAGGCTCAGTTGCGGCAGTGACCGGATGACATGGTTCACCTCGATCATCCGTTGCAGAGCGTGATCGAGATCGGGCCGATGGATGAGGGTCAGGCACATCACCCGGAAGGTGCCGCGGGGCACGGGAGCTTCTGCGATGCCGAAGAGTTCGTCGTCGGTGATCTGCCAGACCACCTGGGTGAAGCGACTGACCTGGGCGGGCGTGAGCCGCGCATGGGGATGGGTGAGGACCGCGCGGCTGATGCGCGCTGCCTCGAGGGCCGGTTGCAGATCGATGCCCTCCTCGGCTCCCACCCGTACCGCTCGGGACACGAAGTCCGACGGGATGGTCGGTCGCAACATCTAGCGTGCCTCCTGCAATCCGTTCAGACGTGCCACCGCTTCGGTGAGCACCTCGTCCCGCTTGCAGAATGCGAAGCGCACCAGATGATTCCACGACGCGATGTCGTCCACGAAGACGCTCACCGGTACCGCGGCCACCCCGATGCGGCCCGGAAGCTCCCGACAGAAGGCCACCGCGTCGGTCCGGCCGAGCGGTGTCAGATCGGCACACACGAAATAGGTTCCGGCGGAGTCGAACACCTTCAGGCCTGCCTCGGAGAGTGCGTGGGACAGGAAGGTTCGCTTGCGTTCGAGGTCGGCACGCATCGACGCGATCCAGTCCTGTTCGTGCGTCAACGCATGTGCGACCGCCGGTTGGAACGGCGCTCCACCGACGAACGTCATGAACTGTTTCGCGGCGCGCACCCCGTCGATCAGTTCGCGCGGGCCCATCGCCCACCCGATCTTCCATCCGGTGACGTTGAAGGTCTTGGCGGCACTCGAGACCGTGATCGTCCGTTCGGCCATGCCGGGCAACGATGCGAGCGGGATGTGCGTGCGACCGTCGAAGACCAGATGCTCGTACACCTCGTCGGACAGCACCAGCAGGTCGCGTTCGCAGGCGAGCTCGGCCAGGGCGGTCAGCGCTTCGCGGTCGTAGACGGTGCCGGTGGGATTGTGCGGACTGTTGACGACCAGCATCCGTGTCCGCTCGGTGACGGCGGCGCGCAGGGCGTCGACGTCGAGCACGAAACCGTTCCCGGAACGGGTCAGCGGCACGGTCCGGCGCGTCGCGCCGGCGAGCGCCACCGACGCCGCGTACGAGTCGTAGTACGGCTCCGTGAGGAGCACCTCCTCGCCGGGTTCGACGAGCCCGAGGATCGCGGCGCTGATTGCCTCGGTGGCGCCGACGGTGACGAGCACCTCGGACTCGGGGTCGTGGTGCAGGCCGTACCGCGCGGCGCGGTCGGCGGCGACGGCCTCGCGCAGGACCGGCATGCCGGACCCGGGCGGGTACTGGTTGACCCCCTCGGCGATCGCGTTGCGGGCGATCTCGAGCATGGCGGGTGGGCCGTCGACGTCGGGAAAGCCCTGCCCGAGGTTGATCGCGCCGTGCCGCACGGCGAGTTCGGTCATCTCGGCGAAGATCGTCGAGGCGAACGGTCGTAGCCGGGAGACCGTACGAACTCGTCCCGAAGTCGTCGAATCAGCCATTCCTGCAGCGTAGCGCCCGCGGTGTCACATCCGTGCGGCCTGCCTCGTCTCCATGGTGTAGGCCACCTCGAACCGGCGGAGTATCCGTCGGTCGCACCGGAAGGACACCGTCATGGCACGCCTCGAAGCCGTCGCTCCCGACCGCACCGGTCCGATGACCCGTGCGATGTATGCGCTCGCCCGCCGCAGGTTCGGTTCGGTCCCCGAACCCTTCGCGGTGACGGCGCACCATCCGAGGTTGATGCGTACGAGCGGAGTCCACGAGATGCTCGCCCAACGCGCCTCCACGGTCCTGCCCGCCGCGGTCCGGGAGATCGCGGTCTACCGCGTGGCGTGGACCGTCGGATGCTCGTGGTGCATCGACTTCGGCACGATGCTCCAGCGGCTGGACGGACTCGACACCGAACGACTCGCCCACATCGCCGAGTACGAGACCTCCGATCTCTACAGCGACGACGAGAAGGCCGCGATCGCGTACGCCGACGCGATGACCGGCGACGTGGCGAAGGAGGTCACCGACGAACAGGTCGCCGACCTCGAACGTCGTTTCGGGCCGGCGGGCGTCGTCGAACTCACCTATCAGATCGCGCTCGAGAACATGCGTGCGCGCATGAACTCGGCGCTGGGCATCCACGATCAGGGATTCAGCACAGACGCCTGCCGGGTGCCGTGGGCCGACGAAGCCGGGAACGCATGACGCCTAGTCGAAGATGCCGTCGGGCAGAAGGACTCCGCGTCTGAGCTTCTCGGGGTTCGCGATGTCGTAGGCCGCCCAGATCCGTCCGTCCCGCACGGTCCACGCCGTCACGCGCGGAGGAAAGCCCGGCCGACCGTCCTCGGCCGGGCGACCGCGGTTCAACAGACCCAGCTCGCCGTTGACGAGGACCGCTTCGAAGGCCGTCAACGCCTCGGCACCGTAGAGCCGCAGCAGTCCGAGGATGAACCGCGCGACCTTCTCGGCGCCGACCACGACGTTCAGCGCGGTGCGCGTCGTGCCGCCGGCGTCCCCGATCATGCGGGCGTCGGGATGGAGCGCGGCGACGACGGCGTCGAGGTCGGCGCCCGCGAACGCCGCGACGAGTCGCCCGACGGCCTCCTCGTGTTCGGCCGGTGAACTCGGCGGTGGAACGGCCGAGACCGTCCGGCGGGCGCGGGAAGCCAGCTGGCGGGCGGTCGGGGTGGCGACGTCGAGGATCCGGGCGATGTCGTCGAACGGGATGTCGAACGCGTCGTGGAGCACGAACGCGACGCGCTGGGCCGGTGTCAGATTGTCGAGGACGACCAGGGCCGCGAGGCGGTTGTCCTCATCGCGCACGATCTCGTCGAGCGGATCCGGGGGAGCAGGGGAACCGAGGGGCGCGACGATCGGTTCGGGCAGCCACTGGCCCACATAGGTCTCGCGGCGCACCGCGGCCGAGCGCAATCTGTCGAGGCACAACCGTCCCACGACCGTCGTCAGCCAGGCACGCAGGTCGCGCACCTCGGAGACATCCGCGCCCGCAAGTCGCAGCCATGCGTCCTGCACGGCGTCCTCGGCGTCGGCGATGCTCCCGGTGAGGCGGTACGCCACCGACAGCAGGTGGGTGCGGTTCTCCTCGAACGTCTTCTGGGTGCTCTCGTCGAGCATGGGGACGATGCTAGACGCAAACGGCCGCGGGGCGAAGGGGTGTGGATCGCCCGTACGGATGCCGCCGGACGCCTATTCTCGTCCTCGAACGGAAGGGGCGCCGTGGGCAAATACGACATCAAGCGTGAGCACCGTGAGCTGTACACCTGCTCGACCGAGGATTTCACCGAGGTGCACGTCCCCGAGTTCGGTTACCTCGCCGTCGACGGCAAGAGCGATCCGAACGGTTCCGACGAGTACGCCGACGCCGTCGAGGCCCTCTACTCGGTGGCGTACACCCTGAAGTTCACCTCCGAGAAGGAACTCGGCCGGGATTTCGTCGTCGGGCCCCTCGAAGGTCTGTGGTGGAGCGAGGACATGAGCACCTTTCTCACGCGGGACAAGGACTCCTGGTCGTGGCGCATGCTCATCGCGCAGCCGCCCTGGATCACCGACGACATGGTGGACGACGCGATCGCAGCGGCGGGCGACAAGGCCCGCGCGAAGAAGAAGCCGCTCCCGTCCCTGTCGCGTGTGCGGCCGTTCCGGCTGACGGAGGGCAGGGCGCTGCAGATCCTGCACATCGGACCGTACGACGACGAGGGCCCCGTCCTGCAGCGCCTGCACACGCAGGTGATGCCCGAACGAGGGTTGGCATTCGCCGGCGACCACCACGAGATCTACCTGTCCGACCCTCGCCGCACGGCCCCCGAGAAACTGAAAACGATTCTGCGTCAACCTGTCGCAGGTATACAGGAGCGATGATGGCCGCCACCAGTGCAGGTCTGCTGTTCTACCGCATCGACGAGACCGGTCTGCTCAGCGTGTGGCTCGTCCACCCCGGTGGTCCGTTCTGGAAGGGGAAGGACGAAGCGGCCTGGTCGGTGCCGAAGGGGGAGTACGACCCGGAGGAGGATCCCCGGGAGGTCGCCCTGCGCGAGTTCACCGAGGAATGCGGGATCGAACCGCCGGACGTACCGCTGTCGTTGCTCGGTCGCTACCGGCAGTCGTCCGGCAAGATCGTCAGCATCTACGCGGGAGAGACGACGGACGAGTTGCAGTTCGTCGAAAGCAGCACGTGCGAGGTCGAATGGCCGCCGAAGTCCGGTAAGCGGATCACGATCCCGGAGGTCGACGATGCCCGGTGGGTCGTCGCCGCGGACGCCGAGACGAAGCTGCACAAGGGGCAGCGGCAGGTATTGGAAGCGCTGCGTGCGCGATTGGACGACGAAGGCCGGTACTACCGCGTCGAGCCGTAGTCCGGCAGCACCATCGGAACGAGGAACTGCCGGGCGATCGACGCGAGGGCCTCGTCGTCGTCGATGTCGACGACCTGGCTCGGCGTGGTGAGGAACGACGCCGACATACGGACGAGCATCTCTGCCACCAGGTCGGTGTTCAGGTCGGCAGCGACCGTTCCGGCGCGTTGTTCGCGCTGCAACTGCCCCGCGACGAAACGGCGGACAGCGGCGAGCATCGTTCCGTCGTCGCCACCGATCGCGCCGGCGAACAGCCCCGGTTCGGTCTCGAGCAGATTGCCGATCAGTCTGTTCGTGCGGATGACGCGCAGCGCGCTGACGAATCCGAGGACCACGCGGTCGGCCACGGTGTCGGCCTGGGCGATGTCCTCGAGGAAACGCAGGAAGTAGCGGCGGAACTCGCGCATGATGACCTCGTCGACGAGGGCATCCTTCGATTCGAACTTGCGGTACAGGGTGATTCGCGACAGCTTCGCGCGGCGGGCGATCTCCTCCATCGAGGAGCGTTGGATGCCGGTCCGGCAGAACTGGTCGTAGGCGGCATCGAGCAGACGCACACGAGTTTCGTCGATCTCGATACCCATGACGGATTCGTCCGGAAGGAGAAGTGCGTCCTGAAAAGCACGTTCCAGCAACGATGTCGATTCGGCAGGGGGCGGTGGGGAGGCGGGTGAGACCGCTCGGGAAATCGGCGACGCAGAATCCACATGTCCTCCTCGAAGTCCAGAGTTTACCGTCCCGGTCCTGTCGCCGACCATCCCGAGCAGTGACATTTCACGATCCATTGTGACCCGAGCCACAGTGTGGTTCGATGTTACAGAAAAACTCCGAATGTTTCATTGCTACATCCACGAGTCGTAGGGGAGCGACAGTATGGATAATCCGAGCAGGCGCGACGTTCTGAAAACCGGTGGCCTCCTGGGCGCATTGGGGGCGTTCGCGGTGGCGACACCGGCCCAGGCCCGGCCCTGGAGGTGGTCGCCGGCAGGATCGATACCGGGTACGGGGAGCGGTGCCGATCCACGACAGGTGTGGGACAACGAGGCCGACCCGCTCGTCGCCTCGTTGCTCGAGCGTGGCGACGTACCGAGGGTCAACGAGTTGCTGCGCACCTGGAAGAAGAACTCCCAGCCGTTGCCCGAAGGGCTTCCGAACGACCTGCGCGATTTCATGGAACACGCCCGGCAGCTTCCGTCCTGGGCCGATCCGGCGAAACTCGAGACGGCCGTTCGTTTCAACCAGAAGCGCGGGCTGTATCTCGGTGTCCTGTACGGATTCGTGAGCGGGATGATGAGCACGGTCATCCCGAAGGAAGCGCTGGCCGTCTACTACTCCAAGGGCGGCGCCAACATGAAGGGCCGTATCTCGAAGACGGCGAAGCTGGGTTACGACATCGGTTCTCGCAATGCATATCTCGGCGACGGCGAGATGATCGTCACGTCGGTGAAGACCAGACTCGTCCATGCCGGCGTGCGGCATCTGCTTCCGCAGTCCTCACACTGGGCCAATATGGCACCTGAGGACGTGCCGATCAGCCAGCACGACATGATGGTCACCTGGCACAGCCTGCCCACCAGCGTGATGCGCACTCTCGAGGAGTGGAAGGTTCCCATCCCGGCTCCGGAGGCCGAGGGATTCCTGCACTCGTGGCAGGTCAGCGCGCATATGCTCGGCATCGAGGACCAGTACATCCCGGCGACCTGGGACGACGCCGAATCCCAGGCGCAGGAGGTGCTCGATCCGATCCTGGCGCCCACACCCGAGGGTGTGAAACTCGCCGACATGCTGCTCGATCTCGGTAAGGGTCTGGACTTCTCGCTGTTGACCCGCCCGATCCTCGGTGCGCTGACACGGTTCGCGCTCGGCGACGAGATCGCCGACTGGCTCAACATTCCACGCGAACCCGTCTGGGGCACACTGCTCGACGTCGCGTGGGGCCCGTTCATCGCGGTACGCGAAGGCCTGCTGCCGCTTCCGCTGGCGCCGGATGCCTACTGGACGTTCGACGAACTGCTGCGCCAGTTCGTCCTGCTGTACATGTCGGAACTGCGCCCGATCAGCATCGAGATCCCCGAATACAACAATCCCAACTATCCCTGACCCGTTCGGGGCGAGGGCCGGCACAGTCGCTGTGCCGGCCCTCGTGGTGTCGCTTCAGTTCTGTGCCGTATCCGCCTTCAAGGAATCGATGGCGGCCTGCAAAGCGGTGGTGGCGTCGTCGGCGACCTCCGCGAGTCCCGGCTGATCGGCGACCTGCACCATCATCTGTGGGTTCATCGCGTCGACCACCACGGTGTCGGGATCCTCGGGGTCGGTGCGGACCACGACGTTGCAGGGGAGCAAGAGCCCGATCTGCCGATCGACCGTCACCGCCCGGTGGGCGAGCGGCGGATTGCATGCACCGAGGATCATGTAATCCTCCAGCTCCTCACCGAGCTTGGCCTTCAGGGTGGCCTTCATGTCGATCTCGGTGAGAATGCCGAATCCCTGCCCGGCCAGTGCCTTGCGGGTGCGTTCGACCGCATCGTCGAACGAGGTATGCAGGGTGGTCGAGAGTGCGAGTGTCATGGGTGTCCTGCTTTCTCTCGGATGGGGAGGTGTCAAGCCAGGGCGAGGAAGAGCTTCTCGAGTTCGGCCTCGGTCATCGGCTCCTTGCCGTCCTGGGCCGTCTCGGTGAGGCATTCCCGCAAACCGCTCGCCACAATCTTGAATCCGGCGCGGTCCAGAGCGCGGGAGACCGCGGCGAGCTGGGTTACGACATCCTTGCAGTCACGACCCTGTTCGATCATCGCGATCACTCCGCCGAGCTGACCCTGTGCGCGGCGCAGCCGGTTGAGTACCAGTGCGATGCTGTCTTCGTCGCCGACCATGGAGGCGTCCTTTCCTAGTTCTGTAGACCAGTGTACCCCCGGGGGTATCTGGTCGGAGTGTGAGTTGTGCGACCGATGCTCAGGCGGTGGGGCCGCGCCGGACCTCTCGGCCCGCAGTCACCCACGCTCTCGTTCCGCCGGCAACGGAT